>JAMPFM010000001.1:0-69459 GCA_023664455.1 Blautia sp.
TTCAGGGTTGCATTACTATTGATTTGTCAAAGATAAATCTTTTATCAAGGTACGGCGCCGTGTTTCTCAAACACAGCTTACATATAATACCACAGCTTCCAGTATGCGTCAAGGGGTTTTTCTGGAAATTTACCGGAAATTTATTTTTAATCTATTCCTAATTATCCTGTTTCACTTATCCCAAAAGCCCCTGAGCCGCAGCAACAGCTGCGCCCTATTCTGGATGCGGTGGATTTTTATTTTACCATTCATTTCTCTTATTTGTCAAGGGCTTTATGAATCTTTCCAAAGTTAAAAGAAAAGTAAAATTTAATCACACAATTACACAGCAAAATCAGCGTCACCATTTTAAATGGTGCGCTGATTTATCATCTCAGGGCGCTGTATATACATCTCTCTGCAGAATCCTGAACTTTATCGTGACGCTGCCGCCGTATATGCCTGTTCCGGTCACTGTCACACTCCCTTTGTTCTTACCGGCTGTCACATTTGCACCGTAAGTCAGGGTATAGTCTCCTGCTCCATCGACTTCTGATTGCGGCGTCAGTTTGGTCAGTTTGTATGTTCCACTTGCTGACGTCAGCTTATCCTCGTCTGTCTCTTTTGCTTTCCTGGCAGCCGCTACCGCTTTCGTATCAGCGCTGTAATAAACTGTTACCCGACTCGGCTTCACCTGCTGTCCGTTGTAGATATTGAGATTTTCTCCTTCTGACACGATGATATAAAGGTTGCTGCCTGTCAGTTTCGTTTGGTAAATGTCAAGATATCGTTTAATGCCCTTGTCAGTTCCTGTCGTGTAACCGCTTCCGTTTACTGCTGTGATCACAGCATAGGGACGCTTTGCCTGCACCGTATCCCATGCCGCATTCTTGCCCAGCGCCTCCAGGTAATCGCCTATCGCCTGCTGGCTGCAATTCTGATACTCCACCTTGAAATCTTTATTCAGCCTCAATGCCTTCTTGCCGTCTTTCACGGTGACTTTCGGCGCATATTGATATTCAGGCGCCTTTTTACTGCTGTATGCCGCTGCCGCTGCTGACACGGTCAGATTGTCTGCACCCGCTTCCATTGCTGCCTCACTAATGTCAAAGGTTACTTTCAGATTGCCGGCATAGTTTCCTTTTCCCTTGAAGGTCATGGTGGGAACCTTATTTGCCAGGTTCGCTGATTTCAGCACGGTGTTATTGGCATAGCTCACAGTGTAGTCTGTCCCTTCCTTTAGGACAATGTTTGTCGGATTTCCTTTCCCGTCACACAGAGTCAGACGGATACGTTGTGAGGGTTTCGCTCCCTCTCTCTTATATGTCACTGTGCCGTTTAACTTATAGAAAATATTTCCCTTATCATCCTTCCCGGAAATAAGGCTGTCCTGCTCCTGCCCGGTGATTTCCGCAGCTTCCACTTTCACAAAGGCAGGGTCAGCCAGCGACGCCGTTACAATCTTGAAAGTCTTTTTGAAGCTCCCGCTGTAGCCCGATTCCGGTTTCGCTGTGAAGGTCATGGTAGCGGTACCTTTCTTGATATTGTTCTTGTAGCTGATGGTGTAATGCTCGCCATATCTCAGCGTTTTTCCACCTGGATTCGTATTTGTCTTCTTGGTGGTGAGCGTTACTTTATTCTGGGTCACAGCGCTGCCCGAATAAGGCATGGACGCTTTAAAATCGTTGTCATTCGGGTTTGTCTGGGCATTATAGGCCTTCACCTCAACAGTGTTTGCTTTAAATGCCGCCCCCGTAATCTTAAAAGTAACGCTCTTAGAACCCTTGTAGTTCCCAATTCCGGTGATCGTCATGGTGGCAGTTCCCACAGCCCTGTTGTTGGTGTAGTTGAGGGTGTAATCCTGTCCCCAGACAAGGAAGATCTTACCTGATTTTACGGTAAAGAGGTCTTTTGCGTTTGCCTCCGGCGTGCTGTTTACGCTTCCATCCGCACTTACTTTATAATATTTCTTTCCATCACTGTAACCGGGCGTCAGCGTCACCGCACTGCCTTCGTTGTAGGGCATACTCTTCTGGTTTTTGCCCAGTGTGACGGTAACGTTTTTGATCAGATTTGCCTTATTCGTGACAAAGATTTCGCGCTTGATTTCACCTTCATAATTCCCGATTCCTTCCACAGTCATCTCAAAGACGCCGCTGTATCCTTTCGGGATGGCGGGAAGCGTATACTTATTATTCTTATCATATGTTCCCGTGACAGTCCACTTGCCGCTGTCCCCGGCTTTCACCACGTTTCCATCCGCATCGAGCACATTGTCGGAGCTGTACGTCACCATATAGTCTTTTCCCGCCGTCATGGCTTTCTTGTATTTCAGGGAGGAAAAAGGCTTCTGTACTTTTTTTGCATTGGTCGCAAGCTGATCGGTATATTTTAAGGTAAAACCTGCCGCCGCATTGCCGCCAGCATCCGAAATAGCTGTCTGACGGATGTGGAAATTCGTATAAACAGTTCCCGTATGGTTGCCCTTACCTTTGATCTCCACATAGGGAAGCTTTGCGTTAAATCCGCTCTCTTGTGCCGCCTGAGCGCTCCCATCCAGACTATTATAGGTTCCTCCATCCGCTGCCACCTGATCAGCATTGATGTTGTTCCCATATTTAACCGTATAGTCCTTTCCGGCTTTCAGCAATGTGCCATCCGATGCATAGACAGCCGGTACGGGCTTGATAGCATTTCCTGTGTAGAACTGCTCCGAAATTTCCTGAATCTGAATGCCTCCCTCTGCAGTCTGCACAACCCAGCGGGCATACAGGGTGGTGTCTGCCTGTACTGTATCTGCAGCGAAATTCCATGCCTTTGTACATGCGACGTCCTTGTACCAGCCTGTGAAAAGACAGCCTTCCGATATGGGCGCAGCCGGCTCCGGGATTAACTGACCGGAAAGAACCGACTTCATGGGAGCGGGCGCTGTCACATTCCCCGTTCCGTGCCCCATCATGTCAAAGGTAACTGTATATACGATACGCTCCTCAGCAATGATAAAGATTCCCGGCTGATAGCCGTTTTCATTATCAACTATGTAATTATCACCTACCGTTGCGGTTATCGGGGTCACTATGTAAGTCCCCGTTATGCTCGTATCGATATCGTCTTTGTTCACCGAAGCGCCGTCCGGTGCGGCAAAGGAAAATGACAATCCTGTCACTTTCTTTTCATCCCCATTGAAGAAACCCGTCATTTCACAGGCAAATGTCTCCGGTATGGCGTCGCCTACGGCAATCGTAGTATCCTTTGTCTTTATCTTTACTTTTGCTTTCTCAATGGGAAAGGTCTTTTCAAGCGTGCCGCTGTAGATGCCCATACCCGTAACAATAACGGCCGCCGTTCCCGCATTGATATTGTTCTTATAAGATACCGTGTAATCTGTTCCGGCGTCCAGAACCATCCCGGCTTGCGCCAGCTTCACCTCCACGCGCGGGGTGTGTTGTCTGCCGTTGTATACAGGATAATTCCCCGTTTCTATATCCGGCAGAGTCATGACAGTGTTTTCCCCTGTTAAGCCCAGTGTCACAGTCAGCTCAATCCCGGCTGTAAATTCCCTGCCGGGGGATACACTGGAATCCAGGTACGTCACTATCAGCGTTTTGTTGCCCGGCGTGGACATCGTCTGGTTGACCTCATCCACATTCGTCGTAAAGCCTTCCGTCAGCTTTGTAATGGTTCCCTTGTCATCGAAATAGGTTACGGTTATATCGTCAGTATTGACCGTATCACCGCATACATAGGCAGTCCTCTGCTTGACAGCGGTTATATGCGGTTCAGAAACCTCCGGTTTCTTGTTTTTGGTAATCAGTATGCTGTAGGATAGGTTCTGCGGCAGCTCCGTAACCTCGGTACCGTCAAAACGGTACCATATATCTCCGGAATTTACAGGGAGTTCCACAGAGCGCGAGACATTGCGGGGCGTGTTAATGGCTGTCAGATTGTAACAGCCAAACAGCGCCCTGTACGTGCTGTTGCACTTGCCCATATCAAAACTGCTTAAATCCAGCGTGGTCAGACTACTGCAGGTATGAAACATATAAATCATACCCGTCACTTTGGCGGTATCGAAACGGCTTAAATCCAGCTTGGTCAGGCTGGTACATTGCTGAAACATGCTCGTCATATTTGTCACACCGCTGGTATCGAAATTGCTTAGATTCAGTGTGCTCAGACTAGTACAGCCAAAAAACATGTCCTTCATATTTGTTACATTGGCAGTATTGAAATGGCTTAGATCCAGCTTGGTCAAGCTGGTACATTGCTGAAACATGCCCTCCATATTTGTTACATTGGCGGTATCGAAATTGCTTACATCCAGCTTGGTCAGGCTGGTACATTGCTGAAACATGCCTTTCATACTTGTTACATTGGCGGTGTTGAAACGGCTTAAATCCAGCCTAGTCAGGTCATAGCAGAAAGAAAACATTCCTCCCATATCCCTCACATTGGCGGTATTGAAATTGCTTACATCCAGCGTGGTCAAGCCAGAGCATACACAAAACATGTCCCCCATACCCGTCACCTTGGAGGTATCGAAATTGCTTACATCCAATGAGGTCAGACCAGCGCAGCCTTTAAACATATAGTTCATACCCGTTACATTGGAAGTATCAAAATTGCTTACATCTAGCTTGGTCAGTTTGGAACATCCTTGAAACATGGCGCTCATATTCGTCACATTAGCAGTATGGAAATGACTTACATCCAGCTTGGTCAGGCTGGAACATCCATAAAACATGCTGCCCATGTCCGTTACGCTGCTGGTATCGAAACTGCTTACATCCAATGTGATCAGGTTATAACACTGAACAAACATCTCGCTCATATCCGTCACTTTGGCGGTATTGAAATGGCTTATATCCAGCGGTTCCAAGTAATAGCAGAAAGCAAACATGCGACTCATATCTGTTACATTGGCGGTATTGAAATGGCTGAGATCCAGTGTGTCCAGGCTTCCACATTGCTCAAACATGGCGCTCATATCCGTCACTTTGCCGGTATCGAAACTGCTGAGATTCACTGTCTCCAGGTCAGGGCATTTCCAAAACATATCGTGCATATCTGTTACATTGGCGGTATTGAAATTGCTGAGATCCAGCGTCGTCAGACCATCGCAGAAACTAAACATGCTGCTCATATCCGTCACTTGGGCAGTATTGAAAGTACTTACATCCAGTGAGGTCAGACTAAGACATTCAGAAAACATGCCGCTCATATCCGTCACTTGGGCAGTATCGAACTTGCTTACATCCAGCGTCGTCAGAGACCAGTGTAAACCGTAAAACATACGACTCATATCCGTTACTTGGGCGGTGTTGAAACTGCTTAGATCCAGCTTTTTCAGATTATAACAGTTCAGAAACATGCCGCTCATATCCGTCACTTGGGCAGTATCGAACTTACTTACATTCAGCGTGTCCAGACTACAACAGCTGGCAAACATGTCTCTCATATTCGTTACTTTGGCGGTCTCGAACTTACTTACATTCAGCGTGTCCAGATTAGAACAGCCAGCAAACATGCCGCTCATATCCGTCACTTGGGCAGTATCGAACTTGCTTACATCCAGCGTCGTCAGATTATAGCAGCCAGAAAACATGTCGCTCATATTCGTCACATTGACAGTATTGAACTTGCTTACATCCAGCGTCGTCAGACGCCAGCATTCATAAAACATGTTACTCATATCTGTCACATTGGCGGTGTTAAAACCGCTTAGATCCACGGCTGTTAAAGCTTCGCATTCATAAAACATATAGGAAGCGTCTGTCGTCCCTGTTACGGAAACCGTCGCGGACTTTATCGACGTTCTATATTCATACCAGGGTGCATACTTGTCCTCCTGTCTTTCCCAATCCCCGGTTCCGGCTACCGTCAGCTTACCGTCTGCATCAATGACCCATGAAATCTCGTTGCTTGTTCCACTTGCGATATCATCCGCAGAGGTCACCATCACTGGATTGGCGCCTGCCCCCCCCCACAGTATTCGCTGAGACAGACGCCTGCTCTTCCTCTATGGGCAGTGCAAGCTCCTCATCATCCTCTTCGGCAGGTACCTCATCTTCTTCGGTCTCATCCGCTTCCTGATCCGGATTCTCTGCTTCTTCCCCATCAGTCTCTTCTGGCGCGGACGGCTCCGTCGTTTCCTCCTCTGATTCCTTCTCATCCGTTTCCTGACTCGGATTCTCTGCTTCTTCCTCATCAGTCCCTTCTGGTGCGGACGGCTCCGTCTTGTCTTCTGATTCCTTCCCAGGCGAATCCTCCGCTTCTTTCTTTTCTTCTCCTTCTTTGATTATGACACTTGTGTCACTTCCATTGCCCGGCTCTGTTAAGGACGCAATCCGCCCTGCATCTAAATCATTGGAAGCGGCCCATACGTCCAGAGACGCCGCATCTGTAAGGAACAGCGCCCCGCACAATAATCCCGCTGCTAATCTTGTGAAAAATCTTTTCCTCATCCTAACCTCCTCATAAAATCTGATTGTTTTTAGTTATTTCTTATTATATGGGCAGCGCTTCTTATAGTCAATATTGCAATCATTTAATGCACGGAAATCTATTTTCAGTCAGTAATTTAGGTATTGGCAAGTTCATACCAAGCTGGCAGGGCAGATAAAAATCCCCACATAGTCCAACACATGATACAAAATCCATGCGCCTACCACTGCTTCCACGAAACCAATGACTGCTCCCAAAAGTTTATCCAATCCGTTCATAATCGAAATATTTACAATTGCGGTAATTGGTTTGAATACTAGACCGCATAGTTTGAAAAGAATGCCGATGCCGATAAGCCCCGCGACGCAGATAGTGAGTACGCTGAATGTCCGCGCCATAACGCTGCTTATCGTGAAGAAAATAAGAATAATGCATATACATGAAACCAATGCTGACAACATATTTACAACTTCTTTTATCATACCGTTATGAAACCCTTTTTTTACCCTCCAGATAAGCAGTAAAAAAATAAGAAGAACAAAAACAATTTTCAAATTACGATTCAACACCTTTCTCTGACTGTAACTTTTTCCGCCTTACTTTAATTCAATGATATCAACGGAATCTGATGTAACCAACATATATTTATAGGAAGAAGATGTCGGTATCAATACATGCACCGCTTTTTCAAAATGTCCGGCATACTTTTCTACGCCGCCCATATTATAAATACGGCACTCCGACTCATTGTAAATAATAATCTGGTCGTCTGAAAATACGATATCCGAGTAATCAATATCAAATTCGATAGAGCGGCTAAAGTCACCAGTTTTATTATATACATCCAGACGATATCTGTTACTGCTGTCCGTATTTAGGAAAACAAGCCCTACATGCTCTTTTCCATAAAAAATCTGTTCCACATCTTCGTCCAACATACGCTCGGCGATACTGACGGGTTTTTGTTCCCCGCCAAAGAACATGATTCTGTCGTCGGATACGGCAAACATTGTTTTATCATCCAGAAAACGAGCATACCCTACAATAGCGTCCTGATAGTCAAAACCACTGACATAATGGTCTGTATTATTCTGACCCACTGCGCCAAAATTATAAAATGCCACGCTGGATTTCAGCTCACCGCTATCCACAAACAGATAGGATACGCATATCAGCCTTCCATTTGGAGAAATCGCTACCTTAAAAGGATAACCGCTGTCTTTCATCGTGGTCCGAAAACGAACCAGTTCCTCCCCCGCTGTATCATAAAGACATATCCAGGTGACGTCCGAATCGTCCAGAACAACCGCCACTACTCCATTAGCGGCAACGCAAAAGTTTCTGATTGGTTTGTTGGTAACAATTTCTCCCAGTACGCTGCCTGTATTCATGACATAAAGGGTTCTTCCATTATAATCCCCGATTGCCACCACATCCTGGCAGATATCAATCATCGGATTCTGCATTTCAAATGTTTCATTCCATACCGCAACTCCTTTGGTATCGATGCAGCTTGCCCCGTCTTTACTATATGTCAATAGATGCCCTGAAAATGTCACGGTTCTCCCGCTTTGGGGCAGCGCTATTTCCGTAGAGGATAAAACAACGCTGTCTACATAGATTTTATTTTTCCACTGGATTACAAATGCCGCCGCAACCGCAGCCACCAATACAAAAATTAGTACGCTGCGATAAAAAATCATAAACTTGTGGCTTTTGATTTTTTCCATATAATTGATACGCGGCGCCTTGCTGTCACGCTTCTCTCTTTTTTTAAAGTAGCTTCTAACGTCCACCATACGTTATTCCTCTTTACAAACTATCTTTCTTTTGTACTGCTCCTATTTTCTAGACTTGCGTCTATTATACCATTCCTCTAATGCCGGTTCATGATATCATTCCAGCAAGAATTGCTCCGCAATTCTTGTGACGCAAGTCGCCGGACTTGCGTCTATTGTACCACATATTTGCCTAAGGTAATAATATTTTTTGACCATACTTGATGCAATCGGGGTCTGTAATCTTATTTAACTCACATATTTCCTTCACTTTTGAAGCATCACCATATATTTTAATACTGATAGTGCACAACGTATCCCCTTTTTCAATTCGATAGTATTCTGCAAAGCTTCTGGCAAAAGCCTGTTCTGCGGGCTGATTTGTACCGCCTTCTTCCTCGGTAGTCTGTTGGGCTTGCGCGTTTGCGGCATCCGTTTCTTCAGCATTATCTTTTATGACATCCGCTTCTTCGCCGCTCTTTTCCTTAGTATCAGCTTCTTTGACACTGTCCTTTCCGACATTATTTTCCTCCACACTCGCCACTCCCACGTCAGATTCTTTTTCATCTGTTTCGCTGCTACCGCTGTCTTCGTTCTCGGCTTTTTCATCCGTTTCGCTGCTGCCGCCGTCTTCGTTCTCGGTCTTTTCGTCCGTTTCTCTGCTGTCGTCGTCTTCGTTCCCGGTCTCTTCCTGTTTTAGTAATCGATTTTCTTCTTCAAATTTCGCGTCGATATCCTCAAGGCGCAGCAACATATCATCCATAGCGCCGGCGGCATCCTCGTTTTCCATCGCAAAAAAGACTTCTACTGCCGCCTGATTGAGTTCTGTCAATTTCGTATAGCTATTGGTCGAGTTAATAACAATCGCCGCCAGAATTATAAAAATGGCGGATAGCTGTATCAGCATCAGGCGGCTTCCGGCTCTTTCTGAAACGCTTTTATGGGCAGACACCTTTTTTCGATTCTGCATTCCGGCCTGAAACGCTATTTCCCTTTCTGTCCGATACTGCGTCCTACTTCCCGTCTGTCCTCCATTCCTTCCCTGCTTTTTCTCTTCCGCCTCTGTCAGCTTTCTTTGCTCGACCATGTAACTTTGCATTGCCTCGTTACTCTGGTAGAAAATATCATAGCCCGCCAACTCATAAATGCCTCCGTCATCTTTTATGGAAAATACAGGCATGTCCATCACATAGCGGCATGAAATCTCATCCAACAGTGTATATTTTTCAAAATAGGAAATTTCTTTTTGCTGTCCTGCACCGTATATGTAGTATTTTTTTTCTTCCGGCTCCCGTTTCCCATAGAATGAAATATTTTTACAATCCATGACTCCATAGTTTTTCAGATAAGACATAACATAATCTTCTACATAGAGATGGTATTTTTTTTCTTTTTCTCCTTTGTGAATTAAAATATTGGTTGTTTCCATCTCATTCCCCACACCTTTCTATGCCTTGCTGCATACGGATATAGCTAATATAGCATAGAAGACATGCAAAATTTATCAAATCGCGCGTGTCCTGAAAAGCATTCTTCCGCGTTGTCGGGAAATTTCCTATATGATGAAAAAGAACATGAAAACTCATGTCCTTTTTATTCTACTCGCAATATTTCTATTTTTTATAAAAACTGATATACCGTTTCTGCTTCATAGTCCCTGCCCGGTCCGAAAATGACAGAGGGAAACTGTGGTTTATGAATCGCATCTGGGAAATACTGCGTTTCCAGACACATGCCTGACCTTGGTCTGTAAAGCGCGCCTTCCTTGCCTACGCCTTCATCGATGCAATTCCCAGCATAAAACTGCACACCGGGAAGCGTAGAGAAAGCTTTCAGCTTCCGTCCGCTCTTTGGGTCTTCCAGCACGGCAATTTCCCGCAGTGTGCCATCCGCATTGTTTATTACATAATTGTGGTCGTAGCCAAAAGCTAGTTTCAATTGCCCAAAGTCATCCTCAATATCCCTGCCAATCGGTTTCGGCACCGTAAAATTCATAGGCGTCCCTGCGACTGGCAGAATTTCTCCTGTCGTAATAGAACCCACCGCTAAGGGCGTATAGTTATCCGCATGAATCGTTAGAATATGATCCTCAATTTTCCCTGCCTGATGCCCGCTTAAATTGAAATAAGAGTGGTTCGTCATGTTAATCATCGTATCCGCATCGGAAACTGCATGATATTTTATCCTCAGACAGTTATCTTCTGATAAGCTGACAGTCACGGTGATCTTTTTATTGCCTGGAAATCCCATATTCCCATCAGAATCTTCCAGTGAAAACGTCACACTGTTGTCACCTGTTTCCACGACGTCCCATATCCGTTTATGATATCCTTCTGTAATATGGCTGTGTAAATTGTTCGGTCCATCATTGACCTCTAATTGATAGGTTTTTCCATGAATCTGAAAACTGGCGTTGCCAATACGATTTGCGCTGGGACCGATTGTTGCGCCAAAAAAGCAGCCGTTTTCCTCATAATCTTCCAGCTTATCATACCCCAGCACTACATCTGCCAGATTACCATCCTTATCTGGCACATACACGTTTTTTACAATCACGCCGTAATTTAGCACCTTGATCTTCATGCCGGCTGCATTTTCCAGGACGAAAGCATCTATTTCCCTGCCGTCCTTTGTCGTTCCAAAAAATTCCCTGGTCATCCCCATACCTTCCTTTCCAAAATGAATTTATAACTCCGTCCTGCCCTCTAATGCGCGCAGCAAAGTGATTTCGTCTATATATTCCAGATCTCCACCCACCGGTACGCCGCTGGCTATTCTGGTCACTTTCACACCTGTCGGCTTAATCAGCTTACTGATATACATCGCCGTCGTTTCCCCTTCCAGACTGGAATTGGTGGCAATGATTACTTCTTTTACGTCCGCCTGCAGCCGCTGCATCAATTCTTTCAGCCTGATATCATTAGGTCCGATTCCCAGCATCGGTGAAATCGCACCATGCAGGACATGATAGACGCCCGTATACTTACCGGTCTTCTCATACGCCGCCAAATCCCTTGCATTTTCCACCACCATAATCGTCTGATGGTCTCTGTTCCCATTTGCGCAGATTGGACAGATATCCTGTTCGGCAAGCGTAAAACACTCCTGACAGTAACGCACATGTTCCCTTGCTTCCATCATCGTGACAGCCAGTCTGTCTACGCGTTCTTTCGGCATATTAATCAGGTGAAAAGTTAACCGCTGGGCTGATTTTGCACCTATTCCCGGCAACATCGACAATTCTTCAATTAATTTATGAATGTATCCGCCGTATAAGTCCATCAGAAAGGAAAGCCTCCGCCAAGTCCGCCTGTCATCTTGCTCATAATTTCGGCATTTGCTTCCTCCGCCATACGCAGCGCCTCATTGGCTGCCGCCATGACAAGATCCTCTAACATTTCTACATCGTCCGGGTCAACTACTTCCTGGGATAATTTCACTTTAGCGACTTCTTTCTTTCCGGTCACCGTCACCTCTACAGCGCCGCCGCCTGCTTTTGCGGTAAATTCTTTCTCTTCCAGTTCCTTCTGGCTCTCTTCCATCTGCCGCTGCATTCTCTGCGCCTGTTTCATTAAATTGTTCATGTTTCCAGGCATTCCGCCTCCCGGAAATCCTCCTCGCTTCGCCATAATCCTACCTCTTTCTTTTTCTATTCTTCTTCTATTGGCATGTGTATAATCTGACTTAAATCCACATAATCCTGCTCAAAATCCTGTTCGCTTTGTATGCTCTGCACGGTCACTTCAATTTCTTTGCCGACGATATCCGATATGATTTTCTCTAACAGTTCCTTATGCCCTTCCTGTTTCAGAAAGTAATCCGAAGCCACGCCATCTTCTACGACTACCATCAGTTTATTGTCACCGCCCAAACTCAAACGCGCATCTTTCAGATACTGTTTCATCGGCATGGAAGCCTCGCCTACGACGCTCTGCCACTGATTGACAATCTGTTTCACATCTTCTGGAATTGCTTTAGGCAGTGGACGCGATGCAGTCTGGACATTTTCTCTTTCCGCCGTCCCGCTTAAAACAGCCGCCTGCGGCGCCGCTATTGCAACGCCTTTTTCCAGTTTGTCTTCCACCGCACGGATTCTCTCAAGCAGGGAATCCGCATCGCTTTCCATACTGGGGCGGCACAATTTAATCAGTGCAATTTCAAGCAGAATCCGCTTTTGTGCAGCATATTTCATCTCGCCCGAAAGCTCCGAGAAAATACGGATATACCGCATGATGGCTTCCTGATCAACCCTGTCAGCTTCCGCCTTCATCCTTTCTAAATTCTCAGTGGATACATCTACAATATCTTCTATCGCATCTGCATCGGAAGTTTTTACAAGTAGCTGATTACGCAGATACCATGTAAAATCCGTGACGAACTGAGTCAGTTCCCTGCCCTGCATCACGATCTCTTCCAACAGGGAAATACAGCCCGGCACGTCCTTGTCCAACACATGCTGAAACATCCTGCTAAACACTTCGGTATCCACTGCGCCCAACACATCCAGGACTTTATCATATGTGAGCTCCTGCCCGAAATGAAAGGCAATACATTGATCCAGCAGACTCAGGGAATCCCTGAAAGAACCGTCCGCCGTTTTGGCGATATAGCGGAGCGCCTTATCTTCCACCGCTATCTGTTCCACTTCCATCAGTTCCCTAAGCCTCGTCGTAATGGTCTCAATCGAAATCCTTTTAAAGTCATACCGCTGGCACCGGGACAAAATCGTAATCGGTATCTTATGGACTTCCGTCGTCGCCAGAACGAAAATAACATAGGACGGCGGTTCCTCCAGCGTTTTTAACAGTGCATTAAAAGCGCTGAGGGAAAGCATATGGACTTCATCAATAATATATACTTTATAATTTCCTTCCGCCGGTGAATAGGATACTTCTTCTACAATTTCCCGGATATTTTCCACGCTATTATTAGACGCCGCGTCAATCTCAATGACATTCATACTGGCGCCGGCTGCGATTGCCTTGCAGGAGCGGCATTCCCCGCAGGGGCTGCCTTCCACCGGATGCTCGCAATTTACCGCCTTGGCAAAAATTTTGGCCACCGAGGTTTTCCCCGTTCCCCGCGTACCGCAGAAAAGGTAGGCGTGACCGATACGCTGTGCCTGGATTTGATTCCGTAATGTTGTAACGATATGTTCCTGCCCTTTGACGTCCTCAAAACAGTCGGGACGAAACTTCCGATAAAGCGCTGTATATGACATTCTGTATTAATCCCTACGCCTTTCTATCCGTCTGCGATTTCTGTTTAGTCGCCAAAACTGATACCTGTCATTTTCGCTTCCTGCACAATCGTCGCATCCGGGGATACCATTTTCAGCTTTCCTGCCACTTCTTCTAGCGGAACTTTTACGACTTCCCTGTTCTTATAGCCTACCATGAAGCCATACTCCCCATTCAGAATGAGTTTACCCGCTTCTGCACCGAGACGTGTTGCAAATACACGGTCATACGGACAAGGGCTGCCGCCGCGCTGTGTGTGGCCCGGCACTGTTACACGCACATCCTGACCCGTTTTCTGCTGAATCTGGTCTGCGATTTCATAAGAAACGGAAGGATATTGATAATTTTTCATCTTTTCTTTATATTCTTTCTTGGAAAGCTTCGCGTCTTCTTTAGAAATCGCGCCCTCAGCCACTGCCATAATGGTAAACTGGGAACCGCGCTCATGACGCGCCTCAATCGCTTTGATTATCTTATCGATATCGTATGGGATTTCTGGAATCAGGATGATATCCGCACCACCTGCCATTCCTGCGTTTAGAGTCAGCCATCCAACTTTATGCCCCATAACTTCCACGATGAAAATACGTCCATGAGACGCCGCCGTCGTATGGATACAGTCGATACAATCCGTTGCGATATCAACCGCACTCTGGAAACCAAATGTCATATCCGTGCCCCATAAATCGTTATCAATCGTCTTCGGAAGCGTTACTATATTCAAGCCCTCTTCCCTTAACAGATTAGCAGTCTTATGTGTTCCGTTACCGCCCAGAATCACGAGACAGTCAAGCTGCAGTTTATAGTAATTCTGCTTCATTGCCTCTACTTTATCCAGCCCGTTCTCATCCGGTTCGCGCATCAGTTTAAAGGGAGTCCGGGAGCTTCCAAGAATCGTACCGCCTTTTGTCAAAATACCTGAAAAATCCATACCCGTCAACATACGGAAATTCCCGTAAATCAATCCCTTATAGCCCTCCAGGAAACCATAGATTTCTACCTTGTCCCCGCTACAGGATAAACATTTTACAACACCGCGCATTGCAGCATTCAATGCCTGACAATCTCCACCACTGGTTAACATCCCGATTCTTTTCATTTTGCTTCCTCCTTAACATATATAATTTCATACCCACCATTGCCTCTATATAAAACATGGCAATTAAATTATATAATATTTTGGAAACTATCACAACTGATTTAATAAATTGTTTTCCATTAAAAAAATACCCTGGAATCCCAGAGTATTGAAAACGGAGACGGCGGGATTCGAACCCGCGTGCCCCGAAAGGCAAACTGATTTCGAGTCAGCCCCGTTATGACCACTTCGATACGTCTCCACATGAAACAAATTATAACGATTTCGCGGCACTCCGTCAACTATTGTTTTTATTTTCTTTGCTAAATTTTTTCAAAAAAATCCTAAACATTGCAACAAAGTTTCTCTCTGTATTCTCTAATAAATGTAGGAATGATACGATATCCTAAACAAGCGCTTGCAAAACACTGTCAGCCGGCTGTCATATAGTCAGTTGGCACATACGACATACAACGAAAAGAGGATAAACATGATAACGCTAGTCGAAAAAGCAATGAACGGCGACCAGGATGCTTTTCTGGAACTGATGGAGTGCTATCGGGATACGATGCTGCGTATCGCTTACGGTTATCTTTCGCAGGAAGCGGACATTGCCGATGTAATGCAGGATACGATTCTGGATGCATACGAGCATCTTTCTTCCTTGAAAGAACCCCGTTATTTTAAAACATGGCTGATTCGCATCCTGCTCAATAACTGCAACCGTATTTACCGCAGAAACAAAAAATGTGTTCCAATAGAAGAACTATCCGAAAGTCTTACAGACGCTATGCAGGATATAGACCTATCTCTTTTAAAATTCAGGGAACTTTTGTCCTTTGTATCGGAAGAAAACCGGATCTGTTTCCAGCTATATTACGGTGAGGAACTTACAACAAAAGAAATTGCGGATATCCTGCATATCAATGAAAATACGATTCGCAGCCGTATGCATCGAGAAAAAGCCAGACTCAGGACACAACTGCAAAAAAGCGGCTACATAACAGCCAATGGAAAGGAAGGCGCCCTATGATGAACGAAAACCACAACGATACCGGATTATATGAAATCCTTCATTTTACCCCGAAAACCACTCCCAAAATACAGGCAAACATAGACAACGCCTATACACAAATCCAGAATCATACCGTTGTGCAGCGTTCTAGAAAATGCATACGCACCGTGTATTATCTAAGCATAGCGGCAACGCTCATCCTGATTCTGGGCTTTATCGGTTTCAGCAATCCCGTACTTGCCGATAAAATTCCTTTTATTGGGAAAATTTTTCAGGCCGTCGAAAAAAATGTCGATTATCCGGGCAATTTCAGTGAACATGCTGTACCGATTATTACGCCGGACGTTCCGCCCGTATCCGACTTCGCAGCCGATGAATATTCCCAGAATACCGGCGACGTTACCAATGGATATTCCCAAAGCGCTGACGGCATTACCAATGGATATTCCCAGAGCGCTGGCGGCATTACCATTACCTTATCGGAAGCATCTTATACAGAAATGGCATTATACTTTTCCCTGGAATTATATAGCGAAGAAGGATTTCCCGAAGATTTTAACAGGGTACAGAATATGAAAGATTATACCCTGCCTTACGACATGCTTTATATGCAATGCAGCCAGAATTTCGAGTGCTCCGACCCAGACTTGTCCAGTGCAGAAGGACTTCTCACGCCCTACTACATTCAGGGCAATTACTCCGACGCACACACATTCCTCGGCATTGTCAGGATTGACTTAGAAACTATAAGGAAAGTTCTGGAAATAGATGCCCTGCCCACGGAATTTACTTACTCGTTTACTATCCAGCAGTTCTGGGGCTCGCTGAACGAATATAAAGAAGTGCCACTAACTTTTGACGATACCGGTGAAACCATCATAATGCAACAGCCGGTGAAAAAATATTACGACGGTCCGTGGAGTTTCAAGATTCCTGTATCATTGTACCAGACGGATACTCAGAGTGTAGAAATCATGCAGGCCAATGAAGACGGCATCGGCATCTCTACTGTTACAAAAACGCGCTATGAAATCAAGGCGGACATCATTTTACCGGAAAATGTCGATCCTGTAGATTATATTATTGCTATTACGGACGCCGATGGAAAAATATTAGATAGCCAGGGCACAATGGCAGAAATTTATTCTGTTTACGGAAGAAATACCGATACGGTGCATATCTATGTGGTAGACTATTACACCTTCATGGACGAATGCAAAGCTGAAAATGCCTATCTTCTCCCCGAAAAAGCCTTATTCCAGACGACTGTGGAATGGTAAGCATCGCGCAAAAAACTTTCATCCAGAAAACTTCGTATAAAAGACGCCATTTGCAAAGATACCGGAAATCCATAGTATTTTCCAGATATTTATGGTAAACTATTCGCGATAAAAGAAACAAAAGTTTTTCCGACAAACCATCCCTGGAGGCGTCAATGAATCTGGATGAGAAATACATGAGAGAAGCAATTAAACAGGCAAAGAAAGCCTATGCTCTGGGCGAGGTTCCTATCGGCTGCGTCATCGTCTATGAAGATAAAATTATCGGAAGAGGCTATAACCGGCGCAATACGGATAGGAATACGCTCGCCCATGCAGAAATTACCGCAATTAAGAAAGCCAGTAAAAAAATGGGGGACTGGCGGCTGGAAGGGTGCACCCTGTATGTAACGCTTGAACCGTGTCAGATGTGCGCAGGCGCCATCATACAGGCGCGGATTACCAGAGTCGTCATGGGCAGCATGAATCCCAAAGCCGGCTGCGGCGGTTCCATCTTAAACATTCTGGAAATGCCGCAGTTTAATCATCAGGCGCTCGTAACACGAGGCGTTCTGGAAGAAACCTGCTCCGCCATGCTGACGGATTTTTTCAAGGAATTGCGCGTCAAAAATAAAGCGTTAAAAACAGCCGCGCAGAATACATCTGATAATGCGTGCGCTAATGCTGACGTCAATGTAACACGAATGAGCCCCCCTAATGAGATCCGCTGATTCGGTCCGCTAATGCGACCCAGATTCAAAGTTGACAAATCCTTCAAAAAACAGTATACTGATAGAACCGTGCAGCCGGGGCGTTAGCGGTGCCCTGTACCCACAATCCGCTCTAGTGGGGGTGATGTTTTATCGAGGGCTTTTTCTTGTGTAGCTGCCCTTTATAAGTGGCGTTGAAGTTCGGGTCTTACGCAATGGGAATTCATGAACCGTGTCAGGGTGGGAACACAGCAGCACTAAGTGAAACCTTCCATGTGCCGTAAGGGCGCCTGGCGGAGTTAACTGTAGAGGTAACGTGCATGAGTTGGGTTCGACATAAAACGCACGGTTTTAAATTTCCACTTTTCGCAAATAATATCCGAATTTTCCTTCCTCTGCACTTCCCCCTTCACACTCGAAAGCTTCAAAACCAAACATCAATGCGACCATTTTTTCTCTCTCATAGAAAACGCCGGGGACGCCTAAGTAATAATCTTTTTCTTTTCCCAATATCACATGCCGGTAATTATAAAATCCGTGCAGTAAAAAGCTGTTATTGACAAGATGCTGGTAATCGGAACGCAGGACGATAAAATCTTTGGGTTCTAATTTGACATAAATCCTATCGTCCCCATAGGGACGTGTCTTCTCATAAGTGGCAAGAATCTGTTCCCACTTGCTTTCATATAAAGGCATATGCCTTACCGGAATAGACCGCCCGGTCTGCGCCATCGAAACCGCCCGCACCGGTAAAGCGGACTTGGATGCTTGCGCTACACCCTCATATGCGGAATCTTCGCCTTGGCTTCTGATATCTTCCAACAAGATTTCTTCCTTGCCTTGTTCCGGCGGTATCTGTGGCGACGGATTCCCCACACTCTGTCTCTGTGACTGTTCCGGCAGTGCATTTTCGCTGCTCTTTTCACTTGCCCGCTCTGACAGTATATCCTCCATGTTCTGTTTTGGCAGATCAGTTCTGGGTTTCTGCGCGGCTGTCTTCTCTTTTTCTTCCGGTGCATCTTCCATAAGCCGTGTTTTATTATCTGTGACCGTAGGAGCCTTCTTACTCTGCCCCCTGATTTTATAAGAACCTGGCAGAATGATTTCCGCCCGCAAAACCTCTTCTCTGGTGTGTCCTCTCCACGTACCGTTTCCGCCTTTTATCGCCATCGTGTCCTCTTCCCGCCATACGTCCCCGCCCTGTAGACGAATTGGGAAACTGCCCATTATGACGTCGGGAAGATTTTTTACCTGAAGCTCTAATTGAAAGTCATCCTGTTTCTTTTCCAGTTTCAGATATCCGATACACTCTTTTTTCATATCATGCTCAAACAGACTCATATAGATAATTTCTTTCTGATACATCCTGCCACCTCTCCATCTATTTTCTTTTATGGACAATCCTTATTATATCTATATGCGAATGGATGTAAAAAATGCCGGATGATTTCTCATCCGGCATATCTTTCCCCATTTCCATATTAAGAATTTTGAAGTCTTCCACTAAACGATAATGATTTTATATATCTATCTATGAAATCAAAATCTGGCTCTTGATTTAAATTTACTGGAAGTTTTATAACAAAATCTGTTTTTAAATGTGCATTAAGCTCTCTGGCAAAAGCCTTATAATTATTTGCACTTTCAAACCTTATTAGGTGTGCAATGAAAATTTTTGTATAAATACTCATATCCTGTAAAGGTTTTAAAATCGCTACATTTTGACTTGTGTAAAAAGGATAATCTTGAATAAAACAAGAACCTAAATATTCCCCTCCCAGTGCTATTGTCATTAACCCAGCTTCATATGGAACAACTTCTTCAATTTCATCAACACAAGCTGTTACCCCATTATTTTTACTCGATCGTCCTACAAAATTAACAGATGGCAAATAATTTGTCATTTTACTTCTATCAAACTTATTTCCATTATCAATTTCAAACAAATCATATAAATGAAATTCTACCCATTCTCGATCAAATAATTTTTCTTTCACATCGCTAACTTTTCCTGCATAGTTTTTCTCAAAATCTTTTTGGTCTATATTGTCCATATACCAACATGCTTTTTCATATCCTTCTTCTAAAAAACAGTCCAGAATTTCTGATACAGACCCATTAAGTGATTTTATATATTTTTCTATTGATTCATAATCTGGTTTTTCTTCTTTAGTCACGGGTATTTCTATAACCTCATCTTTATAATTATCCTCCGTTACCTTCCTAGCATATGTATAACGATATTTATTTGCCATTAATAATGTTCTAAAAAACAAAAAAACTTCTGTGCTAATGGCATCTCTAGGTTTAAGAATTTTAGCAGAATCACCGACACAACATCCTTGTGGTTGAAATGTAACATATCCTGCAGAGCCTGTACGCGCTACTGTCAAACAAGCCTCTGTAGAATATATATACTTCATTTTTTCACAGTATTCTTGGTCAATATATCCAATTATGCCATTATTCTTTTCTCCACTTTGCACAGCAGGCAATTCGCCTTGATGATCATCAATTTCTTTTTTTGTTATTCCTTTACCACTTATAACCTCAAAAATATCATTGATCTTAAACGGTTTCCACTTTTTGTAATCAATCATATTTACTCCTCTAACATACCATTTTCATCCATATATTTGTACAAGGCATATTTTTTTAAAGTACTTTCAAAATCACTATCTGTTAACTTAGAGTAATCTGTTTTTATATATGCTTCTGGAAGAGCTTCATCTGTAGGTTTGATCCTTTTTCGTAGCCATATGGTATCATTAGGCTTGGACATACCATCAATTTGTCCAATCCACTCCTTGCGGATTGCATTCCATACCCCAGTATCCTTTCTTCCATTATGTGGAATAACCTTATATCCGTCTTCTATCCATCTTCCAAAGAAAACTGACTTGTTATCATCATGCGGAATATGTGCTTTAAATACCATAATACATGTAACCGCTCCTACATGGGAATCAAAGAAAAGTTGTGTAGGCATCGTCATACATGCTAATAAAGTATGATATTTTAACAACTCAGCTCTCAATTTTGAACCACTATTTCCTGCACAAGACATAGGCACTATAGCTATTCCAATCCCACCAATTTTAATATAATGTAACATTGATGCAATAAAATCTAATTCATCTTGCCCCTTTTGAATAACAACCTCTCGCATTCCGCTCTTCGTAAATTCATCTTCTAATTCTTGTATCCTAGCTATATTACTTTTTATTTCTTTATTGATAGCGCTCGTTTGATTTTTTATATCTTCTATGTTCCCATTCTTATTTCTTATTTCTTTTATTTTTTTCTTCAGCTTCTTATTTCTATCATAATATTCATTAATTTCTTGAACAATCGCATATTCTTGCGTAGAGGAATCATCCTTTTTATTAAGCGAATACGGTGGATTAATCATACCTATGTCAATATCTCCAAAGCTTTTTAAAGCTTCGTGTAATGGTATTTTTTTATCTTCTACATAAGTTTTTCCACTATCATCCACAGGTGCATAGGAATCTATCAAAAGGGAAGAACAATTAAATAGATTTGATTTTCCATCGCCATGAAATCTCATATTCGCATATGCCAATGCATACATTGAGGCATCTCTTTCAACACCAATCAAGCTGTTTTCTCTTGCCATTTTATATTTTTTATTTTTTTCTTCTTCACTTATGCGCTCAACGCTAATATTCTTTTTTATTCTTGCAAGCGAAGTAATCAAAAAAGCTCCTGTACCACAACAAATATCTATAATTTTCGTATGCTCGCTAAATTTGCTGTCAGAATAAAACTCCGCAATATCACAAAACAACTCCGTAATATGCTTTGGTGTCAAAACAATTCCTTTTTCCTTCGCATTACCTTTAGTAAATCGTAGAAAAGTAGTATAGAACTCACCCATTACATCAATACCACGATAATTTTCTATAATAGCAATAACATTCTCATATAAAGAATAGATGCAACAAGAAAGAACTGTATCGCCATCACTAAATAACTTATTTTTCCCCTTAGGAGCCTGCACCAATTCATCCTTTGAAAGTAAACTATCGTAAAACTTAATTAATGCAGTTCTCTTTCCACGCGGAATCTCATCTATATCCCATATTCCCTTAATATAATCAGCATCATAAACATTTCCTGACCCATATAATGAATCTTTCAATAATTTTACTGCGTTTTTTCCTATTGGATCAGAAATCATTCTTTTTGCTTTCGATGCGTACTTTTTTTCTATCGCATTTTTTGTATCAATGTACAATTTTGACTCTGGATTAGTCAATCCTAAAACAATTGCAGAAACAAAACCTGCTTTCGAATTATCCTCAATACCGTTCTGCCTCAAAAAATTAGCACATCCCAAAGTATATCTTCTTAAGATTGTTCGAACCGCTTCCTCTGTCTGTGCATAACGGTTCAATGCAATTTCTATATCATTTCCATATTGAGTAATCGACAATGTTGCTTTATCTAAATAAGTATCTTCCAATAACTCTATATCAGTAATATTTCCTCCCCTGGGCCACACAAATGAAGTGACTTTGCATTCCTGAAGTGGTTGGCCGGAAATCCCTATTGCCACAACATCATAGTTATCACTTAAAAATGAAGCATACCATAATGCACCATTCACAGCATAGTTTTCTGTTTCTTCTGACGAACCATACCCATGTGTCTTATATTCTTTAACATCCGGAAGATTTGTTTGATTAGCTACATTTCCTTTGCATTCAATCACTATTATTACATTTGACTTTTCTTTAACGATTATATAGTCAGGTGTCCCCTTACTTTTGAGTGTTTGCTTTTTTGATGCCTTTGAAAAAACAGCACTCAGCCAATCATATTCTGTACCTTTGTAGCTATCTTCTTTAAACCAGGTAATTCCATTAACTTTAATATTTTGACTTGAAGGATGCCCATCTATTGCACTTAACTTAGCTGCAACTAACCCTTTAGTAGCTTCTTCACTCTTATTCATTTTAGCCATAATGTTCCTCCAATTACTTTTGTTTATAAAAAATATTCATTTACACCATTTTTCTTTCCGCTTTCATTACCTTATCCAATTCTATCACAACCACTAGTCAAATTCCACACTCAAATACAATATCTTCAAAAGTAAAAAGGATTTTGTAAGAACAAACTCTACAAAATCCTCAATTTAACTTTTCTATTCAGCAGCTTCTTTAAACTCACAAAAAAACGAACTCAATATTCCAACGAATCCAGATATCTCATATAGCTGACTACCATCAACGCGATTTTAAAAGTCAGCGCGTCGTCAAATGTCCGGATATCCAGTCCTGTACTCTTTTCCAGTTTCTCGATACGATAGACCAATGTATTTCTATGGACAAACAACTGCCTGGAAGTCTCCGACACATTCAGATTATTCTCAAAAAATTTATTAATCGTCGTTAAGGTTTCCTCGTCCAAATCGTCCGGTACATTGGAATCAAAAATTTCATCGATGAAAATACGGCAAAGATTCGCCGGCAGCTGATAAATCAATCTGCCGATTCCTAATTTACTGTAGGCCGTTACTTTCTTTTCTTCATAGAAAATCTTACCTACATCCAGCGCCATCTTAGCCTCTTTATAAGAACGGGATACTTCCTTTAGTTCTCCTACAATCGTTCCGTAAGCTACCCGGACATTCATCATTGCCTCCATGCTCATCATATCGACAATCGTATCCGCCACCCGCCCTAACTCTTCATAATCATTCTCAGAGTTCACGGTTTTTATCAGGATAACGTTATTTTCATCCACTGCTGTAACATAATCCCCCGTCTGCGGAGAAAACATACCGTTTAACAGCTCGGACGCTGCAGGGTCTTTGCCCTGTGCCGTTTCCACCAGAATGATGGCTCTTGGCACGGCAACATCGATATGCAGCTTCTTGGCACGGTTATAAATATCCACCAGAAGCAGATTGTCTAACAGTAGATTCTGGAAAAAATTGTTCCTGTCAAATTTTTCCTTATAAGCAATAATAAGATTCTGCAGCTGACTGACAGCAATCTTTCCAATCATATAAGTATCTTCACTGTTTCCTTTTGCATCCAATACAAACAATAAATCGCCTTCGTCAAATATTTTCATTAGATGATGTATGCCTATTACCTGGCTGTCCGCCGGGGAATTTGCAAATGCATCAATCAGCTCAACGGAAATATCCTCTGGCTGAAATGTAGAAGCAACCACCTTTCCTTCCAAATCGAATACGCATAAATCAATTTTGGAAATGACCTTTAATTCTTCTATACTAGTCTTTATCACCTGGCTGGAAATCATGTCCAAACCTGCCTTTCACTCTTATTTTGAGTACATACTCTCAATGGTTCCATGCTTCGTTCCATAGGTTAAAAAAAGGGGATGCCCCGCATCCCCTTCGTAAATCATTGCGCCTAGTTCGTAATAATCTGCTCTGTTTCTTTATCAAATACATGAATCTTCTCAACGTCAAAAGCAAATTTAACTTTATCGCCCGGTCTTGCTGTCGTGCGGGAATCTACTCTCGCCGTAATCGGGAATTCTGCAAGGTCAAAGTATAAGTAAACTTCTGCACCAAGCAATTCATATACTTTGATGGTAGATTCAAATACACATTTTGCAGAGTTAACAAATTCCGGTGAATCATATACGTCTTCTGGACGGATACCGAATGTAACTGTCTTGCCTGCATAGCCGCCAGCGATGATTTTCTTGGATTTGTCTGCCGGAAGCGGAATGCTGCCGCCAGCTACCTTTAAGCTTGCAGTATCGCCGTTTACTTCAACAACTGCGTCTAAGAAGTTCATCTGCGGAGATCCCATGAATCCTGCAACGAACAGGTTCTGCGGTTTCTGATATAAGTTCTGGGGCGTATCTACCTGCTGGATAACACCATCTTTCATAACAACGATTCTCGTACCAAGTGTCATAGCCTCTGTCTGGTCATGTGTTACATAGATAATTGTGGTGCCCAGTCTCTGATGCAGTTTGGAAATCTCAACACGCATCTGTACACGGAGTTTTGCATCCAGGTTGGAAAGAGGCTCATCCATAAGGAAAACCTTAGGATTACGAACAATCGCACGTCCCATAGCAACACGCTGTCTCTGACCACCGGAAAGAGCCTTCGGTTTACGCTCCAGAAGAGGAGTCAGGTCAAGGATTTTTGCTGCTTCTTTTACCATTTTATCAATTTCATCTTTCGGTACTTTTCTCAGTTTCAGACCAAATGCCATATTGTCATATACTGTCATGTGAGGATACAGAGCGTAGTTCTGGAATACCATCGCGATATCTCTGTCCTTAGGTTCTACATCGTTAACAACTCTGTCGCCGATTCTCAACTCACCGGAAGAAATATCTTCAAGACCTGCAATCATACGAAGTGTTGTAGATTTACCACAGCCTGAAGGTCCTACGAAAATAATAAATTCCTGGTCTGCAATTTCAAGATTAAAATCTTTTACTGCTTCAAATCCATTAGAATATACTTTGCAGACGTTTTTTAATGATAAACTTGCCATGCGTTTTGCCTCCTAAATGATTTTAATATTATTTATTTTTTGATTATTTTCCAAATAATCAAGCTTAGTTTAGTATAACGGACTTTCCACGCCTTTTCTATACTCGAATTTCACAAATATTTCGTATTTCATTGTAAAAATTGCTTACTTTCACTAACATCTTTTCCTATAATTGACAAGTTGCCCAAGAAAACTTACGTTTCTTAGGCAACTTGCCCAAAAGCTTATTCCGCCTTATTATCCTGTTCTGATTCATCATTCTGCACTGTATCGCCCGCCCACTCGTCTTTGTAGAACGCGAGCTGATTCTTCCCCCTCTTCTTCGCCTTATAAAGCGCCTGGTCTGCGGCTTTATAAATGCTCTCAAAATCCGCGCCCTCCTGAGGATAGATTGCAACGCCGATACTTGCCGTTGCGGAATATTTCGTATATTCCCCGGCTTTAAAATCCTTGAAAAATTCTTCTACTTTCCGCGCTTCTTTTCTAACGATATCCGGCGACTGTATATCTTTTATGAAAAGGATAAATTCATCGCCTCCGGCACGTCCGATAATGTCTGTAGAGCGGAACAGTGCGCCAATAGTATGCCCCAGTGTCCTAAGTACCACATCGCCAAACGCATGTCCCATCGTATCGTTAATCTTTTTGAAATTATCAATATCCAGAATAAACATCATGGACTGGGTGCCCGGATTATGTGCGATATATTCTTTAATTTTACGCTCCGTGGCAAGTTTGTTGTTCAATCCGGTCAGAAGGTCGGTATCCGCCTTGACTTCCAGTTGTTTCTGTTTTCTGGCTCCGTACAGCTTCCCTACGATATTGATACCTATGATAATGCAGAGGAAGAGTATGATAATCAGCAGCATCTGATATAACATATCCTGGAAACTCTTAT
Organism: Blautia sp.; assembly: GCA_023664455.1. GTDB lineage: Bacteria > Bacillota > Clostridia > Lachnospirales > Lachnospiraceae > UBA3282. Next base: position 25,925 of record JAMPFM010000001.1, read on the forward strand.
ACTGCTGCACTACCAATCTGTCTATGTATGCCTGGGTGACGCCCACGACTAACGTCCAGTCATTGGTTTCCACCGGCACATAAACAAGCGCATTCTCCGCATCCCCCATCTGGACAGTTACCAAAGAGCTGGAACCGGAAGTAATTCCCCGTTTCATCTTCGTAATTGCATTGCTGTTTTTGGCTTTCAGTGTGTCAAATAAATTATCGCCCACTGCCCATGCCTTCTCTTCACCAGAGGTAAAAATAATATTTCCCATCTCGTCAATCAGCGTCACGATATTCCACACTGCAAAATCGCCTTTTTTGATAATGGATTCAAAATTGTCGAGGGAATAGAACAGTAAAAGGTGATCGGATACCTCTTCTTCGCCAATCGGTATGACTGCAATTACAGCGCCTTCCCCTTCCATTTCATCATTCGCAGTATACAGATAATTTACTTCCTGCGCTTCCTGTACCGTTTCTAAATGCTCCGCCGGCACGGAAATCTTTTTCCCTGTATTATCAATTCCGTTTCCGTTTGCATCGCAGGTGCAGACATAATACGCGCCCGAATATTTCAACGCCACCTGCGCCAAATCGGCAGCACGCGCGCTGTCCATACGCGTTTCCTTATCCAGCAGGGCGGCAATCGGCAGACCTACCTGCTGAAGCAGTTTCAGTTCTTCCTCAAACCCATAGACGCTTGTCTGCGCTGTCGTTGACATATTCCTGGTCACTGTATTAGTCGCAGACACCCTGCTTTTAGTGGAAAAGTTATACATCATAATTGCCAGAATCATAATCAACGCCGCCATCGGCGTAAGCCATTGGAACACGATTGATTTCGTTTGATTATTCATTCTTTTCCTCATTTCCCTCGTCTGTATTTATGGAAAATTCATAATCTGACGCTTCAACCTCTTCTTCCGGCTCAAATCGTTTGAAAATTCCACTAAAAAAATATGCTGAGGCATATGCCGGCAACGAGATACCAAACATAAGCACCAAAACCAGTGAACGCGGTGAAAGCGCTAAAATAACCACCGGCGAACACAATAACAAAACTATCAAAATCGTTTTCGGCAGGTTCATAACCGACATGAAAAAAGCATTTCTGAGAATATTCCTCGTCGTATTATCAAATCTTGCCAGAACAGGAAATACATATACCGCTACCATAGTCACCAGGATAGCTATCGCTGCCATAATGACCTGTAAAAATTTCGGAAACTCTATGGCCGAATATTTAAAAACCAGAACATCCCCGATGCATACCACTATAAAAAGAAGTATCAGCAGCCACAATATCGTAGCCTGCTTAAAATTCTGCCTGAAAGATTTAAAAAATCCTGCTACCAGATAACCCTCTTCCCCCCGCGCCACTTTCATAAGCACATAGTACATTCCTGTAAAGGCGGCGCCTGCCGTAATCACCGGAATACAACAGATTATCATCAAAAAATTCAGAATCATTAAATCCGCTACCCTGTTCAGGATACGCATAAGCGGACTATCCAGTGCAAAAAATCTGTCCATAAGAATCCTTTCTCCAGTCTAACTCTATTATACTGCATAATGAATGAAAAAAGCTACATAAATTGACAAACTTTCATAAAAAATTTTTAAAATAGGAATTTTATGCCGTTTTTATATCCTGAACCGCTTGCTCACCTGCTCATACTGGGAATTTAAAGTCTGATACATTTTCATGATTTCCGCGGATTCCGTCTGCACGCTCTGCATAATCGTATCATAATATGTAATAAAAATACTGACAACCTGTTTATTCAGACGACCCTTGGCAGATTCTTCTTCCAGGATACTGACGACTTTCTCTTTCGGCAAAGCGTCCCTGTAACTTCTTTTATTCGTCATACCGGTGACGGCGTCCGCCACCTGTAAGATTCTCTGTTCCTGCGTCATCTGATAATTCTTTAATTTCTTGGGATAACCGCTGCCATCTCCACGCTCATGATGCCCTGTGGCAATCGCCACGATGTCGTCCCTCATCCGGTTGCCCAGAACTTTTTCCGTCACCGCCACATGTTTTCTCAGCATCTTGATTTCCTCTGAGTTTAATACTCTGGGAGCTTCCACGATTTCCTTGGGAATCGCCAGCATTCCAAGGTCATGGAGCAGCGCGCCGTAATATAGTTTTTCCTTCTCATCCGCTGTCAGCATCAGCCTGTTTGCCAGCTCATCACAGATACATACCGTCGTCGTCGTATCAATAACAAGCGACTCATTACGGAAGCCCGTGCAGTACATAAGCATTTCCAGAAACTTCTTTTTATCTTCATTGGAAAATATCATATAGTCTATGATACCTTCCAATTCCTCTTTATATTCCCCGGTTTTCAGCTTGGTAAAAATATCGTTCTTTTTCGCCGTCTGATAGAACAAATCCAGTCCTTCGTCAGAAAGTTTGATGCCCGCCTGTTTATGGAACATCTGCATATTGAACTGGCTGCCCATCGCCGTATGGTAGATATCCATCCGCTCCGCAATATTGATGTACGCCGCCAAGTCTTTATAAGCATAATCCACTTTTCTAAGCTGCTCATAATCTGTATGATGGTACATAATCACCTTCGCCAGGTCTTCCACCGGCGACAGATACTTAAAAAACAAGTATCCGTAAATCGTATGCGCCCGGCTGTCCCTGGACTCATACCGCAGCATATCATTCAATACCCCGGCTTCCGTCTTATACGCGCCGATATCATGAAGCGTCGCCACCATCGCGATATCCGCCAGCTCAAACTCCTCATAACCGCCTTTATCCTCTAACATCTTGCAGACCATATATGCCACACGGGAGCCATGATCCATCAGTCTTGGATGAATCAGCCTCAGAGTCTCTCTCATCAATATAAAAATATCTTTGCTCTTAATATATTCCATACTAATATTCTCCCATTCTTACAGCACAAATTCCATCGGGGTGTATTTGATTCCGTCTTTTTCTTCCTCGCGGCTGATATCCTTAAACCCTATCTTATGGTAAAAACCGACTCCATAGGGGGCGGCGTTCACCGTCACTTTATTGACGGCGGTTTCCGATAGCAGGTATTCTCTCAGATATTCAACTAAAGCCCTCCCGATTCCCTGTCTGTGATACTTTCCGTCCACGAAAAGCAGGGATATATGGGAGCAGCTCCGCAACGTAATCATACCTACAATCCGTCTATCATCCAACGCTACAAACATCTGATAAGCGCCCATGATAAACATCCTGTGCAACGCCGTATCCGTAATAAAATCTTCAAAATTCCTGACGCCCTCCATCGTATAATCATCCGCTTCAAACTGCAAAAAAGTTTTCCATGCCAATGCCATTGCGTCGTCCCATTCGTCCTGATAGGCGCTCCTGATTTGGTAAAAAGACTTCAGCATTTCCATTCCCCCATTTTCCCGCTGCCTCATGTCTAAACAGTATCCTATCTCAAATTTTGTATCCAAAAAAATCCTCTATTTCTATTCTAACGTATTTCCGTTCGATTTACAAGCGGTAGTCCATTTTCTAATGCATAAGCATTTTCTAAAGTCTCTATCGCAATCGCCTGCATGGCTTCTTTCGTAAAAAAGCCCATATGGGAAGTAATCAGCACATTTGGAAATGTCATAAGCCTCGCCAGATTTTCATCCTGCATAATCTCATTGGATTTATCCTCATAAAAAATTCCCTCTTCTTCCTCATAAACATCCAGACCTACCCCGCCGAATTTTCCTTGTACCAGACCTTCTATCAGCGCATCGGTATCGATAAGGCTGCCTCTGGAAGTATTGACCAGATAAACGCCGTCCTTCATCCGTCCTATCGATTCCCGATTGATGATATGCCTCGTCCCAGACGTAAGCGGGCAATGCAATGAGATAACGTCTGATTTCTCAAATAGTTCTTCCGGCTCCACATAGTCCGCTTCCAGTTTCGGATTCGGGTACGGATCGTATGCCAGTACCTGCATTCCAAACCCGTTACAGATTCTAATCATTGCCTGTCCGATTTTACCGGTTCCGATGATTCCGGCTGTCTTATGATATAAATCCACACCCATCAGCCCATTCAGACTCATATTGAAGTCCCTTGTCCTATTATAGGCTTTATGAATACGCCTGTTGACGGTCAGAACCATGCCGATTGCAAATTCAGCCACCGCTTCCGGCGAATAGCTGGGCACCCGCAGTACCAGTATCTTATCTTCCGCCGCCTTCACGTCCACATGATTGAATCCCGCGCTTCGCAAGAGAATCGCCTTTACCTTCATCTCATAAAGCTTGTCAATCATATCCGCCGTAATATAGTCGTTCACAAAGACGCATATCGCATCATAATCTTTCGCAAGGTAAATCGTTTCCTCACTAAAAGGCACTTCAAAAAAACGGATGGTAAACCCATAATCCTTTCCCATAGGTTCAAACCATATCTTATCATAAGGCTTTGTACTAAAAAATGCAATTTTCATAATTTTCCCCTTTTCTGCACAATTTTCTACATCAATTCATGGTTAAAAAATCTCAGATATTTCAACCTGTCTTGTCTTAGTATAAGCAGAACGGGAAAAAAACATTCCGGCTTTTCACCGGAATGCCCTTAGGAAAATAAATTTTGGAAAAAATCTACGACGGAATTTTTGATATTCTGGAAAAAGTTTTTTATCGCAGTCGTCACAGCGTTTCCTACCGCCTCGTTAATCGCCTCGTTGGCATTTTCCACCAGGTTCAGACCGTATTTCTCATAGAGTTTCTGGGCCTGTTCTATCAGATAATCCGCATCTAATCCGAGGGAATCCAGTTTTTTCAGCAATGCGATAATCTGCTGTTTTTCCTCTTCCGTCAGCGTGACGCCGAAGCTCTGCTCCCCTTCTTCCAGAATTTCCCTCACGCTTTCTTCATCCCCGGTATCCAGCTCGCCGCTTGCAATCTTGCCTTTCAGCCATGCCATCAGCGCTTCCACTTCTTCCGGGCTGACGTCGCCCTGAATACTATCCGCCAGTTCCCCTGTCGTAATCAGCTCGTCTAACGCCGTATCCAGCACGGTATCCGACACCGGCGCTGCGGATATTACTTCATACGCTTTCAACGCCCCGATGAGTCCCGCCGTTCCTGAAATCGGCGTCGGCGCCACCACCAGCACTTCTGTATCTTTCATTCCTGCCGTCATCAGCGCATTGCGGTACATTCCCGTCGTGCAGTAATTAATATTCTGGGTTGTCACGACGATGCCGCTGCCCTCTGACGCTTTCGTCAGTTTCACGCTGGACAACGACCTGCTTCCGATTACCGACGTATCCAGATAGGCGTCCAGATATTCATGCTCCGTTTCATTCGTAATATAAAGCACCGTACAATCCGCCAGTCCTTCTTCCGTCAGTCCCATTAAGTTAAGCACTGTCGCGCGCTGCTCCGCAGACAAATCCGCGCCCAATACGACTACCGTATCTTTCGTATCCGCAGCAACCGCACTACTGCCGCACAAACCAAACATCAGCAGCACGGTCAAAAATCCTATTACTTTTTTCATCATGATTCAGACTCCTTTCACCCGCATCAGACTCTCTGCAAAATCCACCGGTAAATATCCTCATACACCCGCTCTCTGTCCGTCTCATTCAACAATTCATGCCTATCCTTCTCATACAGCTTCATCTGGACATTCTGCATCCCGCAGTCCAGATAGGATTGGTAAACTTTTTCCACGCCCTTGCCATAATCCCCCACCGGGTCGTCGGCTCCGGCAATCATCATAATCGGAAGTTCCTTTGGCATACTTTCCACATTCTTCTTATCGTGCAGGTTATAAATCAACTGGAACAATGCGGCAAATCCATTTAACGTAAACACAAAACCGCAGAGCGAATCGGCAATATAGTTATCTACATTGGCTTCTTCCCTGGAAAGCCAGTCAAACGCCGTTCTAGCCGGTTTAAATTTCTGATTATAATTCCCAAAAGCCAGTTTATCTATAAACTTCCCGACATGCTTACCCCCGCAGAAAAGTTTCTGGACAGCCGTAATCGTTTTCGCCGCCAGAACCGTGCCCTTAGGCTGCATACCGGTCCCCACGATGACTGCTCCGTTAATGCCGCTCCCATAGCGGAAAAGATAGTTTCTCAGAATAAAGGAACCCATGCTATGTCCGAGAATCAGATACAAAACGCCCGGATACTGTTCCTGCATGATTTTTTTCAGACGGTGCACATCCCTGACAAGTACATTGGCGGCGTCCTGTTCGCAAAAGTAGCCGTAAGGTGCGCCTTTTGGCACGGATTTCCCATGTCCGAGATGGTCTTCCCCTACTACCAGAATCCCTTTTTCTGCTAAAAATCTGGCAAATTCATCATATCTATCGATATATTCCGCCATTCCGTGAATAATCTGGAAAATGCATACCGGTTTTTCCACATCCGGTATCCACTTTATCGCATGTATTTTATTTTCCCGGTCTCTTGAATCAAAATAAAATTCTTCTTTGCGTACCATAAGCTTTCCCTCTTTATCCCTAACAGATTTCAGCGCCCGCGGGCATATCCCGCTCTGGCGTCATCAATGCCAGATTACCGTCCGCATCTTCGGCGCAGAGCAGCATTCCTTCCGACTTCATGCCGGCGATTTCCCGCGGCTGTAAATTGACCAGTACCATGACCTTTTTCCCGACCATTTCCTCTGCTTTGTAGTACTGTTTGATGCCCGATAGGATCTGTCTGATACTGGAACCGACGCGCACTTTGAAACAAAGCAGTTTCCTGGATTTCGGCACTTCTGTGCATTCCAGAATTTCACCGACCTGGAACTGGCATTTATCAAAATCCTCATAGGTAATGATTTCTTTCGCTTCCATGTCCATGAAGCTTCCCTCTTCTGCTTCCCCTGCCCCTTTATCCGAAGCGGTCTGGGCATTGGCAGCGCCTTCTGCGGCATTTCTTTTGGCAAACATCTCTTCCACGCTTTCCATGACTTCCTTTAAATCCCGGCGGGCAAAAAGAATTTCCGGCGTTTCGATTACTTTATTCCCTGACGGATACAGGCTGGAAGCTTTCCGGGTATCCTGCTTATCGGCACATTCTTTTAAGATTGCAAAATCCACAAGCGGCGCCTGAATCTGCTTCGCTATCTTTTCTGCGGTTTCCGGCATAAAAGGCTCTAACAGACTTGCGCCTACCAGAATCCCGTTTAACAAATTATACAAAACGGCCGCAAGCCTGTCTTTTTTATCTTCTTCCTTTGCAAGCGCCCAGGGCATCGTCTCGTCAATATATTTATTGCAGCGTTTGAACAATACAAAAATTTCCGTTATCGCATCCGCCACCCGCAAATCGTCCATTTTTTTACAGACTTTCGCATAAGTGTCTGTCAGCACATTCCACAGATCGGTATCCACTGCTTCCGGCGCCGTCTGCATATTCTTATTCTCTACCACGCCGCCGAAATATTTATTGCTCATGGAAATGGTTCTGTTGACTAAATTTCCAAGCGTATTGGCAAGGTCGGAATTGAGTCTTTCCACCATCAAATCCCAGGTGATAACACCGTCGTTTTCAAAAGGCATCTCGTGAAGCACAAAATAACGAACCGCGTCCACCCCGAAGAAATCAATCAAATCCTCCGCATAAATAACATTTCCTTTGGACTTGCTCATCTTGCCGTCCCCCTGCAGCAGCCAGGGATGCCCGAAAATCTGTTTCGGAAGCGGCTCCCCCAATGCCATCAGAAAGATGGGCCAGTAAATTGTATGGAAACGAATGATATCTTTGCCAATCAGATGCAAATCCGCCGGCCAGAGTTTCCCATACTGCTTTGTACAGTTGCCGTCTGCATCATAACCGATACCCGTAATATAATTGGACAGTGCGTCCAGCCATACATAAACCACATGTTTCGAGTCAAAATCTACCGGAATCCCCCATTTAAAAGAGGTCCTGGATACACACAAATCCTGTAAACCGGGCAGCAGGAAATTGTTCATCATTTCATTCTTACGGGACACCGGCTGGATAAATTCGGGGTGCTCATTAATATGCGCAATCAGTTTATCCGCATATTTGCTCATCTTGAAGAAATAAGCTTCTTCCTTGGCGGGTCTGACTTCCCTGCCGCAGTCGGGACATTTGCCGTCCACCAGCTGGGATTCCGTCCAGAAAGACTCACAGGGCGTACAATAGAGTCCTTCATACGCGCCTTTATAAATATCCCCCTGCTCGTATAATTTCTTAAAAATTTTCTGCACCTGTTTCTCATGATACTCGTCCGTCGTACGGATGAATTTATCATAGGAAGTATTCAGCGCGTCGCAGATAGAGCGAATCTGCCCCGCCACATTGTCCACAAATTCCTTGGGCGTAACGCCTGCTTCCTGCGCTTTTAACTCGATTTTCTGCCCGTGCTCATCGGTTCCTGTCTGGAAAAACACATCATAACCGTCTTTTCTCTTAAACCGGGCGATACTGTCCGCTAATACAATTTCATAACTGTTGCCGATATGCGGCTTTCCCGATGTATAGGCAATCGCTGTCGTGATATAATACTTTTTCCTGTCCATAACTTTTCTTCCTCTTTCTTTCCGAATCTGAAAGATAAGACAAAAAGCCGCCCTCTTATCTTAGGATACCGGCTTTTCTCTTTTTCTCTTATAGAATGCTATATAGTGTTAGCCTATCATAAAGAAATCATCTTGTCAAATGCCGCTGGAGCTTATAGTTTGATTGAATCTCTTTACTAAAATTAATAAGGTTGCTTATTTTCCCTTATACACATAGTTTTCCAAAGTAATCATATTTCTAATTTCATCTGGCATTGTAACATGATGAAGGTTTAATCCTTTGGCAACATGCTTTACAGTAGAATATGTATCCTCACTCACATCTTTTTCCAAAATTGCTAAAACTTGAGATGGCGCAGTTGTCAATTTTTTTATATCTTCAAGTAATGCCGAAGATGGAACATATATATTATCTTCTTTACTCAAACCAAGACAGAAATTTACTCCTCCCATAACTTTATCTACCAAAAGATATGGTCGAGTATTATTATAATCACCGACAATTTTGGTTATTTTCGTTACCTCCATCAGTGCAGGTAATGCAGATAATTTTAACTGAGTTGTGCCATCCTGTTTAAAACGAAACTCTTCCAGTCCTAATTTATTCTCTATGCATTTTCTATAAAAATTTATTGATTGATTAAGAAGTACACTTCCATCCTTTCCCGTTAATTCTATACCTGTCAAATGCTGATAGTTTCTTTCATAGAATGCTACTTCTATATAACGAATTGTATTATCCTGTCTTTCACGATAAATAATTATCAGTTTCTTATTCCGAAGTTTCTGTTGATACAGCTTTGCACAATTCAATATCCTTCTTCTTGCATCTTCTTTGGTAAATTTCATAACCCCGTTTATAATCCTCCATAAAATTTAAAGAGAGAGCAATAACACCACTGTGCTATATACCCTCTCTTTGTGGCTAATTTTAGTGTTGTCTGCCAACGACCAACTTAAAAAGCTGGTAAATCTATCGGTTTTTAGTGTTGTCCGCCAACGGTCAATCATATGATTGACAAGCATATCAGATTTAAGTGTTAGCCCACTGGGAAAGCACGCTTTCCCTTTTATATATTATTATATGCAAAACCAACTTTTATGTCAATAAAATAGGAAATGCCTACACACCTATTATGTTTTAACTTGTCACGGCGCCTCTTCTCCATCCGGCAGCAGTTTCAGCGTGTTTGTATCTTCCTCATAACGATAGTGTAACAGCTGCCCTTCCCTGCTTTGCACCCATGCCGTCAGGCTTTCGATTTGTTGCTGCATCTGTTCGATCTGTTTTCGCATATCGTCTATCTGGGTCTGGGTATCACCCACTTGTGTCTGCGTATCGCCAAGCTGCTCTTCCATATCGTTTATCTGGGTTCTGGCGTCATCAATTTGTGTCTGGGCGTTTTCAATCTGTGCCATTAGTAATTCCATCTGCTTTGCCATTTCCAGAAACCGGTTCATAATCTCTTCCAGATTCTGCTCAATGGACACTTTCAGGCTGCCCTCGATTTTCTTGATTTTTAGCAGCAGCTCTTTATCTTTCGTTTCTAACGCCGCTATTTTCTTATAGATATCTGAAATGCTGGCATTAACCTGCTGCATCTGCTGTTCCACTTCGGCAAAACCTTCCTGTATCATCTGCAGTGTCTGCTCTCTCAGGACATTTACCACATCCGTCAAATCATACAGACTGCTCTGCGTGCCTTGCAACTGCACGAGCAATGCGTTCAGATTCCGCATGATTTCATCAATCTGCTCCTGTAGTCCGGTATCGGCTTCCTCCTGGATAACTACCGTTTCTTCTAAAGTATTTCTGATTTCTGTCAGGGAAGCCAGTAGTTCTTCTATTTTTTCATTTAAATATTCTATGTTGGTCTGATATTGCTGCCTGAGCGCTTCCTCTGCTTCCTCGATTTTCTTTATTTCCTCTGCCGAAGGTCCCGAAAGCGCCGTTTCCATTGTACCTTCATAGGTTTCAACTGACAATTCCTGCTTTTTTTCACTTGCATTTCTTCGCCAGAGCAGGAGCAGGCACAAGATAATGATTACCAGAATTACCACGCCCAGCATATAAAAAATCATCATATTTCCGCCCTTTTCCGGGTCGTTCCTCCTCTCGCTGATATAATCTGACACTTTTGTCATAAATTCTTTCATAGTGCTCCTTTCCGCGCGTTCCCCCGCGCACTTTCTTTTTTTACGGACACGCCGTACATCGCAAATCATTTGAATCATGGCGAAACGCCGGATGATTCCGCAAGATGCGAAATCATTAGATAGATGATTTTAAAAAACAGGCAGGCTCGATGATAAAATATATTTCACAATATTTCACGTACTTGTAAAGAAATGCTATCCTTCCTACAAGATGAAATTACGATATCACATTTATATTTCAAATGCAATATCGGCAATTTTCACAATCATTTAAAAAAAGAAAGCCTAAAAACACCGCTGCATTCGATGTTTCTTGGCTTTCCAGTTGTCAAAACCTTTCTATTTCCATAGGAAAAAATTTGAAAGCAGTTACCACGTCAGTACTTCGTGCCCTTCCTCAGTAACCGCAACCGTAACTTCCCATTGTGCGGAAGGAAGTCCGTCCTCGGTATAAACAGTCCAGCCGTTTCCATCGTCGATATAGATATCCGGCTTGCCCATATTGACCATCGGCTCTATCGTAAACACCATGCCCGGAACCATAAGCATTTCCGTCCCCTTCGTCGTCACATAACTCACAAAAGGTTCCTCATGAAACTCCAGTCCGACGCCGTGACCGCCGATCTCCTGCACGATGGAATAACCGTTTTCTTTGGCATAATCATTTATCGCCTGTGCCATATCGCCTAGAAAATTCCACGGTCTGACTTGTTCCAGCCCAATCTCGATGCACTGATGCGCCGTTTCCACCAGCTTCTTCGTTTCCGGTGCCACATCGCCCAACATAAACATTCTGGAAGAATCGGAAAAATATCCACGGTAAACCGTAGATACATCTACGTTGACAATATCGCCGCTTTTCAAAATGTCCTTTTTGGACGGAATGCCATGACAGACCTGGGCGTTTATGGAAGTGCATACGCTTTTGGGGAATCCGTCATAACCAAGGGGCGCCGGGATTCCGCCCATCCGCACGGTTTTCTCATGCACGAGGCGGTCGATTTCCTCCGTGCTCATACCGATACAAATATTTTCCGCCACATAATCCAATACCGCAATGTTGATTTTACTGCTTTCCTTAATGCCTTCTATCTGCTCTTTGGTCTTGATGATATCGTGGTTCGGAACCATGTGTCCTGCCAGTGCGTATTCCTGTATTTTTTCATCAAATGCCATATGGCAGGATTTGTACTTACGCCCGCTGTGGCACCAGCAAGGGTCGTTGCGTCCTAATTTTTTCATTATGTGTGCTCCTGTTGCTTTCTGTTCTATTGTCGCCTGAAACGTGTGCCGCCAGACGCACTTCAAGATGGAATAAGACGCAGACTCCTCCGCCTGCGCCCTATCCCTTATCATTTCATCCATGTAATGCTTCCAGATACCGTCTCACATTTTCCTCTATATCCCCACGAAAAATCGCTGACCCCGCTACGATGACATTCGCGCCAGCCTCCAGGACGATTGGCAGTTTTTCTCTTGCAATGCCGCCGTCTACCTGGATATCCAAATCAAGCCCTAACTCCTCCGCCATTCTACGGACGTCCCTGATGCGCTGCGTGGATTCGGGAATATATTGTTGTCCGCCGAATCCGGGTTCCACGGTCATGACTAGCAGCATTTCCAATCTGGGTAGATAGGGTCTGACTGCTTCTATCGGCGTTTCCGGCTTAATAGAAAGACCCGCCCGGCAGCCTAATGCGTGGATTCTATCTATGACTCCGTCTGCATCTTTCGTTGCTTCCAAATGAAACGTAATACCATCCGCTCCGCATTTAGCAAATTCTTCAAGATAGCGTTCCGGCTCCACAATCATCAGATGTACATCGAAAAATTTCTTCGTTACAGAGCGAATCGTTGAAATCACGGGCATACCAAAGGAAATCGATGGTACGAATACACCGTCCATAACGTCGATATGTATATAATCCGCACCCGCCTTATCCACTTTCCTAATCTGTTCGCCTAAAATCCCGAAATCTGCCGCCAGAATGGATGGAGACAATAAATTTTTCATAAAGACTCCTTACTTAGTTCATAAACGTCTTGACTTTTGCATAGATGCCCGCGCCGTCCAGACCGTAATGGGTAAGCAGTTCTCCCGCTTTGCCAGACTGACCAAACTCATCCATAATGCCGATTTTTAAAACCCGCGTAGGCAGTTTTGCAGACAGGCAGTCGCATACGGCGCTTCCAAGTCCGCCGATAACGCTATGCTCTTCCGCCGTGACCACTTTACGCGTTTTCTTTGCGGATGCAAGAATCATCTCTTCGTCCAACGGTTTTATCGTATGAATATTGATAACTTCCGCATAGATTCCGTCCGCTTCTAACATCTTAGCTGCTTCCAAAGCAGACGACACGGTGATGCCACTAGCAACGATTGTAACACCTTTGCCGTCTTTTAGCAACTCTTCTTCTCTTTCTTTTAATAAGACGCCTTTGCCGATTTCAAAATGATAATCAGGTCCGTCGTTGATTACCGGAACCGCTGCACGCCCGAATCTAAGATAAACGGGACCTTCTTTTTCTATCGCCGCCCTGACCGCCGCTTTCGCTTCGATATCATCCGAAGGCACGATTACCGTCATGCCCGGAATGGTTCTCATCAGCGCCACATCTTCGTCACACTGATGGGTTGCACCGTCTTCCCCGACGGTAATGCCCGCATGGGTCGCGCCTATTTTCACATTCAGATGCGGATACCCGATGGAATTACGCACCTGTTCAAAATTACGTCCAGCCGCGAACATGGCGAAAGAGCTGATAAACGGAATTTTACCGCAAGTCGCAAGCCCCGCTGCGATTCCCGTCATATTACATTCTGCAATCCCGCAGTCGATATGACGTTCTGGAAATTTTTTCTGGAAAGTGCCTGTCTTAGTAGCCCCTGCAAGGTCTGCGTCCAGCACAACCAGATTGGGAAAATCCGCTCCGCATTCTGCCAGCGCATTTCCATAACTTTCTCTCGTTGCAATTTTCTTTACATCTGACATAATGTTTCACCTACTTTCTCCAAATCTGCCATCGCTATTTTATATTCTTCCTCATTCGGCGCTTTCCCATGCCATCCCGCATTGTTTTCCATGAAGGATACGCCTTTGCCTTTGATGGTCTTGCAAATAATTGCCGTAGGCATTCCTTTCGTCGCCTTTGCTTCTTTAAATGCCGCGTCTATCTGCTCCCAGTCATGTCCGTCGATAGAAATCACATGGAAATTAAAGGCTTCAAATTTCTTATCAATCGGGTAGGGTGAGCATACGTCGTCTATTTTCCCGTCAATCTGTAATCCATTATTATCTACGATGACTACCAGATTGTCCAGTTTCCTATGTCCGGCAAACATCGACGCCTCCCAGACCTGTCCTTCCTGAATCTCGCCGTCACCAAGCAAGGTATAGACCCTGTAATCTTTGTTATCCATTTTTCCTGCCAGCGCCATGCCGACTGCCGCTGAAATTCCCTGCCCAAGAGAGCCGGAAGACATATCGACGCCCGGCGTTTCCTGCATACAGGGATGTCCCTGCAGCTTAGAGCCAAGTTTCCGCAAGGTCTTTAAATCTTCTACCGGAAAATAACCGCGGTTTGCCAGCGTAGAATACAATCCTGGCGCCGTATGTCCTTTGGACAGTACGAAACGGTCCCTGCCTTCTTTCTTAGGCTCCTTCGGGTCGATATTCATTTCCTCAAAATAAAGATAAGTAAAAATATCCGCCGCAGAAAGTGAACCGCCCGGATGCCCGGACTGGGCGCTGTACACCGCAGTGACGATACCTTTACGAACTTCGTTCGCCGTTTTTTGCAACTCTAACTTATTCATTGCCAACCTCCTTGTATTGAATCCATCATACTATACTATAGCATAAAATTTCGTGTTATGGTCAACATTTGCGGCATTATTTTCCCTGCCCGTAATATGCGTTGGCGCCATGTTTCCTGTAGTAGTGCTTATCCTGCAGCTCTTGCGGCGCGGGCTGGATTCTTGGGTTAATCGTTTCCGCCCGGTAAGCCATCTTAGCCACTTCTTCTAACACGACTGCATTATGCACTGCATCATTGGCATTCTTGCCCCATGCAAAGGGTCCATGATTTTTACACAAAACCGCCGGCACTGCCATCACATCTTTTCCCAGCCGTTTAAATTCATTGACAATCAGAAGCCCTGTGTTTTTCTCATACGCCTCTTCGATTTCTTCTTCCGTCAGGCACCGTAAACAGGGTACTTCCCCATAGATATAATCTGCGTGCGTGGTGCCGTAGCAGGGAATATCCCTGCCCGCCTGCGCCCAGCTTGTAGCATAAGAAGAATGGGTATGTACAATACCCCCGATTTCCGGGTACGCCTTATACAATTCCAGATGCGTCGGCGTATCGGAAGAAGGATTGTAACGCCCTTCCACCCGGTTGCCGTTCAAATCCATCAGCACCATATCCTCCGGCGTCAGCTTATCATAATCCACGCCGGAAGGCTTAATTGCAAAAATACCGGACTCTTCGTCAATTTCACTGACATTTCCCCATGTAAATGTAACCAGATTGTATTTCGGCAAAAGCATATTCGCCTCATAAACACGTTGTTTTAACTCTTCCAGCATATCCTTGCACCTCTTTCCGTTTTCTATTTTATTTCAATCTCTCTCAGCCTGCAATATTTGCGTCGCAGACGCAAATTTGCGTGTGAAAAATTTATTTTTCACACTATTCCAGGCATTCCACTGCCGCTCTCTCGATCGCAAGCCCTTTCGTATACCGCTCCATGAATTTGTCGAAACCTTCTACATCTTCTTTCCTTGGCTCTTCCTTGCTTCCTTCCTGTCCTGCGAATACTTTCTTAGAAAGGAAATCCGCCAGCGTTTCGCCGCCTTCTTTATGTAGCATGTAGGAAGCTAGAAGCGCCATTCCCCATGCGCCGCCTTCGCCCGCCGTCTCCATAACGCTGACAGAGGCATTGATTGCTGCCGCCATGATGCGTTGTCCTACGCCTTTCGTCTTGAAAAGACCGCCGTGTCCAAACATCTCATCCACGCGCACGCCTTCTTCTTTTAACAGAATATCCAGTCCCGCCTTCAATGCGCCAAGCGCCGTAAAAAGATGTACCCGCATGAAATTGGCAAGATTGAAATTATCGGAAGGTGTACGCACGAAAAGAGGACGTCCTTCATTAAACCCTGTAACGGGTTCCCCGGAAAAATAGTTATATGCAAGCAGTCCGCCACAGTCGTTGTCGCCTTCTAACGCTTTCCGGTATAACGTTCCAAACAACTCGTTCTTATCCACTTTCATGCCCATGCTTTCCGCAAACTCTTGGAAAATATTGACCCATGCATTCAGATCGGAAGTACAGTTATTGCAGTGCACCATTCCGACCAGACTGCCATCCGGCGTGGTAACAAGGTCGATAGCTTCATATACTTTTTTCAATTCCTGCTCTAAAACAATCATTGCGAAAACACTTGTTCCAGCGGAAACGTTACCGGTCCTCTTGGCAACGGAGTTAGTCGCCGCCATACCGGTTCCGGCGTCGCCTTCGGGCGGGCAGAGCGGGATACCCGCCTGCAATCTGCCTGTAGGGTCTAAAAGCGCTGCGCCTTCTGCGCTCAGCGTTCCTGCTGCCTCGCCCGCCATCTGTACTTTGGGCAGGATATCTTTCAGTTTCCACGGGTAATTTTTATCCGCTACAAGTTCATCAAACTGGGCAATCATCTTTTCATTGAAATTGCCCGTCTGTGTATCCATGGGGAACATCCCGGAAGCATCGCCGACTCCAAGCGTCTTCTCACCCGTCAGTTTCCAATGTACATAACCTGCCAGCGTTGTAAAATAACGGATGGAAGGAACATGTTCCTCACCGTTTAAGATTGCCTGATAGAGATGTGAGATGCTCCATCTTAGCGGAATATTGTATTGAAAAACTTCTGTCAGCTTTTTGGAAGCCTGTCCGGTCGTGGTATTGCGCCATGTGCGGAACGGCACCAATAACTCCTCGTTTTCGTCAAACGCCATATAACCATGCATCATGGCGCTGAATCCAATTGCGCCGATTTTCTCAAGCTCTACGCCGTACTGTTTCTTCACATCTTCCGCCAGATTCTTGTAGCAGTCCTGAAAACCATTCCAGATATCATCCAAACTATAAGTCCAGATACCGTTTTCCAGTCTATTCTCCCAATCGTGGGCGCCGGAAGCTACCGGTGCATAATCCTGCGCCGTCAGAATCGCCTTGATTCTCGTCGAGCCAAATTCGATTCCCAGCACTGTTTTACCCTGTACAATCTGCTCTTTTATCTCTTCTACACTGAATGCCATCCTGCAATCCTCCTATTCTATAGTTATCCTTAAACGCTTATTTTCACTACTTCTTACTGCTTATCTGGAACCCCTTTTCTCGCTTCTTTTTATCCTTCCTTAACGAAACGCTGCTTCATTCCATCTCAGCTCTTTTTTGAAATCCCGGATATTCGTATCCTTATCGATTACGACACTTTCAATTCCCATCGCAGCCGCCCAGTCTTCCATCTGTTCTACCGTCAAATCATAGGAAAATGCCGTATGGTGCGCGCCGCCTGCAAGAATCCATGCCGTCGCGCCGATTTCCAGATTGGGCTGGGGCGTCCAGAACGCGGTGCCTACCGGAAGCTTCGGCATCGGTTTCTCTACTTTTTTACATTCTACCGCATTGATTAACAGTCTAAAGCGCGTTCCCAGGTCTACCAAAGAACAAGCCACCGCGGGACCTGCTTTCGAGGTAAAGACGAGCCTTGCGGGGTCTTCCCTATTTCCCATAGAAAGCGGACATACCTTAATGCCGATGTCGCCCTCCGCCACGGAAGGACATACTTCCAGCATATGCGCCTGTAGGATACCCTCTTTTCCCGGCACCAGATTATAAGTGTAATCTTCCATCATGGACGTGCCTTTCGCGTCTTTCATTCCAGCAGTCATCAGCTTCATGATACGCACCATCGCCGCAACTTTCCAGTCGCCTTCTGCGCCGAAACCATATCCTTTTTCCATCAGCCGCTGAATCGAGAGACCCGGTAATTGTTTCAGACCGCCCAGCATACCAAAGTGGGTTACGACTGCATGATAATCGTTGTCTGTTAAAAATTTCTCAATCCCGATTTCCTGTCTTGCCTGTACTGCGACATGTTCTTTAAATTCCGCCAAATCTCTGCCTTCGTCGATAATCTTATATTTGCTGTAGTATTCTTCTACCAGCGCGTCTACATCTCCCTGGGGAACGGCGTCCACATATTCTACTAAGTCATTTACGCAATAGTGGTCGATTTCCCAGCCAAATTTAATCTGCGCTTCTACTTTGTCGCCTTCCGTCACCGCTACGTTATTCATATTGTCACCGAAACGACATACCCTGACATGGGAAGACTCAATCACGCCCAACGCCGTCCTCATCCAGCTTCCAATTTGCTCCTGCACACGCTCAGACGCCCAGTGCCCGACGATGATTTTCCTCTCGATTCCCATACGGCTTACAATATGCCCATACTCTCTGTCCCCATGCGCCGACTGATTCTCATTCATAAAATCCATATCGATGGTGTCATAGGGAATTTCTTCATTGAATTGCGTATGTAAATGACAAAGCGGTTTCCTGAACTCTTTCAAACCGAGAATCCACATTTTCGCCGGAGAAAAAGTGTGCATCCAGGTGATGACTCCGGCACACGCCTCGTCGTTATTTGCATCGTTAAAAGCTTTTCGGATAGACGCCTGTCCTAACAGCGTCGGTTTTAACACAACTTCAAAGGGCAGTCTGCCGGAAGCGTTCAACCCTTCTACAATTTTAGCGGCATGATCCGCTACTTTCCTTAGACACTCGTCCCCATAAAGATCCTGCGAGCCTGTACAAAACCAGAACTTATAATTTTTTGCCTGCATAAAGCAATCCTCTCTTTCCGCCGTCCTTACGGCATACCCGTTTTATTTCTCAAAAAGCTGCCAAGCGGCAATCGCTATCGCCGGTATGGCAGCCTTATATTCTTATCCTGGCAGAATTTCATTTTGACAGAACTTTCTGACAAAATTGCTTTCTAAAAGCTGCTTCCTTCCGCCATATTTTCTCTAGCGTTTCTTTTTGCGCGCAATAACGACACTCTGGATTACCAGGAACAGGCACAGCATTACAGCAACCGTGATTCCCGTCCACCATGCATCTTGAAGCCCTGCGGAAGATACGATATTCTTAATCGTATTCAAAGATACAACGCCGAAGAATGTGCCGATGATATTACCGACGCCGCCCGTTAACATCGTACCGCCGATGATAGAAGAGGCAATCGCATTCATTTCCGCCCCACTTCCGTTGGATACCGCTCCCGCGCCGACATGCAGGAAGAAAACAAATCCGCCGATTCCTGCCATCAATCCGCATAATAGGTGCGCTAAAAATTTCGTTCTCTTCACATTGATACCAAGCATCAACGCACTCTGATCATTGCCGCCGACTGCATAAAACCGGCGTCCCAATTTCGTCCATTTGAGTACGCAGAATAACAGGATGACAATCAACAGCGCCACAATCACACCGATTTCCACATAGGCATCCACATAATTCCCTGATTTCGTCGTATAGCCCAGACCCGGTATGGTAACACGGGTATTTTTCAAAGCTACAAACGCCTCATTCGTTACGTTGAATGGATTCGTATTTACAATAGTCGTCATGCCACGTGCAAAGAACATGCCGGCAAGTGTGACGATAAAGGGCTGGATATCCAGATAAGCAATTAAAAATCCCTGGAACGCGCCAAAGGCAAGACCAATCGCCAATGCAATCAAAAACGATACAAATACATTGCCGCCCTTATAATCCAGATAAACCGCGCAGCACATCGTAACCAGTCCGGTAATGCCGCCGACGGAAATATCGATGCTCCGCGTAATCATAACAAGACTCATCCCACAGGATAAAATAATCAGCGCCGCATTATCATTCAATATCTTAAATAACATCTGCGGTCTTCTGTAACCCTCGCCTAAAAATATTATCGCGCCAAGATACATGAGCAGGAAAATAACTATTGTAATTGTCAGAAGCAGATTGGTATCTGTCATATTTTTCAGTTTATCTTTGAAACCGCCGGATGTGGATGTTTTTTGATTCGATGACATACTAAGCTACCTCCTTCTTCTGAAATTTCTTCATCGTGGAAGAAAACCATGACCGTACTACCGGTGCGCTGACAACAACCAGTATAATGATAACAACCGCCTTATATGCCGGAAGCGCATCGGACGGCACGTTAAACTTAAACAACGTCGTTGTCAAAAGCTGGATGACATAAGCGCCGATAATGGAAGCCGCCACGCTGAATTTACCGCCGCCCAGCGCATTGCCGCCCAGTGCAACCGCTAAAATGGCGTCCATCTCAATATCTTTCGCAATAACGGAATAATTGATGGTCGAAGTACGGCTGACTTTAATCAATCCGACAACCGCTACGCATACACCCAAAATGATAAAGGAAAGCATTTTGATAAGCTGCGGATTTAAACCGTTTAGTCTGGATGAGTTTTCATTGATGCCGACCGCCTGCGTATACAATCTGAGATTTGTAAACTTCAACACAAGTCCAATAATAATCATACATACTATCGCTATAATAAACGGCGTCGGAACAGGAATTCCCGGAATGGAACCGCCAAAATATCCGAATGACTTTTCATTGACGATGGGAAGTCTGTTCTGGTTCACCCATGCCGCAATCGAGCGTCCTGCCGTATATAAAATCAGCGTCGCTACCATAGGCTGAATCCTGAAATAAGCTACAAGCACACCGTTAAATGCGCCGAATAACATAGCAACAACACAGCTTACTAAAAATCCAACGATAACCGGAGCCTGCATGGTATCAGGATTACCGGTTCCGCACAGGATACGTAAAAGCACACTGCCCGCGATTGCCACCGCTGCGCCGACGCTGATATCCTGTCCGCCGGTAGCCGCCGTAACAAGCGTCATGCCGATAGCTAAAATTGCAACCTCGGAGCCATTATCCAAAATCCTTATCAGATATCCTGCCAATACGGGATTCCCCAAATTATTATGTTCCAATGTAATCTTTAAGAAGGAAGGATCCATTATCAGGTTAAACACGATAAGGATTAACAGGGCAGCCAGAGGAATAAAAAGCTGCTGTTTCATAAGGTTGGAAAAAAAGTTTCCGCCGTTTGTTTTACTTGTCTCTTTTGCCGCCATGATTATTTCTCACCTCCCGCAATCGTACTCATAACCTTGGTCTGGTTCAAATCCCCGCCTGTCAGTTCCCCTACCACTTTACGGTCGCGCATAACGACTAAGCGGGAACAGGTGCGGAGCATTTCATCCAGTTCGGAAGAAATGAACGTAACGCTCATGCCTTCTGATGCAAGTTTCAGCACCAATTTCTGGATATCTACTTTCGTTCCGACATCGATACCGCGCGTCGGTTCGTCCAGAATCAGATATTCCGGGTGGGTCAGCAGCCAGCGCGCTAAAATCACTTTCTGCTGATTGCCGCCGGAAAGCGACTTAATCGGCGTATCCGCCGATGCGGTCTTGATACTTAATAGTTTAATATACTCGTCTGCAAATTGATTCGCTTCCGCTTTGGAAAACGGTTTGAAGAAGCCTTTCAATACCTGCTGTGCAAGGATCAGATTATCCCGTACAGAAAGGTCGCCTACAATGCCGTCTATCTTACGGTCTTCGGGAAGATAAGCAATGCCGTTTTTCATCGCGTCAAGCGGTTTGGAAATCTTAACGGTTTTACCATTTTTCTTAACTGTTCCTCCGGCCACTCTATCCGCGCCGAAAATGGCACGGACGCATTCACTTCTGCCGGAACCAAGCAGTCCCGTGAAGCCATTTACCTCACCCTTATCTATATGGAAGTCAAACGGTTTAATTCCCGCATCACTGACCAATCCTTCCGCTTCTAATACAGGCACTGCGCCCGCTTCGCGCTGATATACCTGCTGTTCATCCTGGATATCAGCCATATCATCCAGCTCTTTACCAAGCATCTTGGATACGAGCTGTACACGCGGCAAATCTTTGATAGGATATTCACCCACTAATTTGCCGTCGCGCATGACGGTAATCCTGTCGCACACTTCATAAACCTGGTCTAAGAAATGCGTTACAAAGATAATGCCTACCCCTTTTGCCTTCAGGTTGCGCATCAGTTTAAATAACTTGGCAACTTCCTGCTCATCCAGAGACGAGGTCGGCTCATCCAGAATCAATACTTTACAATCCATATCCACTGCCCGCGCAATGGCAATCATCTGCTGTACCGCAATCGAGCAGCTCTCTAACTGCTGCGTCGCCTTCGCCGGTATATCCAGCGACTGTAATATTTTGTCGGCGTCAGCATTCATTTTTTTCCAGTTCTGATAAATATTCGCCGTGCGCCCTATGTACATATTCTCCGCAACCGAAAGATTCGGACATAGCGTAATTTCCTGATACACGGTACTAATCCCGACTTTCTGCGCATCCTGCGGCGAACGTATTGTCACCGCGTTTCCCTCAAGGGAAATGCCGCCTTCATCCTTCTCGTAAACTCCTGTCAACACTTTAATCAGCGTTGATTTTCCGGCGCCGTTTTCCCCCATCAGCGCATGGACTTCCCCATGACGCAATGTAAAATCCACACCCTGCAGGGCGCGTACACCCGGAAAGCTTTTCTGAATATTCCTCATTTCCAATAAAACGCTATCACTCACCCCTAAGTTCACCTCCTATATAAAATAAGGCGCGGTGCAGAGCCTTATTTTCTGCGCCGCGCCATTATTTACCCGACTTAAATACCGTAATTATTTACATCATCTTCGGTAATGGTTGTCGCATCGAAGCCTTTTTCATCCATGATGATTTTCTTCTCAGCAACGGTTCCGCCACTTTCCAGTGTCTTGATGATGTCATCGATATAAGAAGACTGGAACGGGTTACACTGTCCGTCGTAATTCCAGTTTCCATCAAGCAATTCCTGTAATGCCCACTTGTTGGTATCAAATCCCATGATGATAACGTCTTTGCCAACGCCGTGGGAAATGTTTGCCGCATCCAGAGCTGCTACCGCGCCTTGTGCCATATTGTCGTTCTCAGCATAAATTACATTGAAAGGTTTGCCGGAGTCGATAACGGACTGTACAATCTGCTGAGCTGTTTCAGCATTCCATGATGCTGTCTGCTGGGTAACAAGGTTCCACCCCTCGGAAGCAACCGCTTCATCCATTGCTTTGGAACGGCCTTTCTGTGCTGCCGTACCCATCTCGCCCTGAAGATGGATGATGTTGTATTCGCTAAGGTTCTGTCCCTTTAACCATGCAACTGCATCAGCGCCTTCTTTTTCCATATCGGAAACGATAGAAGCTTCGTAGAGGCTCTCATCAGCGTCGATTACACGGTCAAACAAGATAACTTTAACGCCTACTGCCTGTGCGTCTGTCAATACGGAATCCCAACCCGCTGTATCTGCTGCGGAAAGAAGTAAGTAATCAACTTCATTCTGAATGAATGTCTGTGCAAATGCAATCTGCTCTTCATTCTTATTGCTGTATGAGAAAGATGCATCATATCCGTTTGCTTCCGTGAAAGTTGCTTTCAAGTCAGCGTCGTTTGCTGTACGGTAGCCGGACTCGTTCGGGTCATTGTTGATGATACCAACTTTAATCAGTTCGCCTGAACCTGCTCCATCGTCCGCTGCCGCATCATCCGTTGCTGCTGCGTCATCGGTTGCTGCCGCGTCGTCCGTCGCTGCTGCGTCATCGGTTGCTGCCGCATCATCGGTTGTTGTGCCGGAAGATGCCGGTGCGCTGTCGTCGCCACCGCAGCCTGTTAATAATGTTGCTGCCATTGCTGTGCCAAGCACAATACTTAATAATTTCTTTTTCATTTACTATATCCTCCTTTTTCCTGTGGAAACATTGTCTAGGTTGTTCCACTGATTCAACTTTAACAGAAGCGAAGATATTTTTCAACCCATTTTCGTCGCATTCCTCAATTTTTACATTTTTTATAATACAAATTTTCCATTAGAAGGCAAAAAATAAATACAAATTTTCCATTTTTACAAAATTTTATGCTATTTAAATATTTTATGTTTGATTTTTTTCGATATGACGGATTGGGGATAGAAAAGCAGATAATTTTTCTATCGTCATTTCTTCCTCAAAACCGGCAAAAGAAAATAATTTTATGATTTTGTCTGATAAAAGAATAGAATTTTTACCAAAAAAAACAAAATGGTTTCTTTTCCTAACGGAAATATGATATTTTTATAAATAAGATACAAAAATGCAAAAGACGCACTGCAATGCTTTCTTAAAATCTGCCGTGGAAAAAAAGGATTCTAAATGAATACAAAATATGAACAATTACTGGAACAATTAAAGAAAGACTTAGACGTCAATCTAGCCCAGGGCGTTTACAAATTCCCAACCGAACAGGAATTATGCAGACGTTTCGGGGTCAGCCGCCAGACAGTCCGTCAAGCGCTCCGTCTGCTGGAGCAGGAAGGGCTGATTTATAAAAAGCAGGGCAGCGGCTCCTATGCCACGGGACTGCACCCGGATATGGCGCGCAATCATGTGGCGATTCTGCTTTCCACCGATACGGAATACATTTTTCCGGCGCTGCTTGGTGATCTGGAAACGCTTCTTGCTGAGGCTGGATACTCTGTATCTGTTTTCATTACCCACAACCGCACGGACAGAGAACGTCTGATTTTACAAAAGCTCACGGAGATGCCCCTGCGCGGACTGATTGCCGAGCCTTCCCGTTCCGCCCTTCCCACGCCCAATTTCGATTTATATGAGAAACTTTCCGCTAATGGGACGGAAATTATTTTCTTCCACGGTTACTATTCCAATCTCCCGCCATCTCTCTATGTAAAAGACGACAACTTTGCCGGCGGCTTTGCACTGGGACAATTTCTGATGAAACAGGGGCATACACGGATTGCCGGTATTTTTCAGTTAGATACGATTCAGGGACAGGAGCGTCATCTTGGGTTTATCCGCTCCATGCTGGAAGCGGGTATTCCGGTGGATGAGGATATCATCGCATGGTTTACGACTACGCAGTTAGATTTCCTGGAGCAGAAACAGGATACCCGCTTTTTATCCGACTTCATAAACCGCAACTTAAACGCCTGCTCCGCCGTTATCTGCCATAATGACGAAATCGCTTACTGGCTGATAAAAGAGCTTTCTTATAGGAATATCCATGTGCCGGAAGATATCAATATCGTAAGTTTTGACAACAGTTATCTGAGTGAATTATCGACGCCCGGTCTGACCTCGCTTTCCCATCAGCCGCATGAGATGGCGTCCGCTGCGGTTTCTCTGTTCCTCAGAAAAATACAGGGACGAAATGCCATATCCGCCCAGCTTCCCTGGAAGCTGATTGAACGGGGCAGCACTTCCCTGTTCCCTGCAAAGAGTCTGCTTCCTTAACTGTCCTCTTCCTTTAAGCCCCGGTATTCCCTGGGCGAGCAGCCTTGCGTCTTCTTAAAAACAAAGCTGAAATAATGGGGGTTTTTATACCCCACCGCCAGAGCGATTTCATTGGCACGCATATCCGTTTCCTGTAAAAGTTTCTTCGCCTTTTCCATCCGCTTGCCGGTAACATATTCTACAAATGTCATCTGCATTTCCTGACTGAACATGGCGCTGAAATAATTGGGACTCACTTCCATAATGGCCGCCGTCTCATGCAGGGACAGACTTTCCTGCATATAATTTTCTTCGATATATTCCAGCGCTTTTTTGAGCGCCTTTTTCCCTTGGTTCACCGTTTCCCTGTCCCGGAACCTTATCGCTTTGGTGAGGATTTCTTCGAGATAACGCCGCATATTATCCAGACTGATTTCCATTTTCTGGATATTCTCTCCTTCGATACTTTGTAGAAATTCCGTCTGCGATACGCCCAGATTCTGCACAAACGTCAGCGCAGTAAAACGGACGTCCAGCAAGATATAATCCCAGAACATTCTGGATTGCAACGCCTTCTCAATCCCGCCGAGGAAATTTCCGACGAAATCTTTTATCTCTTCCTGCTGCCCGTTGGCAAGAAATACCTTTAACAAGTCCGAATTGATTTTGGCTGTGTCAATCGTATCCAGCGCCCCTTCGCTCCCCGCCGCTTCTATTCTTTCTACCGCCTCATTCGACCAGATATGTCTGGCAGGTTCTAAGAAACGATAACTAAAAATATGATTTAACTTCTGATAGCAGTCCGCCAGCAGGCTGAAACGTTCTACCGGATTGCCCGCCGCTGCGTACCAGTCGAGATCTTCTTCGTACCGGGCACAAATCTGTGCTATACCGTCAAGAGCTTTTTGCGTCCGTTCTGTAATCGTTGCCTCTTCCCCTTTTATCATGACGCCATAAGTATTGATATTCCAGCGGAATACTAAATAATAATTGGGAAAACGCAGCAGAAACCGCATTAGCTCCTCATAGCATTCCTGGCAGATTCTTCCAGCTTTGCGTTTATCGCTTTTTTCCTGTACATTAATCAACAGCAGATTATAGCAGGGCGCGTTAATATCCAGCGACTGCCGCTTGGCCTCCTCATAGATTTCCTGGACAGATAGCTGGCCCGCAAATACTTTCTCAAAAAAATGCCGCAGGAAAAACTGCTCATACTCATGCATCTCGTCCCGATATTTATTCAGATAACTTTTCTGCTCCTGTTCGGACTCTATCTTTTCCCGCACCTCGGCGAGCGCTTTCTGCAGGTTCCGTCTGGTAATCGGTTTTAACAGATATTGCTCCACGCCTTCGCGGATTGCCTGTCGCGCATATTCAAAATCATCGTATCCGCTGATGATAATAATTTTCATCTCTGGAAATTCCTGCCCCACGATATGACTCAACGCCAACCCATCCATAAAAGGCATCTTAATATCGGTAATCAAGACGTCCGGTTTCGTCTGCCGAATCAGTGGCAGCGCCATCTCGCCGTCGCCCGCTTCTCCTACGAACTGATATCCGAACTGCTGCCACGGAATATTATCCCTGAGTCCTTCCCTGACCACGCTTTCATCCTCTACTAGAAAAACTTTTAACGCCATATGAATCTCCATGCCCTTTCCATAGCCTGCAACATTTCACATTATTCCGTTACGGTAACACTGTATACGTTATTTTCACCAACGCCTATCCGCAGATACTCTCCTACATTGTCCTGCGTATAAATATCTTCTTCCACAATCGTCTCTTTTTCTACACTTTCCCCGGCTTCCAGCTTCTTGATAATTTCTGCGATATAGCTTCCCTGTCTGGGATTGCATTCCACGTCCAGATTAATCTTGCCCTGGGCTACAAGTTCCAGCGCCTCCGGTACGGCGTCGAAAGAAATGACAATGATGTCACAATTTTCCCCTGTCGAAATACCGTGCTCTTCCATCGCCTGTAGCGCACCAAATGTCATATCATCATTCTGGGATACCACGACGTCAATATCCTCATATCTTTCCAGAAACTGCTCCATGACTTCTTTTCCCTTTGCTGTCGTAAAATCCGCCGATTCCTGCGCCAGAATATGCCATTTTAGGTGCCCGCCCGCCACCGCATTAAATCCTGCCGTGCGGCCGGTCTGCGCCGAAGAGCCTGGCGTTCCCCGTAAAACGACGATGTTAATCTCTTCTTCGCCGCGTCCACTCTCTTCCAGATATTCTTCCAGCCAGAGCCCCGCTTTTTCTCCTTCTAACCGCATGTCGGAGCCAACCCATGCCGTATAGAGGGAATCATCCGTAAGGGACGCCTTCCTATCCACCAGAATAACTGGAATCCCCGCATCTTTTGCTTCCTGCAATACGGTATCCCAGCCTTCTTCCGTCACCGGAGAAAAAAGAATATAATCCACTCTCTGGGAAATGAATCCCCGAATCGCCTTAATCTGATTTTCCTGCCTCTGTCTGGCATTGTGAAATTCTAAGAAAAATCCGTTTTCTTTCGTCAGCTCGCCCTGAATGGATTCTGAATTTGTGGTCCGCCAGACCGACTCGCTGCCCAGTTGGGAAAATCCAACGACAATCAAATCTTCCTCCTCATCCGGCATAGCATCCTGCGAAGTTTCCTTGGGCGTCACATCTTCAAAAAAGCCGCAGCCGGACAACAACCCGGTCAGCAGACAACCTATTAACAGATATCCTAAGATTTTTTTAGACTGCTTCTTCATGTATGCCTCCTTTTGAAAGACTTTCCATGCGCTGCGCCGGAATGATGATTTGTACGCTTGTCCCCTCGCCTTTCTTCGACACGATGGTCATTCCGTATTCCATGCCAAAATTCATGCGAATCCGCTCGTTCACATTGGCAAGCCCGAAGCCCGACTCCGTATCCTGGCAGGGACGGGAAATCTCTTTTTGCAGATGCTCCACTTCCTCTGCTTCCATGCCCACGCCGTTGTCTTTTACCGTCAGGCAGATTTTATCCCCATCCGCTTCCCGCAGCATCTTGCCGGTGATGGTAATCTTTCCCATCGCCCGCTTATATTTAATCCCATGATACAGCGCGTTTTCCACAAGCGGCTGCAGCGTCAGTTTCAGAATCTTATAAGGATAAAGCTCCGAATCGATGGCAATTTCATAATCCAGGATATCGTGATACCGCACCTGCTGGATTTCCAGATAGCTGCGGATATGCAATTCCTCGTCGCGGATGGTGATAAATTCTTTGCCATGACTCAACACGAGACGGAAGAAATCGGACAGTGACACAACCATATCCACCGCCTGCTCCGTCTGGCTGCCTTCAATCAGCCAGATAATCGTATCCAGCGTATTGTATAAAAAATGAGGATTAATCTGTTCCTGCAAAAGACGCAGTTCTGCATAGCGCATTTTCCGCTCATCCTCCTTAATCTGACTGACCATGACTTCCAGATGCTGGGACATCTCATGGATACTGTCAGCAAGCTGCGCCACCTCGTCATGGGTCTGCACATCCGCGCGCACGGAAAAATCCCCCTCTGAAATTTTTCTGGTCACGCCGCAAAGCTTCCTGATGGGTTTGGTAATGCTGTCGGAAATCACGGAAGCGACAATTAAAACGCCTACGACGATACACACGAGCAGAATGGTCCACAAGACGATGAATTTTTCTATCTGGCTGTTCAACTGGACTTTCAGATTTTCAATGCTGCGTGTCTGATAATAAATATAATACTGAATATCGTCCTGTATCAATTCTGTCAGAATATAGATATTGTTATCCAGCATCTCGATATTTTCATCATAGCGCCCGCCTTCTTCCAGATTCACTTTGATATCATCTACGCGCTCCTGCAGGGTATCAATATTCCGCAGAAGCCGCTGTAACCACGATTTACTTTCCTTATCTGTCGTAATCTGCATCAGGACGCCGAAATCTTCCCTCAGCTCCCCGATGACCTGATAAGGATCTTCTAACATGCCCTCTTTATCAATATTCTCAAATGTCACCGCGCCTACCACAAGCTTATAGAGACTCTCATCCATCTCTTCCTTGAAATTCAGGTTATAGCTGTTGGCAATCGTCATGTTGCTGACAATTTCATCATACGCGTTGCTGTAATTGCGCATGGATAAAATCAGATAAACTGTAATACAGATAAAGGGCAGTATCGTAATGGATATCAGTATCATCAGTTTATTTTTTAGATAATATTTATTCATCATTTACCACATTCCTCATATTGCCTTTTCATACAAACGGGTGTACTATTAAACTCAAGGCAACAATTTATTTTATACAAAAGAAAGGTCAGGTTTCCCAATGAAGTTTCTCCATCTCCACGATATCGCCCAGCTTCTTTTTAAAGATACCGGCGAAGCGAATGAATCCCCTAAATTTATTGCTGTCATCAGGATTCTTGTCCTGTCCATGCTGTTCTATATTGCAATCAATAGTATAATCTATATCAGCATCTTAAACAATACCGGAATTGCAGTACTGCTGATTTCCTTTGCTATGTTTCTGGCTATTTTCATCATGACTTATCACAGCAAATCGAAATATGTCACATGCATTCTAAATATCGGCACCCTCGCATGGGTTGCTGTCAATGTATATTATTTCGGCTGGGACGTAGGTGTACAGCACTTTATTGTAGTACTGCTTATCCTATGTTTCTTTACAGGCTACTCCCACTATGGTCTCAAGACGCTCTATGCCATTGCGCTTTTTGGCTTCCGTCTCTATCTCTATCACTTATGCCGCAACACTGACGCCATCGTAACGCTGAGTTCCGGCACTACATACCTTATGCAAATTATCAATACGGCGTCTATTTTCTGGTGCATTTCCGTTATATCCTATGTCTATAGCAAAGACTCCCAGACACTGGAAGGCAAACTAGTCAATTATAACAACACATTAATCGAACAGGCAAATACCGACACGCTGACGGGACTGTATAACCGTAGAAGGGCAATGGATTATCTGAATGAGGTACTGACGCCTTCCGCTACTTCCTGTATCAGTCTCTGTATCTGTGACATTGACTTTTTCAAAAAAGTCAACGACACCTATGGGCATGATATGGGCGATGTGGTACTGAAAAGCATCGCCCGGACCATGAAAACAACATTAATCGGGCAGTGTCTGATTGCCAGATGGGGCGGCGAGGAGTTTCTATTGGTCTTTCCAGAAGCGAACGGCGACCATGCCCTGATACTTTTAGAGACTCTTCGGAAAAAAATTAAGTCTTTAAAATTCGACGCCAAGGAAAAAACTTTTTCCGTATCCATGACGTTCGGTCTGACCGAATATGATTTTCACTCCGACATTAACACAATTATCAAAGAAGCGGATGAAAAACTCTATAGAGGAAAAGAAAACGGAAGAGACCAGATTGTCTATTAAGAATGTTGGTTTCCTACGCCTATATCGTCTCTATGGGCATATCTGTGCCAAACCCGTGCATATATTGAAAAGAAAGCTCTCAAAGCAGGTGTTTTCTTGAAAAAAAAACTTTCTCCCAGACAATGGATAGGCGCAGTTTTACTGCTGCTTCTTTTTATCCTGACAACACTATTTCTCTATAGCCGGTTTCATGGCGGCGCCTTTCTGAAAGAAGATTCCCGGTTTGAGAAATTTGCCCTGGATTTATTTCTGACGGAACTTAGCTCCAATCCCAT
Source organism: Blautia sp. (assembly GCA_023664455.1). GTDB lineage: Bacteria > Bacillota > Clostridia > Lachnospirales > Lachnospiraceae > UBA3282. Next base: position 56,737 of record JAMPFM010000001.1, read on the forward strand.
CAACCTGCACTACACACTGACGGACGCTTCCGCTTATGGAATCGAGGAAAGCGCTCTTTCTTTGCCTGTCTATCAGACCGGTCAGTCTACAGAACAGCTTAAAAGTACGGAGTCCGCGCTTCGCAAACTACAAAAATTTCACCCGGAAAATATGTCCTCTTCTAATCAATATACATACCTGCTGCTGGCAACCTATCTGTCCGCCCTGAAAAATTGTTCTTCTTATTCTTATTATGACGAGCCCCTCGCCCCGGCATCCGGCGCCCAATCCGAGCTGCCGATTCTTCTGGCGGAATACCGGATTTCCTCTGTGGAAGACATCGAAAATTACCTGTCTATCCTGTCCCAGATTCCCGCTTATCTGGACGGCATCATGCGCTATGAACAGGAAAAAGCCGACAAGGGACTTTTCATGCCGGACGCTTCTGCGGATAAAGTCATAGAACAATGTACCATGTTGATGAATCCTGCGCAATTGCAGACAGGAGAACATTTTCTGGAAGTGACCTTCCAAGAGCGGCTGGCAAAATTAATAGAACAGAACCTCATCAGTGAGGCGGACGCTGAGGCATGGGAAGCAGAACACAAACGTCTGCTGACGACAGTCGTCGCACCCGCCTATGACAAGCTTGCCGACGAACTGACCCTGCTAAAAGGAAGCGGCACGCCCCTGCAGGGACTTGCCTGTTATCCAAACGGCAAAGAATACTATACGGCATACCTGCGCCTGACCACCGGCTCCTATCGTACCATCCCGGAGATTAAGAAAATGCTGGCTCTGGATTTTGAAAAAAATTATACCGCCCTGCTGACACTGATGCAGCAGCATCCAGCCCTGACGGATTCTTCGGATACGGAAACAGACGCGCTTCTATCCCTGACGCCGGAAGAAATGCTATCCCAGCTACAGACAATGATTACGCAGGATTATCCAGCCCTTCCCGATAACATCGACGGCGAACCCATTACCTGCGCCATCAAATATGTGGACGAATGCCTTGCGCCCTACACGGCGCCCGCCTTTTATCTGACGCCGCCGATTGATGATACGCAGGAAAATACGATTTATATCAACAGTCTGGATACCGGTGGGGGTCTGTCCCTTTTTACGACGCTTGCCCACGAAGGCTATCCGGGACATCTCTATCAGACCCTCTATAGCAGCCGCCGTATGCAGACGACGGACACGACTCCCCTGCGCAGCATTCTCTCCTATGGCGGCTATGTGGAAGGCTGGGCGATGTATGTCGAATTAAACTCTTATGATTATGCCATCCGTCTTGTCCGGGAATCCCACCCGGAATTGGAATCTCTGTATCAGGCAGACAGACTGAACAGACAGATACAGCTTTGCCTGTATTCCCTGCTGGATATCCTCATCCACTATAAGGGCGCTTCTTATGAAAGAGTTTATAGTATCCTTTCCGCCATCGGGTTTCGGGAAGAGTCTGACATACGGGCTGTCTATGAATACATCGTGGAAGAACCGTGCAATTATTTGAAATATTACCTCGGCTATCTGGAAATCGAAGCATTAAAAAACCAGGCTAAAGAGACCTGGAAAGATTCTTACACGGATTATAAATTTCATACCTTCCTGTTAGATAACGGTCCTGCGGATTTTAGGACATTATCCCGCCTGCTGACAATTATGCAGACGGGGTAAGCATGGCAAGAAGCGCCTGATTCAGTTTCTGCAGCAAGGGGCTTTGCTGCAAAGTATCCTGCGTAATCCATTGCCCGTCCGCTATCGCGACCTGATTCGCCTTTCCGGGTTTTATCGTATTGGCGATACAGCCTACGATAGCTTTTTTGGCATATTGCTCCTTTTGCAAAATTTGCTGCTGCCCCTTTTCCTGTTGGTACTTCCTCGCTTTCTCAAGATACTCTCTTGCAGCTTCTAACAGCTCCGGGTACGCTGCACCGGCAGCTTCCAGCAAGATGTTTTCCAGATTTCCTTCTCCTTCATTGTCTGGAAAAACATACAGGGAAACGGGCAATTTTTTCACCTGGATATCCAGTATGGTCTGTCCGTTTTCCTGATAAATTTTAAAATCCTCTTTTTCCACGCAGTCCTGCAGCAAACCTGCTATTTTCTCTTCCGCCTTCTGCGTATCGGCGTCGCAAAGCAGCATGACGCCGTCTATCTGCACTTTTTCCCGGATTAACATCGTATCTAACATCTGCTGCAATATCGATATCAGCTTTGTATCGCTGCCAGCATTTTTAATTGCCACCGACACCTCTTCATTCTTCCGAAAACTTGGGATGGGCGTAATACGATCCAGCCTGCCCTCCTCAAATGGAAACGTCACAGGAATGGTGTGTTCCCAGACCGGGGGCAAATCTTCTTTTCGGGAAATCCGCCCATTGATACCGTTTAAACTCAACAGCCGCTCCACTACAGCGATATCATGGGCGCCCTCTACGATAATCAAATAATTTCTCATAAAATATCCATTCCCTGATTCGTCTTCAGTTGATGTAAGTCTTCTCCCTGAAAGCGCTTCACATAAATACTATCTCGGTAATGTTCCAGACGGTAAGCGCTGATATCGCCATAATCCGCCTGCGCCTCTACCAATGCATCAATGGCTTCACTACTATGCGTCGTCAGAAAAATCTGCACTTCATAGCGCTTTGTTACCGCCGCCAGCCATCGTGCAACCTGTATCAGGGCACGCTTGTGAATCCCCGTCTCAAACTCGTCTATCAAAACCACTCCATAGCGCATCCGCGTAATCGCACTTGCCAGCGTCAACACTTTCTTTAACCCGTCGCCAAAAACAGACACCGGCATCATCCCACAGCCGTCCATCTCAATAAACGTAATCGGTCCGCCGGCGTGCATTCCCATTTCCACCCCGATAATCCGCTCATCAAACATCTGCAGCAGTTCCAGAAGCCGCCTTTTTTCTTCCGCCAGCATCCCTTTGTACAGACTGGCGCTTATCGTCTTCCCCGTATAAATATCCACCGGGGAAATATATTGCATATGCCTCATCCGCGGGGGAATCACCACACCGCTTTTTTTCACGATTCCATAATCCCTATAAATCGTCGGCGTCCGTTGAAATTCATTAAAATAAAATTCCCCATGCTCTTCGCCGTCATATTCGTAAATATACTCCCCATGCAAGACATAGATACCGCCGTCCTCGCTGACGCCATCCTCGTACCGCTCCCAATCCGCCTTCGTGCAGTCTTCCGGCATATCCCATTCCCTGCACATTTCCCCACGGACGCCGACTCTGGAAAGTCCGAACTTCTCACTGTCCGCCGTCACATAAATTTCTTTGCGCTCTTCTTCCTGCATGTCAAAAGAATACCACAACAAATCAAAGGGACTCATCCGGTTCCTGACAGGCGTCATAAGCGGCGTTTCCCTTTTTTTGGCAATCGCAATGACATTAGAAAGCACGTCCCGGCTGTCAAATAACTGTAACGCTTCCAGGACGGAAGTTTTACCGGAATTGTTTTCCCCGATGATAATATTTATCCGCCGCAGATTCGCTAACGTAATCCCGCGCAGCCCACGATAAGACTCGATTGTTAATTCCTGAAACATTTTCCCACCCATCTGTGAATATCTTCTTCTTCACCGTGTATACTTATAATAAAATCCTTCCAGACAGAAAGCGAGACCTATGTGCACCCATCCTGTCATTTCCATCTGTCCCACCATAGAAACTTCCTGGGGCATCGACGATACCTACGACGTGCTCTGTATGCAGTGCCACCAGACCGTGCTTGCCGGGGTATCCCCCGATAAGATTGTCCATCTCTTAAACTGCCACGACTGCAAAGTTGCCGCGGGCAGCCAGTATCTGCCGCCCCTTAATCCTTCCTCTGGGAAAGAAAAAACTGATTAATCCTGCTCAAGGCTTTTTCCAGAACCTCTTTTTCCTCTTCCGAAAGCTGCTCCACCACTGCATCAATCATCTGCTCATGAAAATGCGCATGATGCAGAAACACGCCCTTCCCTCTCTCAGTCAGATAAATCATAACGACCCGTCTGTCCTCTTCGCTTCGGATTCTTTCCACATAGCCTTTCTTGACCAGACTGTTGACGGCAATAGTAAGCGTTCCTGTCGTCACATGCAGCGCCCTGGCTACCGTCGTCATGTTTTTCTTTTCCTCCATGCCGATTGCCTCTATCACATGCATATCATTGGTCGTAACATCCTGATATTCTTCTGTCCGGACTGCCTGTTCCTCAATTGCATTGATATTGCGGAATAATTTTACTAAGACCTCATTCAATGCGCTATTTATATCCATATCTGTAACCATGTCCTTTTCTCAACGTCTGCTAATTATATCAGAGCGGCTTACCGCAATCTAACCGTCCTGTGCCGGATTCCGGGCGGACGCTCTTTTTTATTTTAGCAAACAAAAGGTGGGGAGTCAAATTGGGCGGGACTTTGCTTTTTGTCAAAGAATCATAAAACTCACAATACACTAGCCGCTAAACACATTTCCTTATGTTCTCTTAATACATTCCTGTTCCAGCTTAACATCATGTTCCAGCATATAATGAATCAGTTCCCGCAGTCCATCTCTGTCACGCATGCCCTGCAACCGCTTCCGATCATTCGCTGTCAGTGGTTTTCCATATTTTTCATATAACCGCAAGGTTTCCAGATTCATTTTATACATCTCAAATGGAATCCCCGTCTTTTCACACAAATTGCGGTAAATTTCAAACCCTCCGGCATCAATATCTCCAAAATGATAATAATATGCTTCCGGACAGCAGGCATAAATTTCCTGTAAAAGCATACACCTGACAGAATTATGGTATCCGCCAAGATAAACCAGTAAACTGTCAGCTTCCTGCCATCGAAAATAGGTGGTAAGATTCTCAATGGTAATGACTTTCCTAATACCGACAGTGTTGTTAAACCGGATTCTACTTATATCCTCTCCTGAAATTCCCAACCCTTGTTTTAATGAAGATAAATTTATCTTTTCCTTCCCAATCGAGACAACCAGATTCCCCTTTAGGTAAACATAATTCGGCGTGTGGTAAATCCCATATTCGGCTAATATTTCACTATAATCCAATGTCTCACAATTTGGTTTGAATCTTTTAAATATATGGGATACCTTGCTTTCCATCTGTTCAAACGCCTTAGAATCCTGAAAATGAATCATGGAAAATTCTCTGATATATAGCTGTGTCTCATTCTTTTCAACCGCCTGTATTGTATTTAACAACTGTCTGGTGGAAGCTGCCTCCTCTATCTGAATAAACTCTTTCACAGATTTATGCTCTGTAAGCCGTTCCAGTAAATATTCTGCAAAAGCCCGACAGACAGGCGTCTGATTCGATTTGATATACTCTTCCAGCATTTGTAATTGGCAGGATGTCATATCACTCTTCGGCACACGCCGCACATATGCATACGCTTCATTTAAGCGATTCGTATTTAGCCGTACTTTGGAAATAATGTGCCCTTCTTTTTTCCCTCTCCAACAAATCTCAATCAATTTCTTCTCTTCCAAATCTTCCATCCAAAAATGAATCTTTTCATATTCCCCTGAACTTTCATCAAAATATGCCGGTATTGCTGACTCGGTAAAACGAAATTCTACATGAATGGTTCTTGTATTTCTTCCTGTGGAAAGAAGGCTGGATTCATATGTATCCAGCAGTTTATTGATAATATATTTATCATACTGCACCATTATAGTACCTCTCCGCATAACTTACTTTTTCATCTGTCATAATCAACAGTGTTTCTTCCACAAAAGGACTGATATACTGAATCTTATCCGGCGGCGCCGCAATCAGGATCTGCAATGGCAGCCTTCGTAAGAATTCAAGCACACCGCCAATCCGCTCATCATCCATATTGTTAAATGCCTCATCAAACATGACCAGTCCTGCGGCCTCGCCGCCGATACCGTTTCGATATAACTGGACAAAAGAAGCGGCAACTGTTACATAGAAAGGAGTCTGCGTCTCGCCGCCGCTCTTTTCCTCACATACTTTAGAATACAACGAATGGCTGTCGTCACTGTGAATGATGCGAATATCATAATCCATGTAAGTTCTGTAATCTGTAAATTCATCCAATACCTTTGCACTGTTATCATTATCTAGCGCCAGCCTTTCAAACAGTTCATCTATGACTTCTTTATGGCTTTCATGGAACAAACCGCTGAAAATAGATTCTCCCTGCACTGCGTTAAAATCATCCATAATCATCTCATAATAATGGCGATATCTTTTGCTGGGCATAAACAGAAATTCATATTTTTCATTGCTAAACCGAATATCCTTCAATGCCTTGTTTAATTCCTTAAATTCCATCTGCGCATTTTTCATATTTTCCTGCAGCTTGGCAAGAAACTGTTCTCTAAACTCTTCTTCAGCAGACTGCCTTGCATTTTCCACCTTTTCCTCATAGTTGAGCAGCTCTGAGTTTTTAAGCTTCATATACTCCGCCTCAAAATCCAAATATCCTTCTAAGGTTGCTGCCGCACCAAAATCATGAGCAGTTTTATATTCCATCATAGAATTTTTCATAGATTCCGTGCGCTTGTCTATCGTCGTCTGATTCGCCTTTCTCCTGCGGACATAATTATCCCTGAACTGCTCATAGCTTTTATCTTTCAATTGTTTTTCATAATCACCATCCCAGAGCACGATATCCTTTTCATGTTCTGCTGCAAAGCTTGTACAAATCGACTTCTGCCCAATCAATGCGGTATTTTTGTCCGCCAAATTTCCTTTTATGTATTCTATATCCTTTTTGGTTTCTCTCACATTACCTATCAATTCCTCAATCTGTTTTCCAATCGCTTCGATAATATCTTTAAGTTCAAACAATTGATTCTGTTTCAGAATCATGCCGGAATTTTTTTCCAGAGTCGCAATATTATCTTTACAGCTCTTGATCTCCTGCGCGACACTATTAAGGTCAGCCAACACATCAATCTGATACTTGATATCCGTGTCCGTTTCTGTTGAAAGCGGTTTCTGCAATTCTTCCAGATTTTGCAGGATATTTTGTTTTTCATCTAACTGCCCATCAATTTCTTTGCTTTTGATCTTTGCCTGTTCTAATTGAACACGAACCGCATTTTTCCCGATATAAGGCGTCTCAAAGATAGCCGGCTTGATCGCATTTGCCGCATGATTCTGATACCGCATACATTCCTTTGTGATTGCAGTCTTATAATTCTTTAAATGGCTGTAATGATCGCACATCATGACTTTACCCAATACCATATTAATGTAGCGTTTAGCATATTTATTGCCGGAAGTGACCACTGCTGCCAGTGAACCTTCCGGTGCGGTATCATATTTTTCCAGGTTCTGCGTATTGATCAGACCTACACCATACGTCCGTTTTTCCCTGCGCAGTCTGTCATAAGTCCCCAGCGCAATATCAAAATGATCTGGTTCTACCAGAATATAAAAGCGCTGCGTATTCAGATATCCCTCTACCGCATTCCTCCATGTTTCATCTGTAATTTCCAACATTTCACATAAAATCCGCGGCTCCGGAGACCTTCCAATCTTGATAAATTCTTCCCTGATTGCCTCAACTACCCATGTAACGTCTTCCGGGTAGGACAGTTTCTTTTTCATCAGATTCTCAATCTTTAAATCCCATTCCTTCTTCTGTCCGGCCAGATCCCGTATGATCATTTCCAGTTCCGCGCATCTTTTATATACTTTCTCACTCATACGATTTTTGTAGGCGAACACTTGAGACAGTGTATCTTTAAATTCACTGATTGATATGGTCTTCTCCAATTGTTCCAGCTGCACAGAATATTCTCTGATACACGCATCCGTATCCGGCACTTTAAGCAATCGGTTGACCTCAACCTTTGCCTTCCCGACGCTTTCCATCAACTGTTTCCGCTCCTGATACAGCTCCGCCTGCCTGTCCTCTAATCTCTGCAATTTCTTTGTCTGTTCGTCTCTCGCAATAAAATCTTTATCATTGGCAAGCTCAGTAAATAGAGTATCCCGGATTTCCTGTTTCTCTGTTTTCTCTTTCCGTGCAGCGTCAATCTCCTTATTCCAGCTTTCCAACCTATAATTATCATGCAGAATCATACTTTCCAACCGCTTTATTTCCTCTGTCAGAATATCAACTTCTATCCGGTCAAGGAAATACTCATACATCTGGTCCTTCTGCATCCCTTCTTCCACCTGCCTGTGAAAGCCTTCAATCTTCTCCAGTCGTCCCATTCTCAGCTTTATATTGTCCAGAGTACGCTGCAGTTCCTGATATGTCCTTACATTCTCCCGCAGAATCTCGATATTGATATCCTTTTTGTCAAGTACATAAGAATACACAAAATCCTTGATATCGTCTATCGGTCTGAATGCCATAGCTTTCGGAATCAGCTTAAAAAATTTGTCTTCCAGTCTGCCAAAACGGTTTTTGACCATCTGCTTCGCATCTTTTTCCGTGGTACACCATGTCTTTATTTTCTTTCCGTTGCTTGTCCGAAACTGAGAAATGGATTTGGGAGTCTTTCCTTGAAAAAACAATGTATCATCCAGTCGTTCTCCGTCCATCAAATATCTGACCGTCTTCTCTTGCCCTTCCGCCGCAGAATCCACTACAGCACCTATAATGAAATATCTCTGTCGCTGCTCCTCATAAAATTCCAATGCAATATGCGCGCTTATTTCTCCGGTTCTCTCATAAGGTCTGTTTTCCCGCCCGGTTTTGCAGCGGATATATCCTGCCAATTTCCTTTTTCCATTCTCATGAGCGGCTTTGTTAAAGTAATTAGCAGAACAAGTTACGACAAACTGTATCGCATCCAGCATCGTCGATTTTCCTGCACCGTTTTCACCTGAAATCAGGACAGAGTTTTCAAAATCAATCATTTCATTGGTAAATCTATGCCAGTTGATCAATTTCATCCTCGTCAGTTTCTTCATTCGTTTTTCCGCCTTTTCGATAAGTATCTAATTTCTCATATACCTGCTTAATATCCTCTACGCGCACTGCCATCAATATAGAATCATAGATGATGATGCGGGAATCCTCGTTTGATAACTCCCTGTCCAAAACCTCCACCAGCTGAAATCTCCGCATGGTACTGACAGCATTTCTCAACGTGGTTTTATCCATCATCCTGTCACGAATTTTTAAGCTTAAAAATTTCTCATGGATATCTCCCGTATTAACAACCACTTCATCACTAACGGACAATTCTCTTTTCTTTTCATCATATAAAATTCTCAAAATCAGCAGGATAATCGACTCAGATAACTTCATATTGTAGCGGTTATAGTTCTGCGGATTTGTCAGCTGAACCACACCATATTCTTCATTGATTTCCAACCGGTAGCCCAATATCATTAAATAATGCGCAAATTTTTCCCGATATTTCTGAATAAAATAATAATCTGCCTTTGTTGTCTCATTTCTTTTACAAATAAAGCAGTTACTAAGTAAACGATTACAAATCCTTGTAAATTCGTCCTTATCTCTTTGCAGCATCCCTTCCAAAAAATCCATATTGTCAAGTCTCCTTCTTCCGAATCACATAATCCCTGAACTGATAGCCATTCACTGTAATATCTTTACCCGGCGTTATCTCATACTTCATATTTTTCCTCTGTCCATATAACCGGACATAAATTATATGTACGAAATCTTCTGTTGTTTTGAGCGGTAATTCCGATGCTAATATTTCCTTTCTGTCTTTCATACAGTTTTTGACGTATAAATCAATTTTTTGCGGATTTAATACCCGTTCCATTTTCTCCATCATTCTCTTTAGCTTTGCCTGCCGTAACTGCACATCAGGTAACTCAGCCATCAATGTTGAAGGTTTAAATTCCTTCTTCCCCTCAATAGGCACATACAATGACTTTTCATCCAGTATACCAGAACTGTAAATTTTGATTAATTCATCTAAAAATGAGATTCGATAAATCCCTCCAAGTTCCATGCTGTCTGCATTAATTTTCTCATTTAACTCTGACAATATTTCTTTCAACTGCCCTCTGATATCCTCCCCGCCAATCAAATAAAATTTCGCCCTGTTGATTGCGGCTTTCTGATACTGGGTATTCTTTTGATTGATTTCTTCCAAAATATCATCCATATTCCGAAAAGCATCTATAATTTCATGAATATATTGATATACTAATTCTTCTGCCTGCTCAATCGGGATTTCGCGGATACTTGCAAGCTCTGCACTTGCTTTTTCTATATAGGATTTACTGCGGCTTTTACTCTCCAGACGCTCCACAATTTCCGGCCGGAATTTGGACACATTATCAGACGTCAAAAGACGATGATATGCTTTATCCACAATATTCTCAATATAGTCATTAAACAAAACATCCATGATTTCTGCCGGGGTTTTATATTTTGTGAGTTCATCAATATAGCGCTTGATTCCAGAATTCAGATTTTTCAGACCAGTGATTAACATATCAGTATTTTCTAAAATAGACAGCAATACAATCCCCGGATTATCAGTGCTGCTCCTTACCAGACTATAGATGGTATATATGTATCCCTGATATTCAATCTGTCTTCCTTCCTCAATCTCCAGTAACGTTTTGATAATTTTCACTGCATATTCTTTAAAGCTTGCCCGCTGCACATAACTTTTGTCTGTCTCAACCTCAATCCAGCCATAATATTCCAATCTTCGCAGCATCCAATTGGCCTGATCACGGCTATTCTTTCCGTCAAATCCCTCTTCCTCAATAGAAACCGCCTGCTCCTGCTCAAAATAATACTGCAGTTCCTGCACCAGAACATCTCTTTCCACACCAAAAGAAAGCTGGTGGTTCATGACCGAAAACAGCTTCACAAGACATTCCCAATATATCATTTTATTTGGTGATGCTAATGGTACAAAGAAATTCTCTCCGATGGTTTGAAACATATTTATCTTCTGGCTGCCAAATGCGCTTATCCCTTCTTCTAACCCAAGCTATTTCAGCTTTTATTACTCCTCGTAATTTCTAAAGTTTTTATATATTTTTTAGTTCCTCTTTTGTCATTTTCCCTCTTTCTAACATAGCTCGCTATGTTTTGCATACTGCTTTGCTGCTTCAATTTTTTCATTTATAAGCTGCTCCATGATTTTACTCATAATTTTTCGTCCCTTATCTTTCTTCGGGCATCTTTCGCTAACCGATAATTCCCCAAATCAAACTCTTCACTGCAGTTATAAAAACATTAATTCTTAATATTCATTATCATCTTAATACACTCATTGCAATTTTTACTTTTATCGACATTATATACATGACATACAATCTTTTTCTCTGCTTCCAATAAATCAGCACACTCTCTCTTATCTTTTCTTATTATCACCCAGTTGCTTTGCATATCTTGAATTACATTTGGTGCTAGTTGTGGGCTTATGGATTTGATTAAATTTGCAACGGAAGACTTTTCTTTCATATAAACATTCCTGCATTAATATTTTTTTGACAAAGATTTTTTATCCATATCAAACTGCTGGTAATATACTGAAATATTATATCTGCTCCGCAGCCCTATCAAATACTGCATATCCTATTGGGTAATTTCCAATGCTGTCACAATTATAAGTTTGTCTGCATTGTTTTTGTTTGGGTAATGGTCATATTCCAAAAGTTGCCTCAATGCCTGCCGTATAGCCAGTTTTACAACATCTGTGCAGCCTTTGGTTCGCAGATATTCATTCATCAATTATGGGCTTTTCATGCGTAATAAAGTCCTCCAAAGTTTCAATGTAATTCATACCTGAAGGATAATAGAGACTTCTCCGGATGTACTGCGATCCCAGTTGATTAGATAAATCTTGTCAACTTTAACCTCATTCCGATAAAATACATTCCGCTCTACAGCATTCTGGTAAATGTAGCAATACACGTAAAAAGCAGAATATCTCTCATAAAGGCTTCCTGCTTTTTACAACTACTATATTTAAAATATCAGATTGAGAAATTTCTCACTTCCTCCTGCGTAAGCTCAACCAGCTTTTTTCCACATTGCTTTGCATACCTTGAAAGCTCAAGTAAATTCACATGACAAGATGGTGCATTAACATATGGATCGGGCTGTTCATAATAGCTTGGGGTAATGACCAAATTTTCCATAAATTTAGGTTTCGTTCCATTCATAATGATACACCTCCAATAACTTTTTTGCCTGTTCTTCATCAATAAACAATTGATATTGATGAAGCATTCCCAAATATTCTGCATAAAAAACATCAATATAATGCTTTAGTAGTTCTTCATTGGCAGCAAATCCATGTACTGCCCCTTCATATCCCCATTCAATAGATTTATCTGCTGCTATAGCAAAGAGATGTCCCCCAACACCAACATACTTTTGACTTCCATACTCATGCTTATTATTATGCGGCGCAGTACATGCCCAATGAAGATATACTGCATGAGAATCTTTATCATTTTTAATTCCAACTAACCCCTGAATCGTGTTATCATCCTTTAGTGCCAATGCATACACTTCAACATTTCTGGGAATTTCATTCCAATTAATATGCCATCCATTATTTTTCTGGAATTTCTTTAAATACGCACGACTTTCTATTTTAAATACTACCGTTTCCTTAATTTCACCAGTCTGTGTATCTTTTAAACATGAAACTATCTCATCTATCCAAATATCAATGCAACCTTGTTCAATTATTGTCATAATAAAACACCGCCTTGTATTATATAGTAGTAGTGTTTATAGACCCTCTCCAAGGTCTTGATGC
>JAMPFM010000001.1:69559-86655 GCA_023664455.1 Blautia sp.
CGATGCCAAAGTACGGCATCTAAGTACCGGCGTTTTCACAGTACCTGCTTTTGGATTTGTATATTCTGTACAACTACACATTCTCATACTTTCGTTTCACAATTACTTATCATCTCTCACTGCGTTTTTCCATCGCCAGCCTGATGACTTTGTATGCGCCGTCGTAGATGCCGTCTGCCTTGTTTCTTATGATGTTCTCACACATATCTTTTAGCAGACTTTCTTCTTTGATAAAAAGTTTAATCATCTGCAGTGTATGTGGTGTATCCCGGCATTCCAGCGTGCCGTCGCCGATTTCTGCGGAGTGGATGGCGCCCCATTGCTCGTGACCGCCCACGCGTTTGATAAAGAGCTTGGGCACCGGATAAAATGCCAGCTCGCTCGGCTTCGTCACCAGCACGTCACAGCTTCTCATCAGAAGATTCGTACAATAAACGGCCTCAAATATATTTTCGTGCCAAAAAGCGTGCACACCTTCTATATCGCCATCCAACGCTGCTTCTGCAAACTTCTGCGTATCCTCCCACTGATTAAAATGCTCCGTGGATACCTCGCGCAGTCCGGGAATCTCTTTTACCAGCTCTTCCCATACGTTGCGGTAATCTCCCACATTCACATACAGCGCCGCCTTATTTTCCCGGATCCTCGGAATCAGATATTTGATAATTGCCGCAAAAATCTCTTTCTGCGCTCCCGCACCGCCGATGGTCAACAGGAAACGCATGGGCTTTTTATCCGCCTTGCGCTTCATCCGTCTGGCGCAGTCCTCCTCGATATTGCAGACCAGCTCGTGGTCGATATAGTGTCCCGTATATGCCAGGGCTTCTTCCGGCATAGGCTCCAGGACGTCCTTTCCCTGCATACCATTCAAGATACGATACCCTTGATAGGCAAAATGCGTCTGTACCGTATGCAGACTTCCCTCCGCAAGATGCAGCGCCATCGGCCAGTTGTCCGGTATCGCGTTTACCACATATTTCATCCCCGCATGAATCGCCGCCTGCGCAGGCCACACATGAGTCGCCACCACTGGAATATCTTTTGGTACATTCCGATAGACCGGCGCCATCAGCTCCGCATTTTTCTGATCGGATGCATTATAGCTCAATTTTCGGAATCCCTCGTAATTCATGGGCTCCCAGACGAATTTATTAAAAAGCCGGCTTTTCCCCGAAAGCCTTGAACCAAGGGAATACAAATCATTCTGCGCGCTGATGACCTTCGTACACGTCGTCTGCTTATATGAATTTAAATCCATCCAATAGGGCACATATCCCATAGATTTCGCGGCGGAAGCAATCGCCATAGAAATTCTATAATGCCCGAACCCCATGCGGATATTGCCTACGATAATTCCTTTCTCTGTGTCAAACACTTCCGCAGTTTTCACCGTGCCGTCACTTCCCACTGCCGCATCTTTGCCAGTCTCAACGTTCTTAGCTGCCGTCGCGTCTTTGCTCGTCGCAACATTTTTACCTGCCGTCACGTCTTTGCCAGCCGCGCCGCCCTGCCCAGCCTCTTTTAGCAAGACATTCCTGACGCCCAGCGAATCCCCGATATGCGCATTCTTTTCAATTCCCACCGCATAATCTACATTGGAATCATCACCGAATTTCTTTGCATACTTCTGTTTGGAACGGACAGCCTTCTTATAGACCTTATCTGCCATCGGATTTCCAAAAATAACCTTTGATTTCTCGCTCATTTTCCTTACCCCTTTCCTAACTTCATCATTATCTCACCCTAAACGCAAGCTCCACTTTCTCCGTCTGCTGCGTCCAGATTCTCAGACACGCCTTCCCTGCGCTCCCCGTAGTACGGATGAAAGTGCCGCCCATGCCGCCTTGTAGTGAAATGACGTCGGGACCGATGATTTCCACTGGACCGTCTGCTTCCAGCCGTACCGGCTCGTTGTAAAAAGGCATCTGATTGCCGTGTTCATCACCCACGCTGATTCGCACCGCCGCCACGTCATATGTATTTTTTTCTATCAAATCGTAGTGATCCGCTTCCGCGTGCAGGTGCAGGGACGTGATTGGCTCTTTGATGACAGTTTTTACGACTTCACCATTTTTCACCGCCTCAAAGCGATAGCTCGTGGACTCGCCGCCCCAATCACCGATATAACGGTTATAGAGTACGACTGCCTCTTCCGGTTTCATGTGGTAGACTGCCATCATCTTGACTGCCGTTAGATACACCGATTTGGGAAGATTCGATAAGCCGTAGCGTGCCGTTGCATTCAGCGCGCTCTTGATCGCTTCCGCCTGCGCCGGTTTAAAATCCTCATTTTTCTCAATCGCATCACCGATAAAATCATCAATCAGAATCGGTCCATGTTTCAGATGTTTATACGGCGAATCTTTTCTCGTATATTCTTTAATAAATCTACCATTTTTATACATACGGACGCTGTCTGCATTGGTAAAAATATAGGTATTGCCCCGGTTACATCCCGGATGTTCCCCGATATCCATAGAAGAGCTGATGGAAAGAACCGTTTTTTCTTCCTGCGCGCAGGCGTAAATATCCGCCGCCAGCTTGGGATTGCGGAACATATCCATAACGCCGTGATAACAGATACGGTCGCCGCTTCCGAAATCCTTATGCGTATTGTAATCGAACATACACCAGCCAAAACTACCCGCGATATCCCGCTCTCCGGCAACGGCGTTAAGTACGTTGGCATGGCGGATAGCGTGCTCTACCCTATGCTCTTCCCAGTCGTATGCCTTTGAAGGATACATATGTCCGTTGTATTCGCTTATCAAATACGCTCTATCGTTGTTAGAAGTAACATTACTCTTTTTCTCGCAGCCTCTCGCCTTGCCATCATGCAGAAAATCATTATAAGTATAAACGTCTTCCAAAAGGGAACTTCGCTTATTCGCCCTTACCCCGCCGGTCGCCCTGAACGGATCCAATGCATGCGCTGCCGCATTCGTCCTTTGATAAAAATCATCGTCATCCAGAGATTCGTTAATCCGCACGCCCCAGAGAATGATGGAAGTATGGTTTCTGTACTGTTTCACCATATCGCGCACATTTTCTATCGCCTGCTGCTTCCAGGCTTCCCCACCGATATGCTGCCATCCCGGCATTTCCGTAAAGACCAGAAGCCCGATTTCATCGCATCTGTCCAGAAAATAATGGGACTGCGGATAATGGGACGTCCTGACCGCGTTGACTCCTAATTCCTCTTTCAAAATATCCGCATCCCGCTTCTGCATCGACTCCGGCATGGCGTATCCCACATAAGGAAAACTCTGATGCCGGTTCAAGCCCCGGATTTTGATTTTCCTGCCGTTTAAATAAAAGCCGTCGGCGCGAAACTCCGCTTTCCTAAATCCAAAAGTCACGATTTGCGTATCCAGAACCGTATCGCCATCCAAAAGCTCTGTTTTTATCTCATACAAATTGGGGCGCTTCGTATTCCATAGGCGGATATTCCCGACCCGGTGCTGCAATTCATAGATGTACGCCTTCGCCGTATCCGTCCACGTTTCCCCCAGCAGACAGTATTCCGTGTCCGGCGCCTGCTTTCTTTTCATCGACTGGCGGATACATAAGTTTTTCCCAGCTTTCTCATTTAAGGTAATCTGGGAAATAAGACTGGCGCTTCGCCCCTTCTCAAGCTCCGAGTGGATGAAAACGTCTTCTAAATAAACAGGATTTTTGATGTCCAGAAAAACGTCGCGATAGATACCGCCATATGTCATATAATCCACCACAAACCCAAAGGGCGGAATATCCAGTTCTTCCCGGCTGTCCACTTTTACTACCAACGTATTTTCCGCCCCATAATGGAGATTTTCCGATAAATCCATCGTAAAAGCCGTATAGCCGCAGTGATGCACCCCTACTTTCTTTCCGTTTAAAAAGACTTCGCTCTCGTGAGCCGCGCCATCGATGGTCAGAAGGATTTTCTGCCCCCTCCAGGTCTGCGGCGCGTCAAATGTTCTGCGATAGCCGCTTACCATCTGATAAAGATGCTCGTCGAAATAATGAAAGGGCGTTTCTTTACAGGTATGCGGCAGCCGCACACTTGCCAATCCGCTATCGTCAAAATCCGGCGCCAGCATTGCATCACTGTATTGCTGCGTAAATTTCCAGTCATTGTTCAGATAAATCCGTTCCGTCATAACCTACCCCCGTTTCTTTATATTATAATTCCTTCCACCAAAATCCCGACGACCTCATCCAACGCCTGATGGTAGGAAATTTCATGCCGGATTAAGATGTCCCGTTGAAAAAACTGTTCCACCGCTGCCTCCAGCATCATCTTCAAAATCGGAATCTGAATCGGACGCACACAGCCCTCCGCCATTCCTTTTTCCAGCAATTCTATCGTCGCTTCCCAGCCGGTTTCCAGGCGAAGCTCTACCTGCTTATAAATCTTAGGATATTTATCCCTCAAAAGATAAAGCTGACGGAAATCTATTTCCTTATATCCTTCCGGGAACACCCCTAAAACGGCACGTATCTTTTCCACTGTACCCAAGGTATCGTCTTCCATGACGGCACGCTCGCTTTCCTTAATCTTGTCGAATATATAATCCACCATTGCCAGAAACAGCTCTTCTTTATCATGAAAAACCGTGTAAATCGTCTTCTTGCTCATTTTCAACAAAGAAGCGATATCGTCCATTGTAAACTTCAATCCCTTCTGGTTGAAAACCTGAATCGTTCCTTCCAAAATATTTTCCCGTAATTCCATACGTCTTCCTTTTCCTTCCATGCAAAAGTATCATTTACATTTTTTGCCGTACCTGCTTTAGCTTTCCATACTGTTCCGCTTACACCTTTGTTTCATCTGGCATATTTTTTCTTTGTCTGCTATTTTATCAGTGGAAACTACTTTTTCTATTTCAGTTTCCACCATTGTACCACGCTTCTCTATAACCGACAAGAAACTATTTTACCAAAATTGGTTTCCATTTTTTATCTGATTTTACCAAAAACAGTCTGCTAACTGCTTTTTTCCACAAAAAAAGAACAGGGTATTCATTCTATACTCTGTTCTTTCGGGATTTTCAACCTATACTAATTCCAGCACAACTTCCATTGCTGCATCGCCCTTACGGGGACCAATCTTGATGATTCTTGTATAACCGCCGTTACGGTCTGCATATTTCGGTCCGTATTCGTCGAAAAGCTTCGCAACAAGGTCTACCTGCTTCGTGCCTCTCTTCCTTCCGGCTGCCGTCGCGGGTACTTCGGTAACAGGATACAATACTTTTAACATCTGTCTTCTTGCATGAAGCCTGGAAGGCATATCTTTCTTGATTTCCTTTTCTACCGTGTCATAAACGGTAACTTTCTTGCCGTCTACAACTTCCTTTACTCTCTTGCCGTCCTTATCTTTTCTCGGCACTTTCGCGGATACTTTGACGGTCTCATAATTATCTTTTTCCTTTACAGCAAGCGCAATCAGCGGTTCCACAAACTTGCGTACTTCCTTTGCTCTCGCTTCCGTCGTAATAATCTTACCTTTATACAGAAGATTCGTCACCTGATTTCTAAGCAATGCCTTTCTCTGGTCAGACGTTCTTCCGAGTTTTCTGTATTTTGCCATAATATTCCTCCATCCCGGTCTTCCCGGCTCTCTCATTTTATGGTACATCCGGCTATGCCCTTTGGTCTTACTGCCAGACGTCGTAAACAGGTTCCATTCATGAGTTGACACCTGCGCGCTCTTTGGGCTTACCGCAAGACGCCGAACACAAAGTTAAAACAATCTCAGATTAAGACTCGTCGCTGGGATTTAGCTGAAGCCCTAATTCTTTTAATTTTGCCAATACTTCTTCTAAAGATTTCCGTCCTAAGTTGCGGACTTTCATCATATCCTCGGAAGTCTTATTGGTTAATTCTTCAACAGTGTTGATGCCCGCTCTTTTCAGACAGTTAAAGGAACGCACCGACAACTCCAGTTCGTCGATACTCATTTCCAATACTTTCTCTTTCTCGTCGTCTTCTTTTTCTACCATGACTTCTGCAGTCTTGGCATTCTCCGACAAATCGATGAAAAGGCTTAAATGTTCGCTAAGAACTTTCGCAGCCAGACTGACCGCCTCATCTGGAACAAGGGTTCCATTCGTATAAACGTCGAGTGTTAATTTATCAAAATCTGTAATCTGACCTACACGCGTGTTCTCTATCGTGATATTTACTCTTTCCACAGGCGTATAAATAGAATCTACTGCAATGACGCCAATCGGTAAATCGTCCGTCTTATTCTTATCAGAACTTACATATCCTCTGCCCCGTGTAATGGTTAATTCCATATACAGCTTAGCATCTTTACCGCATAAAGTAGCGATAACCAAATCTGGATTTAAAATTTCAATATCCTGATCCACCTGGATATCTGCAGCCCTGACAATTCCCTCGCCCTCATACTCAATGTATGCCGTCTTTACTTCATTGGTCTCGCTGTCATTTCTGATGGCAAGACTTTTAATATTCATGATGATTTCCGTAACATCTTCTTTCACACCCGGAATCGAGCTGAACTCATGTAAAACACCTTCGATTTTTACCTGGCTTACAGCCGCGCCCGGCAAAGAAGAAAGCATAATTCTCCTCAAAGAGTTGCCAAGGGTAATACCATAACCTCTTTCAAGCGGTTCCACTACGAATTTACCGTACTTTTTGTCTTCAGAGATTTCTACAACCTCAATATTTGGTCTCTCAAAATCAAACACTGCCAATACCCTCCTTTACGAACTGCACTATCCTCTTTCCATGTTCCTTTATTCAATTATTATTTAGAGTACAACTCGACAATAAGCATTTCGTCTACAGGAACGTCAATCATCTCTCTTGTAGGAAGATATTTTACGGTTCCCCTGAATGCTTCCTGATCTACGTCAAGCCATTCGGGAACTAATCTTCCGCCCGTTACTTCAAGGATATCTTTATATCTCTGCAAAGATCTCGATTTTTCTCTTACTTCAATGACATCGCCGGCTTTCACCAGATAAGAAGGGATGTTTACACATTTACCGTTCACAAGGAAATGCTTGTGTCCGACTACCTGTCTTGCTTCTCTTCTCGTTCTTGCAAAGCCCATCCTGAAGACAATGCTGTCCAATCTGCATTCCAGCATTACCATCAGGTTCTCGCCTGTCATGCCTTTCATTCTTTCTGCTTTTTTATAATAATTTCTGAAGGGTTTTTCCAGTACGCCATAAATAAACTTAGCTTTCTGTTTTTCTCTTAACTGAAGACCATATTCACTTACTTTTTTACCGGTTCTTGCCGATGTTCTCTTGGATTTCTTATCATATCCCAAATAAGTCGGATCCAAATCAAGGGATCTGCATCTTTTCAATACCGGAACTCTATTAACTGCCATATTCGGCTCCTTTCTAAGAGGGGTTACCTCTTCTTCAGACTCTGCCTTTTTGCAGATTCTGTTGTTTACAGCGCCCATTCCCAGCGCTTTCATCCAACTCTACCAACGTTACCATACCAGAACGACGGCGCACTACTCCCGCCTCTGCCACAACCCGGAAGAATTTGCAAGCAAATTCTTCCACAGATTTTTGCCCCACTGGGCAAAATTCTGTTTTAGACGCGGCGCCGCTTCGGCGGACGGCATCCATTGTGCGGTACAGGCGTTACGTCGCGGATACTGGTTACTTCCAGCCCACATGCCTGAAGTGCACGGATTGCTGCTTCACGTCCTGACCCCGGACCTTTTACCATAACATCAACTGTTTTCAAACCATGAACTAACGCAGCCTTAGTAGCTGTTTCAGCCGCCATCTGTGCTGCATATGGAGTAGATTTCCTTGAACCTCTAAAACCAAGACCGCCTGCACTTGCCCAGCTTAAAGCATTTCCTTCGTTATCGGTTAATGTAACGATGGTATTGTTAAAAGAAGACTGGATATGTGCCTGTCCATGTTCAACGTTTTTCCTGACACGCTTTTTTGTTACTTTCTTTGCAACTTTCTTTGCCATAATAAACTAACCTACTTTCTCCTTATAATTATTTCTTCTTATTTGCAACTGTACGCTTCGGACCTTTTCTTGTTCTTGCGTTGGTCTTTGTCTTCTGACCACGAACAGGAAGTCCTTTCCTGTGACGGATTCCTCTGTAGCACCCGATTTCCTGAAGTCTCTTGATATTCAAAGCGACTTCTCTTCTCAAATCACCTTCTACCATGTAATCTCTCTCGATTACTTCGGCGATTCTCTTTACTTCATCATCCGTTAATTCTCTGACACGGGTGTCAGGATTAACATTCGCTGCTTCCAGAATTTTGTTTGAACTTGCCCTTCCAATGCCATAGATATAAGTCAAACCAATTTCTACACGTTTTTCTCTCGGTAAGTCAATACCTGCAATACGAGCCATTTACGTTTCCTCCATTCTTTCGTGCGCCCCGCGCACCTTCGTTACTAATTGACTGAGGACAACCTGAAACTTGCTTATTTCTCAACCCGTAAGTTTGAACGCGCAAGCGACAAACTTGCAGCTGAAAACCAACGGTTTTCAGGTTTCCCAATCGGACTAGAGCCGACCTTTCCAAAACATATGGTATCAAAAAGTAATCACCTATAGGCTCTTCCATCTATTTATAATCAGTGCCAGTCTCTCTCATGTCCCGGCGCTGCAGCCGCTCATAATTAGTTGGACAAGAACCCCGCATTAGGGATTATCCTTGTACCTGCTTATGTTTTGGGTTTTCACAGATTACTCTAATCTTTCCTTTTCTTTTAATGATTTTGCACTTTTCGCAAATCGGTTTTACTGATGATCTAACCTTCATGTTAAACCCTCCTTTCAAAAAAGACCGTCTTACATTATAACATGGAGCCATCCCTTTTGCAAGGATTTTATTTATCCCGCCAGATAATTCTTCCTTTGGATAAATCGTAAGGCGATAACTCCAGAGTTACCTTATCCCCCGGTAAGATACGGATAAAATTCTGACGAAGTTTACCGCTGATATGCGCCAACACTACATGCCCGTTTTCCAGCTCTACCTGAAACATGGTATTGGGCAATTTCTCAATTACCGTTCCTTCAATTTCAATCACATCGGCTTTTGACATTTGCTACCTCCTGCTTTCTATCTGTTCCTATCTGCCTGATATTGTTTTATAATTTTCCTGATTCCTATATCGTCAATGGCTCCGGTCCTGATTTTTTCCGCCAGATCCGGCTCCTGACACTTCTTAATCACCTGGATATGTTTTTTATTCTTCTTCTTTGGTCTTGCCAGTGTTCTACTTTTACCGTCAACTAAATATACATATTCAGTTTCTTCTTTTATTATGACATAAACCATAAGTTTGTCATGCCCGGTCCTGGAGCTGGCAAGCATTCCCGTCATTTCTGTAATCATACTCCACCCTTCATGAAAGCGCCGCTCCCTATAAGGGCGGCGTGAGAATTTCCGGTTCTCCATCGGTAATTAAAATGGTATTCTCGTAATGCGCCGAATACGCACCATCCGCCGTCACGACTGTCCAGTCGTCGTCCAGCCACTTTACATCGGCGGTTCCCATATTAATCATCGGCTCTATGGCCAGCGTCATGCCCGGCTGCAGGCGCAGTCCTTTACGCTTCTGTGCAAAATTAGGTATCTGGGGATCCTCATGAAGGCTGGTTCCAATTCCGTGTCCGACCAGATCCCGTACAATCCCAAAACCAAAACCGGAAACGTAAGCATCTATCGCATTAGAAATATCATAAAGATGATTTCCAGCTTTTGCCATTTTAATTCCTTCAAAAAAACTTTGTTTCGTAACGGACATCAACCGCTGCGCCTCTGAAGTAATCTGACCGACCGCATGGGTTCTCGCCGCATCTGCATGATACCCCTGATAAATAAGCCCGGCGTCCAAACTGACAATGTCGCCTTCTTTTAAAATATGGTTCGCATGGGGGATGCCGTGTACAACCTCTTCATTCACCGATACGCAGATAGAGGCTGGATATCCCTGATAATGAAGAAAATTTGGAATACAGCCAAAACTCCTGATTAGTTTTTCCCCCAGGATATCAATATCTTTCGTGGACATGCCCGGACGGATTGCCTTCCCAAGCTCATCATGCACGATGCCAAGCAGCCGCCCTGCCTCCCGCATCAAAGCAATTTCTCTGGCAGATTTTATTGTAACAGCCATTTCCAAACCATACCTTTCTAAGCCAAAATGTCAATGATTGCAGCAAAAACATCCTGCATATCCATTGTTCCGTCAACTGTTTTCAGTATGTTCTGTCCCGCATAATAATCAATCAGCGGCTGTGTCTGCTTATGGTATACTGCCAGACGGTTCATAACCGTTTCTTCTTTATCGTCGTCACGCTGCACCAGCTCTTTTCCGCATTTATCGCAGATACCTTCCTGTTTCGGCGGAACATGCTCGATATGGAATGTTGCGCCGCAGGATAGGCAGGCGCGTCTTCCGGTCATTCTTCTGACGATATTCTCATCCGGCACTTCTACGTCGATTGCATAATCAATCTTGTCATTCAGCTCCCGGATTGCCTTATCCAGAACTTCCGCCTGGGGAATCGTGCGCGGAAATCCGTCCAATACATATCCATCCTTACAATCTTCCTTAGCAACCCTGTCCAGTAAAATTTTTACGGTCAGCTCATCGGGCACCAATGCGCCCTGGTCCATGTATTTCTTGACCTCCATGCCAAGCCCGGTGCCATTCTTCACATTTTCCCTGAAAATGTCGCCTGTTGAAATATGTGGTATCCCGTATTTGTCAGCTATCATCTGCGCCTGTGTACCCTTCCCCGCACCGGGCGCGCCTAACATAATAATTTTCATACTTAATAACCCTGCTCCCTTCTTAATGGACGAACTTCTCTTTTTTTCCATGAATTTTATCCATAAACCCAGAAAGAACCGCCTAGGCGATTCTTTCATACGAGAAGAAGCCCTAAGCCCCTCGCCGTCGGCGTGACATCTTAGAACCTCTTCCCGTATTAGTCGTTCAAAAATCCTTTGTAGTTGCGGACAAGCATCTGGGACTCTATCTGCTTGATTGTCTCTAAAACAACGCTGACGATAATGATTAAGCTCGTTCCGCCAAAAGATACGCTGGCTTTAAAGATTCCGTTGAAGAAATACGGTACCACGCATACGATTGTGAGTCCTACGGCTCCGATAAAAATAATATAATTCAAAATTCTTGTCAGATATTCGCTTGTCGGTTTGCCCGGACGGATGCCCGGAATAAAACCGCCCTGTTTCTTCATATTCTCAGCAATTTCCAACGGGTTAAACGTAATAGATGTATAGAAATATGCAAAGAAAATAACCAATGCAACATAAATAACCAGACCAATCGAATAAACCGGCTGTTCGGGATTGCACCAGTAACTGGAATTTAATCCCCTTAAAATTTCCGCCCATACGCCGGTTCCGTTGATATTGAATAAGGAACATACAATAATCGGAAGCTGCATTAAAGAAGAAGCGAAAATAACCGGTATAACACCCGATGTATTAATTTTAAGCGGGATACTCGACGCCTGACCGCCAACCATTTTTCTTCCCTGTATCTTCTTCGCATACTGTACCGGAATCTTCCGCACACCATCATTCAGAATAATGACAAGAATCACCATTCCGATAATAATTGCAAGAATAATCAGCGCAGCTACGACAGCCTTCGCAATCGCCCTGCCAAATACAAACTGCTCGAATAACGTCGCAATATCCTGCGGCATCCTTGAAAGAATGTTAATGGTCAACACAATGGAAATACCGTTTCCTACACCGTTTTCCGTAATTCTTTCCCCAATCCACATCAGGAATGCGCTGCCCGCCGTCAACGCTACGATAACCGTAATCACGTTAATGGCATTATAAGTCTGCAGCAATCCCTGGCGGCCGAAACCGATTGCCATAGCAGAAGACTCTATCAGGGCAAGCCCGACCGTGACATAACGGGTGATCGATGCAATCTTCTTTCTCCCATCCTCCCCGTCACGCTGCATTTCTTCCAGTTTCGGAATCGCAATCGTAAGAAGCTGCATGATAATGGAAGACGTGATATAGGGAGTAATATTCAATGCTAAAACCGACATATTCAGAAATGAACCGCCGGTAAAAGCATCAAAGAAACTAAACGCATCCCCGGTCTGCGCTTCAAACCACCTTGCAAAATAGCCTCTGTCTACACCGGGAACCGGCAGCTGTGACCCAAGACGAATCACAACCAGCATTGCAAATGTAAAAAAGATTTTTTTCCTTAACTCTTTGATTTTAAAAGCGTTTTTTAGGGTAGTTAACATTAAATCACCTCTGCAGTTCCACCAAGCGCCTCGATTTTTTCTTTTGCAGATGCACTAAATGCATTTACTTTCACATCGAGTTTCTTAGTTAATTCTCCGTTTCCAAGAACCTTTACTCCATCGCGGGGATTTCTAATGATTCCCTTTTCGATTAATGCATCCACATCAACGGTAGCGCCATTATCGAATTTCTTCTCTAAGGTTTCCAGGTTAATTGCAACGATATCTTTGGAGTTTCTGCATGTAAACCCTCTCTTAGGAATACGTCTGTATAACGGCATCTGACCGCCTTCAAAACCGATTCTCGGAGCTCCGGAACGGGCTTTCTGTCCTTTATGTCCCTTTCCGGCTGTTTTCCCATTGCCTGAACCGTGTCCGCGGCCTCTTCTAAAATTATCACTGTGTTTGGAACCCTGCGCGGGTCTTAAATTTGATAATTCCATCTGTCTCTTTCTCCTTTCCTAAGCCTGCCAATTTATGCCTGCTTATGCTTCTTCTACTTTCACCATATGTCTTACGCGCTGAATCTGTCCTTTTGTAGCGTCGTTGTCGGGCAGTTCAACCGTCTGTCCGATTTTCCTAAGCCCCATAGCCTTGATTGTGGCTCTTGCTTTCGGAACCTGGCCGATAGTAGATCTTACTAATGTTATTTTTAATGTTTTTTCTGCTTTTTTTGCTGCCATCTTTCTATCCCTGCTCCTTTCTCAGTCAAGACCAAACCTCTTCTACAGATTTTCCGCGATTCCTGGCTACTTCTTCAGGAGACTTTAACTGGCGGAGTCCTTCGATTGTCGCAAGTACAACATTCTGTTTATTGTTAGACCCCAGAGACTTGGTACGGATATTTGAAATCCCTGCAAGCTCGCATACGACACGGGCAGGACCTCCTGCGATAATACCTGTACCTTCCGGAGCTCTCTTTAACAGAACGGAAGCCGAACCAAACTTTCCGATAAAATCATGGGTAATACTATGATTTGGATCCAGTGCAACGGGTACTAAATGTTTGATGGCGTCTTCTTTTCCTTTGCGAATCGCCTCCGGAATTTCTGTTGCTTTTCCAAGCCCTGCGCCAACGTGCCCGTTACCATCGCCGACTACTACCAAAGCTGTGAAACGGAAGTTACGACCACCTTTTACAACCTTAGTAACACGCTTTATAGTTACAACTTTTTCAGTCAATTCCAACTGACTGGGATCTATGATTGTACGTCTCATGTGATTTTCTCTCCCTTCCTAGAATTCTAATCCAGCTTCTCTGGCTGCATCAGCTAATGCCGCAATTTTACCCTGGTATATAAAGCCGCCTCTGTCAAATACAACTGTTTTAATACCTTTCTCGATTGCTCTTTTTGCAATAACCGTTCCTAAATATGCCGCTGCATCAACGTTATTGGTTTTTTCCAGCTCAGCCTTCACATCTTTTTCCAGTGTGGACGCTGCAACTAATGTATTTCCAACTGTGTCGTCAATAATTTGAGCATACATATGATTATTACTTCTAAATACGGCCAAACGTGGTCTCTCTGATGTACCACTCAAATGGTTACGCATTCTTCTGTGCTTCTTAACACGAACTTCTTGTCTTGATTTTTTACTAACCATTTTCATACTCTCCTTATCCGTTATTTCTTACCAGTCTTACCAACTTTACGTCTTATCACTTCATCAGCATACTTAATACCTTTGCCCTTATAAGGCTCCGGTCTTCTCTTATCCCTGATTTCAGCAGCGAATTGGCCAACCTTTTCTTTATCGATACCTTTAACGATGATGACATTCTGTCCTTCCATGACAGTCTCAATGCCTTCCGGATCCGTCATCTCAACCGGATGGGAATAACCCAGGTTCAAAGTCAGAACCTTACCGGATTTAGACGCCCTGTAACCGACACCGTTAACCTCCAGTTTCTTTTCAAATCCGTCTGTCACACCGACAACCATATTGTGAATCAGTGTTCTTGTCAGACCATGTAAAGATTTCATCTTCTTCAAGTCATTTGGTCTGGAAACAACGACTTCCGCGCCTTCTACCTTAATTTCCATCTCAGCCGGAAGCACTCTCTCAAGCGTTCCCTTAGGACCTTTTACAGTCACTTTATTATTTTCTGCAACTTCTACGGTAACACCCGCAGGAATTGCGATTGGCATTCTTCCTATTCGTGACATGCCCGTACCTCCTAATTTTATTTGTGCGCAACCGCGCTATTAACTTAATTACTGTCTGAAAATCTACAATAAAACTTTTTGGCTTCTACCAGACATAAGCCAGCACTTCGCCGCCAACCTGCAGCTCTCTTGCTTTCTTATCCGTGATAACGCCCTGGTTTGTAGAAACAATCGCGATACCAAGACCGCCTAAAACCTTCGGCATATCCTCTTTACCCGCATACACGCGAAGCCCCGGTTTAGAAATTCTTTTCAGCCCGGAAATAATCTTCTCATTCTTATCCTCGCCGTACTTCAAGGTAATATGAATCGTTTTAAAATTTCCATCTTCGATGATATCGAACTTCTTAATATATCCTTCATCCAATAAAATCTGCGCAATCGCCAGCTTCATCTTAGATGACGGTATATCCACTGTATCATGTTTTGCAGTATTTGCATTACGGATTCTTGTAAGCATATCTGCAATAGGATCACTCATTGTCATTTGAATTGCCTCCTTCTTAAATATTAATCCTCTCATAAAAGCCTCAGCGAGTTTGAACGCGTCAGCGACAAACTCGTAGTTGAAAATCTTTAGATTTTCAACTTTTACCAGCTGGCTTTACGAACGCCAGGAATCTGACCTTTATATGCTAACTCACGGAAGCAAATTCTGCAAATTCCGTATTTTCTTAAATAAGCATGTGGACGACCACAGATTTTGCAACGGCTGTATTCTCTTGTAGAGAATTTAGGTTTGCGCTGCTGTTTTATCTTCATTGCTGTCTTAGCCATGAATTTACCTCCTTTTATTTTGCGAATGGCATATTAAACAATCTTAACAACTCGCGCGCCTCTTCATCGGTTTTCGCTGTTGTTACAATAATAACATCCATACCTCTTACCTTATCTATTTTATCATACTCGATTTCCGGGAAGATAAGCTGTTCTTTGATTCCCAGCGCATAATTTCCCCTGCCGTCAAAAGCATTCGGATTTACGCCCCGGAAGTCACGTACACGAGGTAATGCAAGATTTACCAGACGATCAAGAAATTCATACATTTTATCGCCGCGAAGCGTCGTCTTACATCCGATTGCCTGGCCTTCCCTGATTTTGAAGTTTGCAATAGAGTTTTTCGCTTTGGTGATAATTGCCTTCTGGCCCGTAATGGTTTCCATATCGCTCATGGCAGCTTCCAGAACTTTGGCATTTTCTTTTGCCTCGCCAACGCCCATGTTGATTACAATCTTATCAAGCTTCGGAACTTCCATGATATTTTTATATCCAAACTTTTTAATCATAGCGTCTACGATTTCGTTTTTATACATATCTTTAAGCCTACTCAAGTTTTTAGACCTCCTTCCTTAGAATTAATCGATGATGTCGCCTGTGGATTTCGCAAAGCGGACTTTTTTGTCCTTCTCAAACTTGAAACCAATTCTGGTAGGTTTCCCTTTGTGCACATACATAACATTAGAAATATCAATCGGCGCTTCCTTCTGGACAATACCGCCATTCTGGTTTGCCGCTGAAGGTTTCTCATGTTTCGTGACTTTGTTGATTCCCTCCACTAACACCTTACTTTTTTTCCTGTCTACGGAAATTACTTTGCCTTCTTTGTCTTTATCTTTGCCGGTGATTACCTTGACGGTATCACCCTTTTTAATCTTTAATGTTGACATACCGGGCACCTCCTATAATACTTCCGGAGCCAGTGAAACAATTTTCATAAACTGTTTATCACGAAGCTCTCTTGCTACTGGTCCAAAAATACGGGTTCCTCTCGGAGTTTTGTCATCTTTGATGATAACAGCAGCATTTTCATCGAATCTGATATAAGAACCGTCTTTACGACGAGCACCTTTTACACTACGAACAACTACGGCTTTTACAACATCGCCTTTTTTTACAACGCCGCCTGGCGTTGCATCTTTAACAGTAGCAACGATGATATCGCCAATGCGTGCATATCTTCTTGTTGATCCACCCATAACCCGGATACATAACAACTCTTTAGCGCCGGTGTTATCAGCAACTTTAAGTCTGCTTTCCTGTTGAATCATGCTATCATTCTCCTTCCAACCTATTTTGCTTTCTCGACAATCTCAACAAGTCTCCATCTCTTGTCTTTTGATAAAGGTCTTGTTTCCATGACTTTAACGGTATCACCGATGTTACATTCATTCTGTTCATCGTGTGCTTTTAATTTATAAGTCCTTTTTACGATTTTACCGTAAAGGGGATGTTTTACATGGTCTTCAATTGCCACGACAATTGTTTTATCCATCTTATTACTGGTCACTTTGCCAGTACGGGTTTTTCTTAAATTTCTTTCCACGACTCATTCTCCTTTCCTAAGATTTCAGCAAGCTGAAATCGTAAGAATTGCAGAGCAATTCTCTTTCTTGCTGTGGGATCCTCATCCGCATTGGGCACTCAGTTAGCTGCTTTTGCTTTCTGGGTAATTACTGTCTGGATTCTTGCAATATTTCTTCTTACTTCTTTGATTCTTGCTGTATTATCCAACTGGTTTGTTGCGTTCTGGAATCTCAAATTGAAAAGTTCTTTCTTAGCATCTACCAATTCCTGTGCTAATTCTGCATCTGATTTTTTTTGTAAATCTTCTACATACTTATTAGTTTTCATTTGATACACCGCCTTCCAAGTCT
>JAMPFM010000001.1:86755-91541 GCA_023664455.1 Blautia sp.
ACCCAGTATTCCAGGGTACCTTTTCCGGAACCCATTCTTGTTTCTGCTGGTTTTGCTGTTACCGGTTTGTCTGGGAAAATCTTAATCCATACTTTACCGCCACGTTTGATATAACGTGTCATTGCAATACGCGCCGCCTCAATCTGATTGGATTTAATCCAACAAGGCTCCAGTGCCACAATACCCCACTCACCGTAAGTAATCGTGTTGCCACGGCTGGCTTTTCCCCTCATGGAACCACGGAACTGTTTGCGACGTTTTACTCTTTTTGGCATTAACATTATTTATCGCTCCCTTCCTTATTAGATTTAGCAGGAAGTATCTCGCCTTTGTAAATCCATACTTTGACGCCGACCTTACCATAAGTTGTATCAGCTTCTGCAAAACCATAATCGATATCTGCCCTCAATGTCTGCAGCGGAATCGTGCCATCACTGTAAAATTCTGTACGCGCCATATCTGCACCGCCAAGACGTCCTGAACATGCAGTCTTGATACCAAGTGCTCCCGCCTTCATCGTCCTGCCCATGCAGGATTTCATAGCACGTCTGAAAGATACACGGTTTTCCAACTGCTGCGCAATGTTTTCTGCAACAAGCTGTGCGTCTCTATCAGGTCTCTTGATTTCTTTAATATCTACCAGGACTTTCTTGTTGGTCAGTTTGGAAAGCTCCTTCTTGGTAATTTCGATTTCATTACCGCCTTTACCGATAACCACGCCCGGTTTTGCGGTATAGATGATTACTTTTACCCTGTCGGATGCTCTTTCGATTTCAATCTTAGAAACACCGGCGCTGTATAATTTTTTCTTTAGATATTTTCTGATGTTGTAATCTTCTACTAAGAAGTCAGAAAATTCCGCATCAGCATACCATTTGGAATCCCAATCTTTTATAACACCGACTCTGAGGCCGTGAGGATTAACTTTCTGTCCCATGTTTTTCTCCTTCCTATATCATTCCTATCTTTCATCCAGAACAATTGTAATATGGCTCGTTCTCTTCTCGATTCTATAAGCCCTGCCCTGTGCTCTTGGTCTGATTCTCTTCATGGTAGGTCCTTTATTTGCATAACATTCTGCAATATAAAGATTATCCGCATTCATTCCGTTATTGTTCTCGGCATTTGCAATCGCCGACTCCAACAATTTCTTAATAAGACCGGATGCATATCTGGGATTGTACTCCAGAATTGCTAATGCTGTCGTTACATCCTTCCCTCTGATAGCGTCTAATACGAAACAAGCTTTCTGTACAGACACTCTGGCATAAGATAACTTAGCCGAAGGTCTTGTATCTTTGTTCGCATTTCTCTCTCTTTTTATCTGGGATCTATGTCCTTTAGCCATAGATAAAACCTCCTTTCAATTTAGCGAACTTTGGACTTTCTTTCGTCCTTATCATGTCCTCTATAAGTTCTGGTCGCAACAAACTCACCGAGCTTATGTCCAACCATATCTTCCGTAACATATACAGGCACATGCTTTCTGCCATCATGAACAGCAAATGTATGTCCAACGAATGACGGGAAAATAGTAGAACGGCGGGACCAGGTCTTAATAACCTGTTTCTTGCCCGATTCATTCATAGCATCTACTTTTTTCAATAAGCTTGCATCTGCAAATGGTCCTTTTTTCAGTGATCTTGCCATGATTTTTCCTCCTAGATTTTTTATATCTCTCATATCCCTTGGAAGAATCGCTCGCGATTCTTCCGACCGAAACTTAGATTTTCTTAAACGGCGTCTTTTGACGTTTTAGGAAATCTTTTCGGTCTCGCCTTAGAAATTCTCTTTAGCCTTTGATGGCTCTGCCGTCTTTTCTTCTTACAATCAGCTTATTAGACGCTTTCTTTTTCTTACGGGTCTTTAAGCCAAGCGCCGGTTTACCCCAGGGTGTGCAGGGACCCGGACGACCGATAGGAGCCCTGCCTTCACCACCGCCGTGCGGGTGATCGTTAGGGTTCATAACAGAACCGCGGACTGTCGGGCGGATACCCATGTGACGTTTCCGTCCCGCTTTACCAATTTTAATCAGGTTATGGTCTCCATTGCCTACGCTGCCAATCGTCGCGCGGCATATAATCGGAACCATTCTCATTTCACCAGAAGGAAGTCTTAATGTCGCATACTTGCCTTCTTTTGCCATCAACTGCGCACCGTTACCTGCGGAACGCACCATCTGGCCGCCTTTACCCGGATATAATTCAATATTGTGGATAACCGTACCTACCGGTATATTAGCCAGCGGTAAGCAGTTTCCCAATCTGACTTCCGCTTCCGGTCCGTTCATGACCTTCATCCCGTCTGTCAGCCCTTCCGGTGCAAGGATATAGGATTTCTGTCCATCCGCATAACAGATAAGCGCAATATTTGCCGATCTGTTAGGGTCATACTCTATTCCGATAACCGTTGCCGGAATGCCGTCTTTATTTCTCTTAAAATCTATATTTCTATACAATCTTCTGCTTCCGCCGCCCTGATGTCTGACTGTGATTTTACCCTGATTGTTACGTCCTGCATTCTTCTTGAGGGAAGTACAAAGCGCCTTCTCAGGCTCTTTCTTCGTAATCTCAGAGAAATCAGAGCCAGTCATATTACGTCTGGAAGGTGTATATGGGTTATATGTCTTAATTCCCATGATCTTCTATCTCCTTTTCTTCTTGATTTTCGCGCAGCATTTTCATTTCCTATGCCGCATACATTATCCCGATTTCTTATCAACGCCAGTCTCATTCAGCGCCCCGGCAGAATCGCTCGCGATTCTGTCAGCCGAAGTTCTAGATTTTCTTAGGCGGCGTCCTATGACGCCTTAGAAAATCTCTTCGGCTTTTTAGAGACCTGCAAAAATCTCAATATCCTTGCTGTCCTCTGTCAGTTGTACGATAGCTTTCTTGGTCTTGGCTGTCTTGCCATATACCATACCGCGTCTCTTGGTTTTTCCGTCAAGATTCATGGTGTTTACTTTTGCTACCTTCGTTCCTTCAAACATCTTCTCAACAGCTTCTTTAATCATTGTCTTATTTGCTTCCGGATGCACTAAGAACGTATATTTCTTCTCGCTCATGCCCGCCATACTTTTTTCTGTAATAACCGGTTTGAGGATTACATCATAATACTGAATCGCTGCCATTATGCATACACCTCCTCAATCTTGGCTACGGCGTCCTTCGTAAGTACGAGTGTGCCGCCTTTCATAATTTCATATACATTGATGGAATCGGCATAAACTGTCTGGATTGTCGGAAGATTCCTTGCAGAAAGAACCGCATTTTCATTTTCCCCGCCTAAAACAACCAGCGCCTTATCCACTTTCAGATTATTCATAACCGCCTTGAAATTCTTCGTCTTGATTTCATCAAATTTAAGCTCTTCCACAACGATTAATTTGTTTTCCTGCAGCCTGCTTGTCAATGCAGATTTCAAAGCAGCCCTTTTTTCTTTCTTATTAATCTTGAAAGAGTAATCTCTCGGAACCGGAGCGAATACAACGCCGCCGCCTTTCCATTGAGGAGCCCTGATAGAACCCTGTCTTGCATGACCGGTTCCTTTCTGTCTCCAGGGTTTCCTGCCGCCGCCGGAAACTTCCGAACGGGTTTTTGCCTTCTGCGTTCCCTGACGTTTGTTTGCAAGGTACTGGACAACTGCCATATGCACTAAATGTTCATTCACCTTAACGCCAAAAACCGCATCGTTTAAGTCCATCTTGCCGACTTCTTTGCCTTCCATATTATAAACAGATACGTTTGCCATCTGAATGGTCCTCCTTTCATCTGTGGCTCATACCACTATTTCGCTTCCACCTTAGTCGTTTCTTTAACAGTTACTAAGGCTTTCTTAGGTCCCGGTACAGCGCCTTTTACAAGGAGCAGATTCTTCTCCGCGTCCACTCTCACGATTGTAAGATTCTGAACTGTTACCCTTACGCAGCCCATATGCCCTGGCATGCCTTTTCCTTTAAATACCCTGCTGGGGGAAGAACATGCACCGTTGGAACCCTGATGGCGATGGAATTTGGAACCATGTGTCATGGGACCTCTGTGCTGACCATGCCTCTTAATCGCACCCTGGAATCCTTTTCCTTTAGAAATCGCAGTCACATCGATTCTGTCGCCTGCTTCAAAAATTTCAGCCTTAATCTCGCTGCCCAGCGTATAATCCTGCGCGTTGTCCAGCTTTAACTCCCTGACATATCTCTTGCAGGGAACGCCCGCTTTGTCAAAGTGTCCCTTCTGCGCCTTATTGGCGCCATGTCTGTGAATGACTTCTTTCCTGCCGCTCTTATCCTTGTTGACAATTCTTTCCTTCTTGTCCACAAATCCGACCTGTACCGCGCTGTAACCGTCGTTTTCCGGCGTCTTAATCTGCGTCACTGCGCAGGGACCTGCCTGAAGAACAGTAACCGGCGTCAACGTGCCGTCTTCATTAAAAATCTGTGTCATTCCGACTTTTGTTGCTAAGATAGCTTTCTTCATTTTCATACCTCCTGTGATTCTACAGCGGGTCCCATCAACACTGCTTCACCCGGGACCATCCTAGTAGGGGTTTTATTTGTTTTTCATTTTGATATCGATATACACGCCAACCGGCATTTCCAGCCGCTGGAGCGCATCAACAGTCTTCGGTGTGGGAGCGATGATGTCGATGAGTCTCTTGTGGGTTCTCTGCTCGAACTGCTCTCTGGAATCTTTGTATTTGTGAACCGCCCTTAAAATCGTAACCACTTCCTTTTTCGTAGGAAGGGGCACCGGTCCGCTTACCTGAGATCCGTTTTTCTTAACTGTTTCGA
>JAMPFM010000001.1:91641-117250 GCA_023664455.1 Blautia sp.
CCTATGACCCTCTGCTTGTAAGGCAGATGCTCTCCCAGCTGAGCTAAGATCCCATTTGATAAGGTAAGAAGCCGTTACACAAAGCGTTTTACAGCTATCTCAAACCTGCTTTGCTAGTATACAATCGAATGAACCCTTTTGTCAAGCTTTTTTTATATTTTTTTGCTTATTTTTTCCTTCTTTTACCTATAACCTATTTTTTAAGCCGCCGATTCCCAGAAGATATCTGCCTACTGCAATAAAGCTAACGCCCCTTGTCTGCTTTGGTTTGCCTGGGCAAGCATGGACTGTCCCGACTGGACAAGAATACTGTTATTGGAAAACCTTACCATTTCCATGCCAATATCCGTATCCCTGATGGCAGACTCCGCCGCCGCAGTGTTTTCTGCGATGTTATTCAGGTTGTTTATCGTATGTTCCAGCCGGTTCTGGATGGCTCCCAGACTGGAACGGGTTTCCGACACGTCGGCAACCGCGCTTTTCACAAACGCATTCAGCGCCTGGAAATTGCGGACGTCAGGCAGTTCCTCGGACAGAGGTTCTTCCGACCCGCCGGTCGTGTTGGCAGGATAGGTATTCGTAAGTCTGTCCCTCACCTCTGCATCCACAATCGAAAAATAGGAAAAACTATGGAAAATGGTCAAATCATAGGCTCCCAGAAGATGGGAATGTCCCGGCGTCCCCCAGGGAAGCACCATGCTTTTATCCCAATATTCCTGTTTCGCCCAGGTCGTATTGCTGCCCGGTATCCAGTAAGCAGTCGAACCGTAAGGATAATCTGCAGTTGTCGGGGTCGGCATGTCCATTTCATTGCAGAGGGGGCTTTCGTTATTCGTCTGATAATAGATTCCCTTAGAAAGCGCGCTTGCAATCAAATCATTCGTACTCATACTACCGATGGAAACGACAATATGCTGTCCGGAATCCGCACCCACCTGCAGTCCCCTCTTGAAAGTGCCGTCCAGCAGATTCTGCTCATTGAAAGTCGTCGTGGACTGAATACGGTCGATTTCACTCATCAACTGCCTGACTTCCATAGTAACATAGCATCTATCCGTTGTGGTCAGGGTTCCATTCGCTCCTTTGACCGCAAGCTCCCCCATACGCTGCAGCATATCATGAACCTCGTTTAGGGCGCCTTCCGCCACCTGCACGCAGGAAATACCGTCCATCGCATTGGCTGCCGCCTGATTAATCCCCCTCAGCTGACGGCGCATTCTTTCCGAGATAAACAATCCCGCCGCATCATCCGCGGAACGGTTGATTTTATATCCTGAAGAAAGCTTCTCCATAGATTTCGCCTGACTCTTGTTTGTCAGGTTAAACATGCGGTTTGCATTCATCGCTTCCATATTGTGTGTAATAACCATAAAACTTCACGCTCCCTTTTAAAACCAATAACTTTTGACCCCTATATTATACCTCTATATGCGCCGTTTTTGCCACTCTTTTTTTATATTTTGGGTTACTTTTTTCCTATTTTTAACCTGCCCGCCCTGACGCGGACATGCGCCGGATGGCTACATCCTCTCTGGCGCGGAAAAACCCAGCAAATCAATGGAAGTTTCTAAGACCGCTTTCGTAAGCTGCAGCAGGGCAATCCATCCCCCCTGCTTTTCCCGGTCAGCTTCTGCCAGAATCTTCGTCTCATGATAAAAATGATTAAAGGCGTTCGCCAAATCATAGATATAAGCGCAGATTCTATGGGGCGCGACCTCTTCATAAGCTGCCTCCATCATCGCGTTAAATTTCGCAAGCTCTAACATCAAATCCTTTTCCGATGCGCCCGCCGCTTCTCGAAGTGCGACGTTTTTCTTTCCTGTCTGCTCTTCATACTTTGCCAGAATGGATTTGATCCTGACGATGGTATACAGAATATAAGGACCCGTATCCCCCTCGAAGGAAGTAAAACGTTCCATATCAAAAATATAATCCTTGGACGCCTGATTGGACAAATCACCATATTTCACGGCGGAAAGCGCCACAATCCGGGAAGTTTCCTTTGCTTCTTCCTGGCTCATGGACGGATTGTCCGCTATTTTACCATACATTTCCTCATTAATTTCACGAATCAGGTTTTCTAAGCGCATAACGCCGCCGTCCCTCGTCTTAAAAGGTCTGCCGTCCCTGCCATTCATCGTGCCGAATCCGATATGGATAAGCTGCGTTTCCGGTTTCACCAGCCCGGTCTTTCTGGCGCAGCGGAATACCTGTTCAAAATACAAGTCCTGCCGTTTGTCGGCAAGATAAATCAGCTTATCCGGCTGATAAGCCGCCATACGATCCACAATCGTCGCTAAATCCGTCGTATTGTATAAGGAAGCGCCGTCCGATTTTAAAATCATGCAGGGCGGAATTTCTTTCGTATCCGTATCCTCTTTCACGTCCACAACCAGAGCGCCTTCGCTTTCATGTGCAAAACCGCCCCTTTTCATCTCTTCCACCATGCCGGGGATGATGTTATGGACGTCTGATTCCCCTTTCCAGAGGTCAAATTCCACGTTTAGGGCCGCATAATTCTTCTTCAAATCAGCGATGGACACCTTCATGATATGCTGCCAGAGCACCCTGATACCGGGCACGCCGTTCTGCAGCCTGTAAGTATCTTCCATTGCTTTCGCCTTATATGCCGCATCTTCCTTGGATTTGGCGCTTGCAGTCGGATAGATTTCCTCTAATTCCGATATGGTAAAAGGCGCTTCTTCCGGATAGTCCCCTTGATATGTTTCATCAAAATAAACCAGCTCCGGCTCCCGCTGGCGCAGCTCCGTAATAATGAGACCCATCTGCAGTCCCCAATCGCCCATATGGATATCGCCAAGCACGTCATGCCCCATGAAACGACAGATTCTCTTGATGCTTTCCCCGATGATGGCGGAACGCAAATGCCCCACATGCAGCGGTTTGGCGACATTGGGACCGCCGTAATCCACGATAATCTTCTGGGGATGTTCGGGCGTCGCCACGCCAAACTTCTCATCCTGGCACATTTCTTCCAGATATTCTTTTAAAAAGGTTTCTTTTACTTTCAGATTCAGAAAACCCGGCGCCACTGCCGCCGCTTTCAAGAAAACATTACTTTCCTTCAACTTCCCTGCCACATCTTCGGCAATCGCTAACGGCGCTTTATGATACCGTTTCGCGCCCCCCATAGCGCCGTTACATTGATATTCACACAAATCCGGCCTGTTAGAGAGGGTCACTCTTCCCAGCTCCTCTTCGTAACCGGCTGCCCCAAACGCCTGTTTTACTTCTTTAGAAATTAAATCGATGAATTTATCCATTTTCCTGTCAACCCTTTTCTATGATTTCCTGTTACTTTTCCTGCCGGAGCGCCTTTTCCCGCTCCCGTTCTTCTTTGGAATAGATACAGCCGCAGTAATCCTGCCTGTAAAGCCCATATTCTTTCGACAATTCTATGGAACGCTGATAGCCGCCTTTTTTTTTAAAATCTGAGGGCAGCCAGCGCACACTCGTACCCTTCGCAAGCCGTTCCCCGATTTCATTTAACTTCGCCGCATTTTTCAGAGGGCTGATTGTAAGTGTCGTGGTAAAAAAGTCGTATCCTTCCGAAATTGCTATTTGCGACGTTTTTCTAAGCCGTAATTCATAACAGGCAAAACAGCGCTCACCACCTTCGGGACAAGCCTCCAGCCCTTTTGCGATTTGAAAGAAGTCCGCCGGTTCATAATCCCCCTCTTCCACAGCAATCGGATAGCCCGCTATCTGTCCGCCCTGATTCCCTGAACCCTGCGACATAATTCCTCCCCTGTCATTCTTGCCAAAGAGTGTCTCATTATAGGTTTTGATTAGACGCTTCTGCTCCGCCACCCGCTTGCGATATTCCGGTTCCAGGGAAATATTCGGATTATAGTAAAACACGGTAATCCGGAAAAACGCCCGCAGATACTCCAACACATAGCTTGAACAGGGTGCGCAGCAGCTATGCAGCAGAAGACGCGGCGCTCTGACTGCTGCCATGTTTACCTGTTCATTGTCCGTTGCACCGGATTGCCTGCTTCTTTCTGCCTCGCTTTGCTGTTTTACTAAAGTTTCAATGATTTTATCCAGTTCTTTCTGATAATTTCTGACTGTGTTCATCTGATTCCTGATTCCATCACCTTTTCCATTACCTTCACCGGTACTCTTCTGGTACGTCCACTCCGCACGCTATCAATTCCTGCACATAGGCTTTATCCGCCAGTCTGTTTCTGGATTCTTCCAGATAACGGGCGTTTTGCTTCTCATCAATTCCGAATCTGCTGCGGATTAGACAGGCAATGCATCCGATTACCCCTATAGCACAGGCAAAAATACAGCCTAACAACGCATTCGGATACCACCCTTTATAATTCACCTGATAATACATCCATGCCAGACAAACTGCCAGCCCCAGCGCAAAAATCCCCAATCCTTTCAGATAAAGTCCTGCATTCAGGCTCCGAGGGTCAAATCCCTGGATTGCCACCTCTCTGTAACGTCTGTCGGTATACTTTCTGCCACAATTCTTACAAATCCTTATCGGACTGCCATACATCCATGCATTACATTTTTCCTTATTCTGCTTACCGCAGTGAGGGCAGTCCATCGTTGCATATCCCATGTTTATCCTCCTTATCAGGCTCTTCTGGCAATCGTAGCGATATCCACCAGATTTAACTCTTCCTGTAATGCCGCATTTTCTAAGCTGGAAACCAGCGCTGCCGCCGTATCCAGCGCCGTAATGCAATACACGCCTGTCTCAATCGCAGTTCTTCGGATTAAAAAGCCGTCCCGGCTCTTATCCCGTCCCTGGGTCGGCGTATCGATGACTAAGTCGATTTCGTGTCCCAGAATCAAATCCATTACTGTCGGGGATTCCTGGCGTATTTTATTGACTTTTCTCGCTTTCACGCCGGCTTCGTTTAAAACCTCCGCGGTACTTCTTGTGGCGTAAATCTTATAGCCCAGCTTCTCAAAACGCTGCGCAATACCGATTGCCTCCCCCTTATCGGCGTCTTTTACCGTGATAATCATCCGTTTATATTTAGGCAGGTTGACGCCCGCGCCAAGAAATGCCTTATAGAGCGCCTCGTTAAAGGTTTTGGCAATGCCCAAGCACTCGCCTGTAGACTTCATTTCCGGTCCTAAGCTGATTTCCGCTCCCCGGATTTTCTCAAAGGAAAATACCGGCATTTTAATCGCATAATAATCTGCAGCCGGCTGTAAGCCCGGCTCGTATCCAAGGTCGCGGATTTTTTTTCCGATGATAACCTCCGTCGCCAAATCCACAATCGGAATCCCTGTTACCTTGCTGATATAGGGCACCGTCCGGGAAGAACGGGGATTGACCTCTATCACGTAAACCTCGTCGCCCACCGCAATAAACTGGATATTAATCAGACCGATGACATGGAGCGCCTTCGCAAGCCTTCTGGAATACTCCGCAATGGTCTCCTTCACTTTCTCACTGACAGTTGGAGCCGGGTAAACGGAAATACTGTCCCCCGAATGGACGCCCGTCCGCTCAATATGTTCCATAATGCCCGGAATCAGAATATCCGTACCATCGCAGACTGCGTCTACTTCCAGCTCTTTTCCCTGTAAATATTTATCCACCAGAATTGGATGATCCTGCTCGTAGCGGTTGATGACCTCCATAAATTCTTCGATTTCTTTATCGGAAATGGCAATCTGCATTCCCTGACCGCCCAGTACATAAGAAGGACGGACCAAAACCGGATATCCCAGCCTGTTTGCGACGTTTTTCGCTTCTTCCGCCGTATAGACAGTGCCGCCTGCGGCTCTCGGAATCTGAGTTTCTTCCAGAATCTTATCGAATAATTCCCGATCTTCCGCAGCGTCCACGTCTTCGGCTCTCGTTCCGAAAATAGGCACACCCATCTTCATCAGGCTTTCCGTCAGCTTAATCGCGGTCTGTCCGCCAAACTGCACGACTGCGCCGTCGGGTTTTTCCACATTGACGATATTTTCCACATCTTCCGGCGTCAGCGGCTCAAAATACAGCTTATCCGCAATATCAAAGTCCGTGCTGACCGTTTCCGGGTTGTTGTTGATGATAATCGTCTCATAGCCTTCTTTGGCAAACGCCCAGGTCGCATGGACAGAGCAATAGTCAAATTCGATTCCCTGCCCGATACGAATCGGACCGGAACCCAGCACTAAGACCTTTTTCTTAGGATGGGTCTCTTCCACTTCCGTCTCAGAGCCAAACACAGAATAATAATAAGGCGTGCTCGCTGCAAATTCCGCCGCACAGGTATCTACCATCTTAAACGCTGCCACGATACCGTTCTCATAGCGCATTTTCTTAATGGCATCTTCCGGCTTTCCGGTCAGCCTTGCAATGACATTGTCTGGAAATTCCAGCCTTTTCGCCTCTTTTAACAATTCGACGCTAAGCGGCTCATTTTCCAGCCGCGCTTCCATTTCTGTCAAAATAGCAATTTTATCAATAAACCATATATCTACCATTGTAATTTCGTGGATAGTTTCATAATCAACGCCTTTCCTTATCGCCTCGGCAATGATATAGATTCTCTGATCGTCCACGATTTTCATCCGCTCTATCAGTTCTTCTTCCGACAAATCCGAAAAATCATAGCTGCGCAGACAATCTACATGCTGTTCTAAGGAGCGAATCGCCTTCATCAACGCGCCTTCAAAGTTATTACCGATACTCATGACTTCGCCGGTGGCTTTCATCTGCGTTGTTAAAGTACGTTTTGCCGTAATAAATTTATCGAAAGGCAGTCTGGGGATTTTCACCACGCAGTAATCCAGCGTCGGTTCAAAGCTGGCGTAAGTCTTTCCGGTAATCGCGTTTTTAATCTCATCCAACGTATAGCCAAGCGCAATCTTTGCCGCAACCTTGGCAATCGGATAGCCCGTCGCCTTGGAAGCGAGGGCGGAAGAACGGCTTACACGGGGATTTACCTCAATTACACAATATTCAAAACTCGTGGGATGCAGGGCAAACTGCACGTTGCACCCGCCCGTAATTTCCAGCTCGTTGATAATGTTTAAGGCAGAGCTTCTAAGCATCTGATATTCTTTATCCCCCAGCGTCTGGGAAGGCGCCACGACAATACTGTCGCCCGTATGAACGCCCACGGGGTCAATATTTTCCATATTACAGACGGTGATACAGTTGCCCGCGCCGTCACGCATGACTTCGTACTCGATTTCTTTCCAGCCCGCGATACAGCGTTCCACGAGAACCTGTCCCACACGGGAAAGGCGCAGACCGTTTGCCAGAATCTCTTCCAACTCTATCTGATTGTGGGCAATGCCGCCGCCGGAACCGCCCAGTGTATATGCCGGACGCAAAACCACTGGATAACCGATTTGATTGGAAAAAGCTACGCCATCCTCGATATTTTCCACGACTAAGGACGGAGCGCAGGGTTCCCCGATTTTTTCCATCGTCTCTTTAAATTCCAGACGATCTTCCGCTTTTTTTATCGTTTTTGCCGTCGTACCCAGAAGCGTTACCCCGTGGGCGGCAAGAAACCCGGACTCATCCAGCTCCATGCCGAGATTTAACCCCGCCTGTCCGCCCATATTCGGCAAAAGGCTGTCCGGCTTCTCTTTGATGATAATCTGCTCCAAGACCTTTGCCGTCAAAGGCTCGATATATACTTTATCCGCAATATCGCCGTCCGTCATGATGGTCGCCGGATTGGAATTGACCAGAATCACTTCCATGCCCTCTTCTTTCAAAGAACGGCATGCCTGCGTCCCCGCATAATCAAATTCCGCCGCCTGCCCAATCACAATCGGTCCCGACCCAATCACTAGCACTCTTTTTACATTCGGATTTTTCGGCATCTTCTTTCCTCCATCTTCATCTCTGTTGCTATCTCTTATCCTCTATCCTTCTACAACCCGCCAGCATGGCTCCCAGTCCATTCTGGCAGACGAAATATAGAAATTCTTAGCAAGCGTCTTCTGCTTACTTAGAATTTCTTTTCGTCTTAGTCTTTCTTCATCATTGTTATAAATCTATCAAACAAATCCCCCGAATCCTGCGGTCCCGGGCATGCCTCCGGGTGGAACTGCACGGTAAAAATATTTTTACCGGCATAAGAAAGTCCCTCGTTCGTACCATCGTTGACATTGATAAAAGCGGGTTTTGCCACCTGCGGATCCAGTTTATCCATATCCACCACATAACCGTGATTCTGGGAAGAAATATACACCCTGCCGGTTTCTAAATCTTTCACGGGATGATTGCCGCCCCGGTGCCCATATTTCATCTTGAAGGTATCCGCGCCCGTTGCCAGCGCCATCAACTGATGCCCCAGGCAAATCGCGAAAATCGGAATTTCCGTATCGTATAATTTCTTAATTTCCGCAATAATTTGGGTACATTCCTTCGGATCTCCCGGTCCGTTGCTGAGCATGATGCCATCCGGCGCAGAAGCTATGATTTCTTCCGCTTTCGTAAATGCCGGATAGATGGTCACGTCGCAGCCCCTTGCCGCCAAAGATTTTGCAATATTTGCCTTGGCGCCCAAATCAAGCAGCGCCACCTTCAACCCCTGTCCATTTAGGGTGCGAACCCTGCTTGGCTTCTTTTCCCGTTTTCCCTGCGCATAGGCTTCTTTCTCAAAATGGGCGCTCCCGGAAAGAGGACCGTTTTGGGAAAGTTCTGTTGTCCCTTTTTCTTCATATTGGCTCTGACAGGTGACTTTTTCCACGACTTTGCCTGTCGTATAGGCTTGCAGCTTCGGAAGAACTTCTTGAAGGGCAGCGTCCCTTGTCTCTTTTTCAAAGACCGGATTCGTGGTAATCATACCATTCATCGTCCCTTTTTCCCGCAAAATCTTAGTCAGCGCCCGCGTATCGATTCCGGCAATTCCAGGCACCCCGTTTTTCATCAGAAACTCCTGAATAGTCATATCGCACCTGAAATTGCTTGGAACCCGGCTAAGTTCCCTGACGATAAAACCGTCCGGCCAGGGTTTTCCTGATTCCATATCCTCGCTGCAGATTCCGTAATTCCCAATCAAAGGGTAAGTCATGCAGACTGCCTGTCCCGCATAAGAAGGGTCTGTCAGCACTTCCAGATAGCCCGCCATCGAGGTGTTAAAAACAATTTCGCTGATAATTTCCTTCTCTGCGCCAATCGGAATCCCTTCAAATACCGTCGCGTCTTCCAAAATTAAGAATGCCTTCATAAATATAACCTTGCTCCCTTCCACACTTGCGATTTAGCCTTTTTCTTTTGCGTAATCGTTTCATTATAGCATAAGACCCTGCATGATTTCAATGGTCAAACAGGGGCTGACACGGAAATCAGTTTTCAGTCAGCATATAAATACTGAGGTGGCAGGGCAGATAGAAATCCCTCGAAGGCACGCTCTCGCTCCGTGAAAAACGCAGCGGTACTAAGTTCAAAAGCCGCGTTGCGCCTTTTTCACTAAGTGCCGGCGTTTTTCAAGGACCTTCGTGGGATTTCTATCTGTCCTGCCGGTTTAATGTAAAAGAGCTGACTGAAAATTGATTTCCGTGAGGGTCTGTTTTCATGATTTAGGATTGAAAATAAGCAACACCGGATTCAAAAATGTGCAAATCCTGTTCTCCGTAGATGTTCACTGCCACGCCGTCGCCCCTTCTCTCGGAATGCGCCATCTTGCCAAGGCAGCGTCCATCGGGAGACGTAATCCCCTCGATTGCTGCATAAGAGCCGTTGATATTCCAGTTTTCGTCCATCGACACATTACCGTTGATATCTGCATACTGGGTTGCAACCTGCCCCGCTGCGAAAAGTTTCTCTATCCATTCTTTAGAAGCGACAAAACGTCCTTCCCCGTGGGACGCCGGGTTTACATAAGTATTGCCCAGCTTCGCCCCTCTAAGCCAGGGAGATTTGTCAGACACTACTTTAATATACGCCATCTTAGAAATATGGCGGTTAATGGTGTTAAAGGTCAGCGTCGGAGAATCCTCATTCTGCCCCTGTATCCTGCCATAGGGAACAAGTCCCAGCTTGATTAATGCCTGGAAACCATTACAAATCCCCAGCGCCAGACCATCCCGTTCCTGTAATAATTTCATGACCGCTTCCTGCATTCTGGCATTCCGAAAAGCCGTGGCAAAGAATTTGGCGGAACCATCCGGTTCGTCGCCCGCGGAAAAACCGCCGGGGAACATAATAATCTGCGCCTGTCCGATGGCGCGCTCAAACACTTCCACGCTGTCCCTGATATCTTCCGCAGTCAGATTCCTGAACACCTTCGTAATGACGTCTGCGCCCGCA
The DNA here is from genome assembly GCA_023664455.1 of Blautia sp. Taxonomy (GTDB): domain Bacteria; phylum Bacillota; class Clostridia; order Lachnospirales; family Lachnospiraceae; genus UBA3282. The sequence goes on from JAMPFM010000001.1 coordinate 101,906, forward strand.
TTCTCGAATGCCCTGGCGCTGTCATATTCGCAATTCGTCCCCGGAAAGACCGGAATGAAAACAGTTGGTTTTGCGACCTTATTCTTGCAAATGTAAAGTTCTTTCGCCTGATATAAATTAGATGCGATGACACTCTTATCTTTGCCCGCCGTATAAGGGAATACTTTGTCCAATTTAGACGTCCAGGATAGAAGCGCCTCGTCCATCGTAATCTTCACATCTCCATAGAGGAAGGCTTGCTCTTCGATGACCGTGCCAATCTGCGTAAATACCAGACCTTCCCAAGCTTTTTGCTCCGCCTGCGTTTTCAGTTCCTGCGCTGCCTCTGTAGGCATTTCCACAAGGATATTGCCCAGACCGTTTGCAAAAAGAAGCTCTGCTTCCACATCCGCCTCTACCATGACGCCCAGCTTATTGCCAAACGCCATCTTAGAAAGCGCCGCCACAACGCCTTTGGCGTCCACTGCATATGCCGCCGCAATTTTCTTTTCTGACATGAGTGTCAGTATATTATCATATAACTGCATGACTTTTTCAAATATAGGCAAATCGTATTCGTCTTTTGGAATCTGGAAATAAATGAGTTTATCGCCTGTTTTTTTCAGTTCAGGGCTGACGATATCCTGCTTCCTGGCGATATCCACCGCAAAGGATACCAGCGTCGGCGGCACGTCGATATCGTTAAACGTACCGGACATGGAATCTTTTCCTCCGATGGATGGCAGCCCATAGGCAAGCTGCGCCCGGTATGCACCAAGCAGCGCCGCAAAAGGCTGGCTCCAACGCTCAGCATCCTGCGTCATACGTCTGAAATATTCCTGAAAGGTAAAACGGATTTTATGATAGTCCCCACCGTTTGCTACAATTTTCGCCATAGATTCCGTGACTGCATAAATCGCTCCATGATATGGACTCCACGACGACAAATACGGGTCAAAGCCATAACTCATCATCGTTACGGTATCCGTCTTTCCTTCCATTACCGGAAGTTTCGCCACCATCGCCTGGGTTTCCGTCAACTGATATTTCCCGCCATAAGGCATGTATACACTGCCTGCACCAATCGAAGCGTCGAACATTTCCACAAGCCCCTTCTGGGAACAGACGTTTAAATCCCCTAAAAGCGCCAGCCATGCGCCTTTGATATTTCCCGCTTTTAGCGCCTCGTCCACTTCTTTCGTCGCTATCTTGTGCAGATAATCCTCTTCCTTAACGGGCATATCCACACGCACCGCCGTTTCCTGATGGGCGCCGTTGGTATCCAGAAATGCTCTGGAAATATTGACGATTTCCTTTCCACGCCATTTCAGAATCAGCCGGGGTTCTTTCGTCACATGCGCCACCGCAACGGCTTCTAAGTTTTCCTGCGCCGCATAGCCTAAGAATGCCTCTACATCTTCCGGCGCCACAACGACCGCCATTCTTTCCTGCGACTCGGAAATTGCCAGTTCTGTACCGTCCAGACCGGCATATTTTTTCGGCACCTTATCCAAATCCACGATCAGACCGTCCGCCAGCTCCCCGATTGCCACGGATACGCCGCCGGCGCCAAAATCATTACATTTCTTAATCAATCTGCTGACTTCCGCCCTACGGAATAATCTCTGAATCTTACGCTCTGTAGGCGCGTTGCCCTTCTGCACTTCCGCCCCGCAGGTCTCTATAGAGCTTTCCGTATGCACCTTAGAAGACCCCGTCGCACCGCCGCAGCCGTCGCGCCCCGTCCTGCCGCCTAATAGAATAATAATATCGCCGGGATCTGATGTGGCACGCACCACGTTTTTCCTGGGAGCCGCTCCCATGACTGCGCCGATTTCCATTCTTTTCGCCACATAATCAGGATGGTAGATTTCTTTCACCAGCCCCGTTGCAAGCCCAATCTGATTTCCATAGGAAGAGTAACCGCTGGCAGCGCCCCGCACCAGCTTCTTCTGGGACAATTTTCCTTTCAGTGTGTCCGCCACCGGAACCGTCGGGTCCGCCGCACCGGTCACACGCATCGCCTGATACACATAGCCCCTGCCGGAAAGCGGGTCACGGATAGCGCCGCCAAGACAAGTTGCCGCACCGCCGAAAGGCTCGATTTCCGTAGGATGGTTGTGGGTCTCGTTCTTGAAAAAGACAAGCCACTCTTCCTTGACGGGTCCGTTTCCATAGTCCATTTCCACCGGAACAACCACGGAACAGGCGTTGATTTCGTCGGACTGCTCCATATCTTCCAGCTTACCGTCTTTTTTCAGCTTCCGCATTGCCAGAAGCGCCAAATCCATCAGACAGACAAACTTGTCCTCCCTGCCCGCGAAGATTTCTTCCCGCACGGCAAGATAATTCTCATAAGTATCTTTTATCGGCTTCTGATAATAGCCGTCCTCAAACGCAACCTCTTTTAACTCCGTCGAAAAAGTCGTATGACGGCAATGATCCGACCAATAAGTATCCAGTACCCGGATTTCCGTCATGGTGGGATTGCGCAATTCTTCCTTATTATAATAGCTGCGGATATGCTCGAAATCTTTCAATGTCATGGCAAGCCCCAGCGTCTCATACAGTTTCTGAAACTCTGCTTCCGGCATGGTACAGAATCCTTCCATGACAGTAACGTCCGCCGGCTCCTCATACACAGTAATCAGCGTGTCAGGTTTCACCATGTCCGTTTCCCTCGAATCCACCGGATTGATGCAATACGCTTTTATTTTCTCAAATTCATCCTCGCTAATCTGCCCCCTTATGATATAGGTAACAGCGGTGCGGATAACAGGTTCTTCATCCTCTTTCAAAAATTTCACACATTGCAGCGCAGAATCCGCCCTCTGGTCAAACTGTCCAGGCAAAAATTCCACGCCAAACACCCTGCCATCTGCCGGAACCTCGATATTCTCTTCATACAAAATATCCACGGGCGGCTCGGAAAATACTGTTTTACATGCCTGTTTAAAAACTTCCTCGGATATATTTTCCACATCATACCGGATGAAAACCCTGACTTCCTTTACTCCCGTAATACCTAAATAATTTCCGATTTCTTCTTTCAGCTCCTTTGCTTTTACCGCAAAAGGGGGCTTTTTTTCTACATAAATACGCTTTACGTTTCCCATGATGAATTTGAATCCTCCGTATTTGATTCTTCGTGTTTATATGTCCTGCTCTTATCGTAGCAAATTCTTCTTTATATTGCAAGAAAAAGCCTAGGCGAAAATACGTCAAAGAAAATATTTTAAAAAATAATGCTTTACTTTTGAAATTACTTATGCTATCCTAGACATGTTAACGAAATACAGGATTTTTTAATTTATGGAGGTATCTACGATGAACAAAGGTACAGTAAAATGGTTTAACAACCAAAAAGGTTACGGCTTCATCTCAGATGAGCAGGGTAACGACGTTTTCGTTCATTACTCAGGACTGAACATGGAAGGCTTCAAGTCTCTTGAAGAAGGAGCTGCTGTTGAGTACGAAGTAGTTAATGGCGAAAAAGGACCTCAGGCAGTCAATGTAACTAAGTTATAAGTAATTTAGTCGCGGTCCGGACAAACAATGTGATAGGCGGCGCAATGTGCGGATGCTCTATCCATACAATTAATCACTATCACGATGTGCGTGTTCATAATAAAGAGACAGAATTTTATTTTGAATTTGCAGAATTGTCATAACGGATTAGGGGAAAACCTGTTACACGGCAGGTTTTCTTTTATTATGCCAATAGACGATTTCTTAAATACACGCCAGCAGATTCATGACATGTTCATGCAGCAGACTTTCTATTATTCCTTCACAAACTGCAATACCTCTTCCAGTTTCATAGAACCGCCGAATAAATCCAGCGCGCTGCCTATCGTCGCATGAATCTGATTCCTGCCGGCTTCCTTAATAAAACGCAAATCTTCAAAAGTATGGATCCCGCCCGCATAAGTAATTGGTATTTTATTCCAGCTTCCAAGAAGTCTGACAAGTTCCTTTTCTATTCCGTTCGATTTTCCTTCCACATCTACCGCGTGAATCAGAAATTCGTCGCAATAAGAAGAAAGCATCTCCATTGTCCCATGATTTAGAACCACATCCGTATACTTCTGCCATCTGTCGGTTACAATATAATACTGTCCGTCTTTCATCCGGCAGCTTAAATCCAGCACAAGACGCTCTTTACCCACTGCCTTTACCAGTCTGTCCAGATTGTCAAAATAAATCTGTCCGTCTTTAAAAACATAAGAAGTCACGATCACATGGGAAGCGCCCGCTTCCAGATACTCTGCGGCATTTTCCGGCGTAATACTCCCACCTGCCTGCATTCCCGATGGATAGGCGCGCAAGGCTTTCAGGGCTTCCGTTTTGGTCGCCTCATAGTAGTCGCTTCCGGGACGGTTTAAGAGGATGATATGTCCATTGGTGATGTTTTTCTTATGATATAGTTTTGAGAAAAACGTCGCATCTTGTGTTGATACGAAATTCTCACTTGCCAGGTCGCCTGTGTCTTGCAGGGTGCTGCCGACAATTTGTTTGACTTTTCCGTTGTGGATGTCGATGCAGGGACGAAATTCCATGTTAAGCTCCTTTTTGGTTTCAATTTTGGTTTCAATTTTTTGTTTCGTGGTGAAAAATCCGTCCGTTGTACGGAAGATGCAATCCAACGCAGACACGCTCTCGCTACGGTCCAAACGCAGCGGTACTAAGTTCAAAAGCCGCCAGGCGTCTTTTTCACTAAGTACCGGCGTTTTCACAGTACCTGCTTTTGGATTGTATCTTCTGTACAACTACACATTCCAGTCATTTTAAATTAAAATTTTAACAAACCAGATAAAAATATTAACAATTTCTCCTACGAATATTTTACTCCCTATCTGACATAATAACATGGAACAGGAAGTTGCACAATTTCTGTTTTATCATAATGAATATCGCAAATAAAGGAGTGAAAATCATGAAAAAAATAAGAACATTATTATTTGCAGCACTCATGGTTCTTACGATGTCTCTGATGACCGCCTGCGGTAATCGTAGCAACAACGCCAATGATGCCGGCGCAGGTAATGCTAGCGCAGGTACAGAGGATAACGCTACCACAGGAGCCGGAACGGGCACGGATACTGCCGGCAATGCTTCCACAGGTACTGCGGGAGGCGCAGGCAATGGCACAAGTACAGGCTCTGACATGGGCACAGGTACGGGCACTGACGCCGGCATGGGTACGGGCACAGGCACAGATACTGCATCTAACGGCACAAACGGCGCTTCCAATACAGATAATGTCAATTCCGTAACAAGCGGCGACAACAATACGAATGGTGCAGGTTCCGATAATTCCATCCTTGGCGATGCCGGGGACGCGGTAGGTGACGCAGGTAATGCAGTCGGCGACGCCGTATCGGACGCTGGAGACGCGATTGGAAATGCAGTGGATGATGTTGCAAATGGCGTAGAGAACGTTATGGATGATGCAGCCGGAAACACTACTGGCAGCAACAATGCAAACGGACAATAACACCAACGACAAATAAGAAAAGAACCGCCCCAAGGGACACCTGCCATATGGAAGTGCCCCTTTCGGCGTTTCTGTATATTTGTCGTTTTTTATTCTATTTTTCGTTTATCGTTCCATCCCGGTATGCCTGTAATAATATTTCCAACTGCCGGATACTTTCCCGCAGCTCTTTCCCGATGTCTGTATCGGCAATTTTCTGCCGCATGGTGCTTGTTTCCAGAATGATGGAATCTGAAAAAATATCGGATTCGTTAATAATCGCTGATTCCGTGGATTCAAACGGCTCATGCGCCACAAGACGCATTCCGTAGGAATTGACCACCAGTGTATAACCCGCGATTCCCGTTTTATCCTGATACGCCTTGGAAAAACCACCGTCGATAATCAACAGTTTTCCGCCACATTTGACCGGAGTATCCCCTTTTTTCAGCTCCACCGGAACATGCCCGTTGACGATATGGGACTTGTCCACGTCCAGACCAAACTCCGTTAAAATATTGTTAATCACGTCCTCGTTATCCAGCAGCCTGTAATAACTGTTTTTCGTTTCCACATGGGTTTCTTTTTCTTCAACGAAATATCGCTCAAAAGTTGCCATTTTATCCTTGCCAAACACCGGGGAATTAGGTCCCGCCCAGATATACCAGAGTATGTCCTGCCCCCTTAACTTTTCCTGCCAATTATTGCTTGTATAATAACCTTTGCGGGCATACTGCTCCAATACGTCGTACAATTCCTTGCCGCTATATTCTTCGCCGAATATATTGACTTTGCTGAAATGCCCTTCCTCGTCCATCGGCATACAGCCATGATAAAGCAGATTAGAATTATAAATTTTATAAAGGCTTCCATTGGAAAAAAGGAACCGCACATGTTTCTGCAGCTTCTCACACTTGACAAACGCATGGCGCAGCCGCTCCATCACCTGCTCTTCTTCTTTGGACAGCTCGTAAGGGCGTTCCCTGTTCACAGTAGGGAAATCCACATCCTTCATATGATATTCCTGTCCGCCAATCATCACGGTTTTCTTTTCATAATCAACCCTGTCCAGCAGCAGCCTGTCATCCATAGCAAATTCCGGGCGGCGCTTAATGAGCTGCCCTTCCAGCTTAAATTGGATGATGGCGATTGCCTTATGCATCTTCATATCCAGACTCAAGTCTTTCGTATCGTACTGCGTATTGTATTTGATGGCAAAAAGGTCGCAATCCGTATCCCGGTAGACTTCCATAGCAAAGGTGGCAAGCGGAATCAGATTGATTCCATATCCTTCCTCAAGGATATCCAGATTTCCATATCTCGCCGCATTCCTGATGACATTGGCGATGCAGGCAAGGTGTCCACTCGCCGCCCCCATCCAGACGACGTCGTGATTGCCCCACTGCACGTCCACGGAATGATACTGTCGTAATGTATCCAGAATAATATGGGGGCCCGGTCCTCTGTCATAAATATCGCCTACAATATGCAGATGGTCGATAACCAGCCGCTGTATCAGATTACTAAGCGCCGTAATGAACTCCGGCGCTCTGCCGATGCGGATAATCGTATGGATAATTTCATTATAATACGCTTCCTTATCCTGAATTTCCGCTTTTTCCGTAATCAACTCCTCAATAATATAGGCAAAATCCGGTGGCAGCGCCTTCCTGACTTTGGAACGGGTATATTTGGACGACACCCTTTTCGTAATCTGTACCAGACGGTGCAGTGTAATCTTGTACCAGTCCTCGATACCGCTCTCGTCTTCCTCCCGCAGCATGATATCCAGCTTTTCCCGTGGATAATAAATGAGGGTGGCAAGACTTTTCTTATCTTTGTTGCTAAGCGTATTGCCAAATTCCTCATCTATTTTACGTCTGACGGAGCCGGAGCCGTTCTTCAGCACATGGTTAAACTGCTCGTACTCCCCATGAATATCCGTCATAAAATGCTCCGTTCCTTTCGGAAGGTTCAAAATCGCCTGTAAATTAATGATTTCCGTGGAAGCCTCTGCAATTGTCGGATACTGCTTCGCAAGGCTTCTCAAATATCTCTGTTCTAATTCATCCATGAACTTTCTCCTCAACCGATTACATCACTCATATCATACATGCCCGCTGGCTTCCCAGCAAGAAACTTCGCCGCCTGGATAGCGCCTTTCCCAAATACCGCCTTAGAATAAGCCCGGTGGGAAAACGTCACCACTTCGTCCGCTCCTGCAAAAATCACATCATGGTCGCCTACAATCGTACCGCCTCTGACGGCGCTGATGCCAATTTCTTTCCGGCTCCTTTTTTCCCGTCTGCCGCTTCTGTCATACACATACTCATAACCGTCGTCTAATTCTTCCTTGATAGAATCAGCAAGGGCAAGCGCCGTACCGCTGGGCGCATCTACTTTCTGATTATGATGCTTTTCTACAATTTCCATATCAAATCCGGCGGGCGCAAGTATGGACGCCGCCTCCTTTAATAATTTTAACAGCATGTTAATGCCAAGGGACATATTCGCTGATTTCATAACAGCCGTTTTTTCAGAGGCAAGACGGACTTTTTCAAGCTGTTTTTCCGAAAGCCCCGTCGTGCACAAAACACAGGGCAGTTTTCTATCCACGCAATAATCCAATAAGGCGTCTACCGCCGACGCCGTGCTGAAATCTATCAATGCGTCCGCTTCCACGTTACAGGCGCCCAAATCCGTAAAAACCGGATAATCGCTGCGCCCGTCATCATAGGCGTCTATGCCCGCTACAATCTCGATATCCTCATCCGCTGCAATCAGTCCGCTGATGGTCTGCCCCATCTTCCCATTGCAGCCATGCATAATGACTTTTACCATACTAAGCCTCCTTTTCCAATTAATCTATCTAGGCGATTGCGAAACTAAAGTATAGAAACGTGTGCGAGAGCGTGCCTGCGTTGGATTGTATATTCTGTACAACGGACGGCTGCAAAATCTTAGTTTCGCAATTACCTATTAATCTAACAATCCGTAATTCTGCATCGCCTTCCGCAGTTTTTCCACATTTTCCGGCTCCATATCGCCAAGAGGACGTCTCAGGGAGCCTGCTTCCTTACCCAGCAGATTCAACGCTGCCTTAACCGGAATCGGATTGACCTCGCAAAACAGCGCGTCACACAATTCAATGGCACGCAGCTGCTCCTTGCAGCTTCCCGCCACATCTCCTGCGAAAAACTTCGCGCAGATTTCATGGGTCTGCCTGGGCGCGACATTGGAAAGCACGGAAATAACGCCTTTTCCGCCCAGCGCCAGAATCGGAACAATCTGGTCGTCGTTTCCGGAATAGATATCGATTTTTCCCTGCGCTAAAGACGCCAGCTTCGCAACCTGCGAAATATTGCCGCTGGCTTCCTTGATTCCTACAATATTAGGCACTGCGCTGCAGAGCCTGACCGCCGTCTGCGGTAAAATGTTGCAGCCGGTCCTGCTCGGTACATTGTATAGAATAATTGGAAGTTTCACAGAATCTGCTATCGCCTTAAAATGTTCAAACAATCCGTTCTGCGTCGCCTTATTGTAATAAGGAGTCACAGTCAAAAGGGCGTCCACGCCGTATTTTTCCGCTTCCGTGGAAAGATAAATCGCCGTTTCGGTGCAATTAGAGCCTGTTCCGGCAATGACGGGCACTCTTCCCTTCACTGTTTCTGCACAGAATTTAATCACCGAAAGATGCTCCTCGTGGCTAAGAGTGGATGCTTCCCCGGTGGTGCCGCACACGATAATTGCATCGGTGCCGTTTTGAATCTGCTCTTCTACAAGCTCTGCAAATTTCTCATAGTTTACACTGCCGTCCTCATGAAACGGTGTCACAATCGCTACGCCTGCGCCTTCAAAAATCGCCATATCCTCTTTTCCTCCTTCTTTAAATCGCATATATGCTGCCAACAAGAAAATCGCTCCGCGATTATCTTGGGAAGAATGCTTCGCATTCTTCCACGTTATCGAGCAATTTCCTAATATGACAAAAAAAGCTGACCAAAAAGGGTCAGCTCATTTTTAAATAGTTTAAAAATATTCGGATAGCGCCCCATCTGATTCGATGACAGTCATACGGCTCTTAACCGTATGCCCAAGGAAAAATATGCAGCGTATCCTCCCTTTCGGCATTTTTCCCTTTCCGGACGCTTCTCCTGCATCTGCCGCATCCACGTCCCTACTGATAAAAAATGCAACCTCTATCAACTTTTATTATACTAATATTGTATACAATGTATAGAAATATCATAACACCATTATACTTTTCTGTCAACGCAAAGCGCGCAGTTTATAAAAATGCCGTTCACAAAGCTGCCGTTTACAGAGACAAACCTGCGATAAATCGCGTCCGCCTTTATCAGTCTTTGGAAAACACCGTCTCGATTCTGGTCACTTCGTCCGCCAGCATTCCCACTTCGTCGCTCAACGTAATACCCGTCATTATGACATCCATTCCGTCGGGTTTACATAACATCAACGCTTTCAGCTCTTCCACAGAAATGATACCATTATCCAGCACTTCCAGGATCTCATCCAGAATAAGCAAATCGCATTCATCTGTATTCATTACTTTTTTGGCAAAATTCAGCCCATTGCGGATATTGGAAATCTCTTCCGCCTTCCGCTCTTCTGAAAGATACCTGAAGTCATCCTCCGACTTTTCAAAACGAAAGATTTTGATTTCCGGTTCCAGGCGTTTGACAAATGCCGAATCCGACATTCCTCTCCCTTTCAGGAAACGTATGATGACAATGTTTTCACCCCTACAGGCTCTCTGGAGCGCCTTACCCAGCGCTGCCGGAGTTTTTCCATGCCCTTCCCCGCTATATATATGAATTATTCCCTTTTTCATATTGCACCTCATAAATATCAGAATTTTGCAATCTGATACCTATCATAGCACAGTTACCTTGGAAACGCAACTTCTTTCATCTTGCCCGCTTATTGCTTATCGTGCCCGCTTATTCCTGCTCCTCCTCTATAATTTCCAGTTTGCTGACGGATACCTCATAAGCGATACGCCTCTCAAGCTGATCTTCTGAGATTTTCTTCATATATTCCCTGCTCTGGATTCTTCCCCAGATTGCACACCTGCTGCCTACCTCGAAAGCGCTGGCAAATCTGGCATTTCTTCCCCAGCAGATACAGGGTATGTAATCCGATTTCCCGTAAGGTCTGTTTACCGCGAGCAATAAATCCGCAATTTCCCTTCCCAGAGGCGTCTTCCGATAAATCGGCGCTTTGCAGATATAGCCGTCCAGAAAAATCTGATTGGTTTTCGCGCTCTCTTCAATATCGTCCACGAAATCGATTTCCCGTGCAAATACGGAAAGTACCAGCTTGTTTTTCTTTTCCTCGTGCCTGTTATAAGAGCGGAATTGTCCCGTAATGCTGATTTTCATGCCCTTATAGTCTTCGTTGACGTCCAGAAGCCGCTCCGACACCATAACGGGAATGATATCCGTAGAGTCACTCAGCCTATCCACGCTGATATCCACCATGTAGAATCCTTCGCCAAATATTTCGTGACTAAACAAAAAGTCGCTTACGATTTCCCCCATAATCGTCACCTGGTTGTTTTCAATTACCTTATCTGTCATGTTTTGTTCTCCCTTCTTTGTTAAAGAATCTTACTCTTTAAGAATTTTGTCAGTATTGTAGTATCAATATATGTAGGAATTTCCAAAATAGAACTGTTAGCGGTCGCGTGATTTTTACATGCTTTTTTCTATGACTTGCATCTTTTCCGGGGTAGTGCTATACTGAATGGGTTTGAAAATCTTAGGTTTTCTATTTTTTGTACTATATAAAAGGAAGAAAAAGCTGACTGATTAGGAAAGGAGCCCCCATACAATGAACCAAGTTAGAGAAGACGTCAGAAATATTGCAATCATTGCCCATGTAGACCACGGTAAGACGACGCTGGTCGATGAACTGTTAAAGCAGAGCGGCGTTTTCCGTGAAAATCAGGAAGTAGCGGAGCGCGTTATGGATTCCAACGATATCGAACGGGAGCGCGGCATCACAATCTTATCAAAAAATACAGCTGTTATGTATAAAGGCGTCAAAATCAATATCATCGACACCCCTGGACATGCGGACTTCGGCGGCGAAGTGGAGCGCGTCTTAAAAATGGTAAACGGCGTTATCCTTGTGGTGGACGCTTTTGAAGGTCCCATGCCCCAGACCAAATTCGTTTTGAAGAAGGCTCTGGAACTGGATTTGTCCGTTATCGTATGCCTTAACAAATGCGACAGACCGGAAGCCAGACCGATACAGGTGGAAGATGAAGTCTTAGAGCTTCTGATGGACTTAGACGCCAGCGATGAACAGTTAGACTGCCCTTTCGTCTATGCCTCCGCCAAAACCGGCACCGCCACAAAACAACTGACCGTAAAGGGCAAGGACATGACCCCTTTGTTCGATACCATCTTAGAGCATATTCCCGCACCCTGCGGCGATACCAAAGCTGGAACCCAGGTATTAATCAGTACCATCGATTATAACGAATACGTTGGACGCATCGGGGTCGGCAAAGTCGATAACGGCACTATCAGAGTCAATCAGGACGTGGTCATCGTAAACCACCACGAGCCCGACAAGATGAAAAAAGTAAAAGTCAGCAAACTCTATGAATACGACGGTCTGAATAAAGTGGAAGTCAAAGAGTCAGGTATTGGCTCCATTGTGGCGATTTCCGGCATCTCCGACATCCATATCGGCGATACGCTCTGTTCCCCAGATGCCCCCGACCCGATTCCGTTTCAGAAAATCTCGGAACCGACCATCGCGATGCACTTTATCGTCAACGACTCCCCCCTCGCCGGGCAGGAAGGAAAATACGTCACCAGCAGGCATCTTCGGGACAGGCTTTTTAGGGAACTCAATACGGACGTATCCCTGCGGGTCGAGGAAACCGAGACGACGGAAGCCTTCAAAGTATCGGGCAGGGGCGAACTGCATCTGTCCGTCCTGATTGAAAATATGCGCAGGGAAGGCTATGAATTTGCCGTCAGCAAGGCGGAAGTCTTATATAAAACGGATGAAAACGGTAAAAAACTGGAGCCGATGGAACTGACTTATGTGGATGTTCCCGATGAATTCTCCGGCACTGTTATTGAGAAATTAAGCCAGCGGAAAGGGGAACTGAAAAATATGGGACAGGCTTCCGGCGGCTATACCCGTCTGGAATTTTCCATCCCGTCAAGGGGTCTCATCGGCTACCGTAACGAATTTATGACCGATACCAAGGGCAACGGCATCATGAACAGCATTTTCGACGGCTACGGTCCCTACAAAGGCGATATCCAGTACCGGAAACAGGGCTCCTTAATCGCATTTGAGGCGGGCGAGGCGATTACCTATGGTCTCTACAACGCCCAGGAACGCGGCACCCTCTTCATCGGTCCCGGCACGAAAGTATACTCCGGCATGGTCGTCGGACAGAACGGGCGCGGTGAGGATATCGAGCTGAATGTCTGCAAGAAAAAACAGTTGACCAATACGCGCTCTTCCAGCGCAGACGAAGCGCTGCGCCTGACGCCTCCCAAAATTTTAAGTCTGGAACAGGCGCTGGAATTTATCGATACGGACGAGCTATTGGAAGTCACACCCACAAACCTCCGTATCCGGAAAAAGATTCTGGATCCTACCCAGCGCAAACGTGCTGCGATTTCCGCCGCTGCAAAAGCGAATGCGTAACATATGTTATTAAATACCTAGGGCGATTGTGGCAATCCTAAAGTAAATCAGGAGCGAAATTGCATCTACAATCGTTGTTATGAATGGACTCGCCATAACGGCAGGGTCCATTCCGATTTTCTTGGCCGCCATCGGCAGCATGGAACCCACCACTTTTGCCACAATTACTGCAAGAAACAGCGTCAGGCTGACTACCAGCGCGACCTGGATACCGACTCTTTCTATGATAAGCATTTTCACAATATTACATGCTGCCAGCGTCAGACCGCATAAAATAGCGGTGCGAATTTCTTTCCAGACAACGGTCAGCCAGTCGCTAAACTGTATTTCATCCAACGACAGTCCACGGATGACGATAGCGCTCGCCTGTCCGCCTGCATTTCCCCCGGTATCCATCAGCATCGGAATAAACGCCGTCAAGACCACATACCGGCTCAGTGCATCTTCAAAGGAAGAAATAATGCTTCCGGTAAAGGTGGCGGAAATCATCAACAGTAAAAGCCAGGGAATACGCTTTTTCCATGCTTCAATAACAGTTGTTTTCATATATGGTTTGTCAGACGGCACGATAGCTGCCATCTTCTCGATATCCTCCGTCGTTTCTTCTTCCAGAATATCAACAACGTCATCGACCGTAATAATACCGACCAGACGCTCTTCATTATCCACCACGGGCATTGAGGTAAAATCATATTTCACAAACTGTCTCGCCACTTCCTCCTGGTCCATCATGGTATGCAGCGAAATGATATTTTCATGCATGATATCGCCGATAATCGCATCGGGCGGGCTAAGTAGCAGGTATCGCAGCGCCACTGTCCCGACCAAAGTTCTTCTCTGATCCAGCACATAGCAGATATTAATCGTTTCACTGTCTACGCCGACTTTACGGATTCTGGCAATCGCCTCTTCCACCGTCAGCGATTCCTTCAAATCCACATACTCTACGGTCATAATACTGCCGGCGGAATCTTCCGGGTAACGCAGCAGATGGTTTACGTCCCTTCTTGTATCCGGGCTTGCGTGGGCAAGCAGCTTCTTGACCACGTTAGCGGGCATTTCTTCTAAAAGATCCGTGGCATCGTCCGCCATCAGATTATCGATAATCACCGCCGCATCTTTTTCCGACAGGGAAGTGATGATATATTGCTCCGTCTCGATTTCCAGATAGGAAAAAACGTCCGCCGCCATGCTTTTTGGCAGAATCCGAAATAGTTTCAACAAATCGGCGCGTTCCATTTCTTCCATATAAGCCGCGATATCCGCCACATTGAGGGTCGTAACAAGCTGACGCAGCTTCAGGTATTGTCCTGAATTTAATAACTCTAAAATTTCTTCTTTCATAAGTATCCTTCCCATTCCCCGCGGTTTTTACCGCTCATTGCATATAATACAGGCTCTCTATTTTCGTAATCTGCGCCTTCCCAGCGGTAGCTTCCGTTATTTCTTTTCTGACCGCCTCTTCCTCTTCATATGGAACCTTTACCTTGATGGATACCACGTCCGTATACTCCGGCTCTTCTATCGCAATCTTCCTTGTCCCCAGCAGATACTGTATCTTTCCGATACCGTTGTAATCCGTTGTAATTTGAAACAAAATACCATATCGCATTGTGCGGATACTACAGGCGTTCAGACCGCTCTGCGTGGCTTGCGTATAAGCCCTTACCAGACCGCCGGTTCCGAGTAAAACGCCGCCAAAATACCTTGTCACCACTACGATAAGATTACGCACTTCCATGCCCAATAACACCTCAAGAATCGGCTTTCCCGCCGTCCCCGAAGGCTCCCCATCGTCGGAAAAACGCACAAGCTGCGCCTTTTCCCCCAGCACATAAGCATAGCAGTTATGCTTAGCGTCCCAGTATTTCTTCCGCATTGCTTCAAGAAACAAAACCGCTTCCTCTTCCGTCTGCACCGGTGCCACATTCGCTATAAATACCGATTTTTTCTCTTCAATTTTCCCCGTACCGCCCTGCGCGATAACCCGGTAAGGTTCTTTTTTGCTTTCCATTTCTACCCGCCTCGGTTCTTTCCATAACTCTTTACATCTTAGCACAAGAAAGAATAAAAGTGTATAGAATTGTGTACAATTCTTAATATATCCTTAAAAAGGAAGAAAAATCCTTTCTTTAGAAAATGAAATTTGCTATAATAAGACGAAAAGAAATTCTAAGGCGGCAGAGGAC
>JAMPFM010000001.1:117350-134804 GCA_023664455.1 Blautia sp.
GCCGCCTAAGAATTTCTATGTTTCGTCTGGAAGAATTGCAGGCAATTCTTCCGGGGATAGTAGACTTAACAAAATTTTAGGATGGCGGAATACGCCGCCTAAGAATTTCTATGTTTCGTCTGGAAGAATTGCAGGCAATTCTTCCGGGATAGTAGACTTAACAAAGGGTCTTATATTTAGGAGGCAGTTTATGAATTATGGAAAGAAGGGCGTCAGGAAGAAGCAGAAGGCGCTTAATTCTAAATCTACAAAATGGGGGAAAAAGCTGGGGTTTACGTTTATCCAGGTCATGCTGATTTTTATCATATCCGTCGGGGTATTGGGTGCATGTGCGGGAATCGGAGTTTTTAAGGGGATTCTGGCTACGGCTCCCGATATTGGAAATATTGACGTTACGCCCTCCGGGTTTTCTACTTTTGTCTATGATATCGAGGGAAACCAGACGGCAAAATTGGTGTCCACGGATTCTAACCGGATTCCTGTCAGCATGGATATGGTTCCTGAAAATCTTGCCCACGCTTTCGTGGCTATTGAGGACTCGCGTTTTTATCAGCATAATGGCATCGACTTAAAAGGTATCGTGCGCGCCGGCGTCACCGGTATTCGGAATAAATTTAATTTTTCGGAAGGCGCCAGTACCATTACGCAGCAGCTTTTGAAAAATAATGTCTTTACCGACTGGACGAGTGAAGACTCCCTCGCAGATAGGGTGAAACGTAAGATACAGGAGCAATATCTGGCGTTGGAGCTGGAAAAGGTGATGGATAAGGACGATATTCTCATTAACTATATGAATACCATCAATCTTGGCCAGAATACGCTTGGCGTCCAGGCAGCTTCCCTGCGTTATTTTAACAAGTCTGTCAGCGATTTGAATCTGTCTGAATGCGCTGTCATTGCGGGGATTACGAAAAATCCCACCAAGTACAATCCGATTACGCACCCGGAGGACAATGCAGACCGCCGGAAAAAAGTATTGGACGACATGTTAGAACAGGAATTTATTACCCAGGCGGAGTATGACGAGGCAATGAACGACGACGTATATTCGCGCATTCAGATCGTCGATTCAGAAAATGGCGAGTCCACTGTTAATACATATTTCGTAGACGCGCTTACGGATGATGTATTAGAGGATCTGGTTGCAGCAGGATACAATGAAACACAAGCGTTTACACTGCTCTACAGCGGCGGTCTCAAAATATACTCCACACAGGATCCTTCTATTCAGGCGATTTGCGACGAGGTATTCTCGGATGAAAACAATTTCCCCGGCAATACCAAGTGGTATTTAAACTATGAGTTGACTACTGTCAATGCCAACGGCGACAGAACCAATTATAGTAAGGAAATGTTAAGCGATTATTTCAAGGAATCCAATAAGAAATACAATCTGATTTATGCATCCCAGGAAGAGGCATATGCGGATATTGAAACGTATAAAAACGCGGTACTTGGTCCCACGGATGAAGTATTCAGCGAGACCATTTCCCTTACGCCCCAGCCCCAGGTATCCCTTGTCGTGGAAGATCAGAGTACGGGGTATATCGTGGCAATGGAAGGCGGACGCGGCGCCAAATCGGGAAGCCGGACCCTGAACCGTGCTACGGACTCTGTCAGACAGCCCGGCTCCACTTTCAAAATCGTATCCACCTACGCGCCCGCACTGGACAGTGCAGGTCTGACGCTTGCTACGGTTATTAACGATGCGCCATTTAATTATGCAAATGGACGTCCCGTCGGTAACTGGTATGGCGAAGCCTTTAAAGGACTCTGTTCTTTTAGGGATGGGATCAGAGAGTCGTTAAACGTCGTAACTGTCAAGGCTTTAACCTGGATTACCCCACAGCTTGGGTTCGATTATCTGATGAACTTTGGCTTTACCACCTTAGTTGAGCGCAAAGAAATCAATGGACAGATCTTCTCAGATATCCAGCAGTCCTTGGCGCTTGGCGGCATTACCAACGGCGTTACCAACGAGGAATTAAATGCCGCTTATGCATGTATTGCCAATGGCGGAACTTATATTAAACCCAAACTATATACAAAAGTATTGGACCATGACGGCAATGTCATTCTGGACAATACGCCGCCTCAATCCAAACAGGTCATTAAAGAAACGACCGCATACCTGCTGACTGACGCTATGGTAGACGTCGTCACTGCAGCGGGCGGCACAGGCGGCTCCGTAAACTTCGGCAATATGGCAATCGCCGGTAAAACAGGCACCACTTCCGACTATAACGACGTCTGGTTCGCCGGTTATACACCCTACTATACAGCGACCACCTGGGCGGGTTTTGATAATAACGTCAAACTTACCGGCGAGGAAAAAAATCTTGCAAAGAAATTGTGGCGCGCTACGATGTCCAAGATTCATGAAGAACTGCCAAGCCAGTCCTTCAGTATCCCTGCAGGTATCGTCACCGCTACCGTATGTTCCCGTTCCGGCAAGCTGCCGATAGACGGTCTCTGCAACGGCACCCTGCGGACAGAATATTTTGCGGAAGGCACGGTTCCTACCGAAACATGCGATATCCACTATGTCGGTCCGGTCTGCCAGTATTCGCTCCTGCCCGCTACGGAATCCTGTCCGTTTAAGGTAGACGGCGTTCTGGAGCTGCCTATAATAGAAGATATTACCCTGCAAAGCGGCTCCCCCGCTTCCTATACGGAAGTCGTCAATGAGGACGGCACCATCAGTCAGGTGCCCGTCGTACAGACCAATATCTGCCCCCACACTATGGAATTTTTCGCAGACCCCAACTACGAAGCCGTAATTGCCGCACAACGCGCAGAAATCGACCAAAGAAACGCCGCCGCTGCAGCAGCTGCCGCAGCCGCCGCCAATCCCCAACCCGAACCGCAGCCCGAAGCACAACCTCAACCCGAAGCACAACCACAGCAATAAAATCTAAATTTAACCATAAAAATGCAAAAGGAACATGTGTTATCTTTTCTCAAACATATACGCATGTTCTTTTTACTTTCTTTTTTATGTTTTTTCATATTCACTTTTCCAATACCGTCGAACCGACAGAGCAGACATAAAATCCTGCGAAGGTCCTTGAAAAACGCCGGCACTTAGCAAAAAAGCCGCGCCCCGCGGCTTTTGCGCTTAGTACCGCTGCGTTTTTCACGGAGCGCAAGCGCGCCTTCGCAGGATTTTATGTCTGCTCTGTCGTCTCCACATTACAGTCCTTTAATCCCCTTAATCCTCTCCTCCAAATCTTCAATCCCCTTCTGCGCATTCTGAATCGCCCTGCACTGCTCCTCATACTCCTCTTCCGGCTCAGAACCATGCATCTCATAATAGCGTTTCCCAATGTCCGCATAATTCTTCTTCACAACCTCTTCACAAGTCCTTATCTGGCTTCTTAAATTGGCGATTTCCGCAAGCTCCTTTGCCTTATCCGTCACTTCTTTGCCCTTCGCCGACAGGGTATCGCTTACTTTTGTAACAAATTCTTTTCCGTCAAAACTATGTTCCATTTTTGTATCCTCCCTTATTTTTTAACCTAATCTGATAACCATACCCAGGCTGTCTGTCCGCCTGTTTCCTGCAATAACATCTCACCAATGATGCTTTCTCTCAGTTTGCTTCATTTAATAACAGACGTTTTTGTAAACTCCGCAAATTCATATGCAGCATAAAATAATCCGCATCTATCTCTCTTTTCAGCTTAGGTGATATCCCGGAATGAATATAAAACGTATCCATGCCAACGCTTTTCGCCCCTGCGATATCACTGTCCAAATCGTTCCCAATCATCAACGCTTCCTGCGGGGAAATCTGATATTTTTCCAGTAGCAGCCTAAAAAACCTCTCATCCGGTTTTTTCACACCATAATCCGAAGAAATCATAATTCCGTCGAAGCAGTCGTAAATCTGCAAATACCGCAGCTCGTATTCTGTAAAAATGCGCTGCGCATTCGATAACAGATAGACTCCTTTTCCCGCTTCACGCAGTTTCTGCAGAAGCTCCTTCGCGCCCGCGTACAATCTGACATGATGCGTGGAAAAAACCCTGAACATCTGCCCCGTATGTACGATTAGCTCTTCTGAGGGCGATACGCCTTTATCCGTATATAATTCCTGAAACACCTCTTCAATAGGAATTTCCGGGTATGCTTCGTGGGCATAATGCACCTGATTCTTTCCCACCTTTTCCTTCGCGGATACCAGCGCCAGATATGCCGCCTGCAATGCCTCTGGCGTATAGTCTGCGCCATAATACCCAAAAAACAGACTCAGCTTATTCCATAACGCACGTTCTTCTTCATTTGTGCGAATATCTACCAATGTTCCATACAAATCAAAAATATAATCACGATATAATTTTTTCATATGGCATTAACATCCCTTCCGTCATCTTCGCCTGTACCTGCGCTTTCGTTTCCGGGCGGCGCAGCAAAAATCCCACCAGCTTCATCAACAGAATGGTACCAATCTTTTTCTGCGGGAAATCATACAGACGGTTTCTCTGATAGAATTTATGATCCGCATACATCATGCCCTGCATTTCAAAAACCAAATCCCGAAAAATTTTCCTGCCGCCAACACCATAAAAATTATCATTCACTTTGATTCTATGTATCAAGGCATACGCCAGCTTATCCGCGCAAACTCTGGGGGAGTCCGCCCCGACGCCTTCATTGGTGGCAATACTTGCGAGAAAATTGCCGCCCACCTGACTTCTGCCTTCCAGTATCACCCGCAGATTCTCTTCCTGGGAAAACTCACCATCAATCAAATAGGCTGTAGGTTTCCCCATCGTCACACTGCGGTGCCCATTACAAAACTGTCTATCGTCATATACTTTAAACAGCGGTCCCATAGAGTGGTCCTTGATGGAAAAAGCGTAGACGATACTGTCCGCACGCTGGATTTTATTCCGCAAAAGCTCCTCAAAGCCGTCTTGATAAATGCAGACGCCGTCCGCTGCGCAATGAAGACAGCCAAGGCAGCCGCCCTGGAACTCAAAATCCTGCAGATTCACCACATGGCTTACGAAAGGCAGTCCTTTTCTAAAGTCAATAATCATCTGCCTGAGCCGTTCGTTTTCCTTTTTACAATCCGTCACGATTACAACCCGGTATTTCTTACTTTTTTCCTTAGAATTTGTCTTTTTATCCTTCCCAATATCTGACTTTGCTTCCTGCTCTATTATATGTTTCGTATAATTCCAATATGTAATGACCTGAAGCTGTCCCACTTTCGTCAGAAGCTCCGACATATCTGCGGAAAATCCTTTTAATATCCGCATCTTCATATCCTTACAGTTGTCTTCAACATAACGATGCGCCGTCACATCATAGAAATGCTTGGAAGTCGTAATCTGAGTCGCATACTTGCCGGACAAATCCAGCCCCTGTTCTTTGAGCAATTCGATAAAACGCTGCAGTTGGGCCGGTGCAATAAACGTATAGACCGGATAGGCAAATAAAATCATATCCGCCTCTTTCACAGCATCACACACAGGCGTCATATCCTGTTCCAACCGCCCAATCTGCGCGCCCGCATGGATTGTTTCAAAGGTATCCTTCGGAAATTTTTTCTGTAAAAAGCGTATCGTCTGATAGGTGACGCTATTTTTTCCCTTAGGACTCCCATTCACTACCAATACCCTCATATCTTAAAACCCCTTCCCTCCGGTATTTTACTCTATCACAACATCATGCGTCACCAGATAGTAATCATCCTGCAACGCTTCAATCCGCCAGTCTATCCGATAGTTAGATGCGTCTAAATCTGTCATCACGCTGTCTATGTATCCCTGCCTGTAATCTCTTGAGTCATAAGCGCCGCAGACATCCTGAAAAACAGAAGAACCTGCTATTGCATTGCTAAAAGTATAATTACCTTTACCCCGGAGAAGCAGATTTTGATAACAACTGTTATAGTAATCTTCCAGGGAACTCAGCGTATTTTCCTTCGTCATTCCCAAATCCGCCAGACTCCTTCTATTGTCGCCGGTATCCTGATTCTGTTCTTTCTCTTTGTCCTTATCCGCTTCCGTATCATCAGTCTTTTCCAGATTCCGATACGTCGTTCCGTTACAAGCGGGCAGATTCACAGAAAGATCCTGTCTGAGATGATTCCCCGCGATATCCATATCCGTCCTGTTAAAATAAGTATAGGTGCCTGCCCCCGTATCATCCCATGTCACATCCACATTATAATATCCGCCCTCTAAGGCGACAATGTTCCATGCATGGCTTTCCCCCGCATATCCTGTACAATAATAACAGGGAATCCCAAGCTGCTGCAGCATATACTGAAACGCCCTGGCATAACCGGCGCAGACCGTCCTGCCGTTGACAAGGGCGCTGTATGCACTCTGATTGATTTTGGCATATGCCACATAGTCCGCCTTGGCAAGCAGTTTGTCATGCACATACTTTTCCTTCTCATAATCGCTTTCCAGATTCTTAGCCTCATTGACGATTTCATTGGACTTTTCCTCAAATGTCGCCGTTTCTTTCCTCAAATCTTCCGCCGTATAATTATATTGTAAATCAATTTCTGCACACTGCCCGTTACTTCTATATTTGCAGGAATACGCCGTATCCATCCAAAACAGCTCCGGATGGTCATTATAAACTGCAGCAAACGTATTTTTTAACCCTGTCACGGATACGTCTTCCACAGGCGCAAACTGCTCGGTTAAGGCATTCGCATTGGCATAAATCTGACGGTAAAGATGCTTGCCCGCATCATCCAGCATATAATAATATGGATAAAACTGCGCATCAAAGGTAAGCCCGTCCCCGGTCTGTCCAGTGCTTAACTGCCTGAAAAGCCTGTCCGCCTCTTCATCATCAATCTCGCTGTTATTTCCCTGAACCGGCTCATAACCATTCTTGCCCGCCACATTTTCCGGCACGCTGAGTCCCAATGCGGAAGGGTCTATCTTTTTCTCTGTATCTTCCGAATTGCCCTGCGTACTCGTATTCTGCGGTTTCGGATACTGCGTATCCGGTTCTGACCACACGACACCCCCTGGGCGCGTTTCATAATCCCGCCCGGTCTCATCTTCCGTGTTGTCACCATCCTCCGTATTTTCCGGCTCCGCCAGATAAGGCGTATCCCCGCCATCGTCCGTACTGATGACACCCGATGCGGATGCCTGTAAGTCTTCCGCCTCTTCCCCAAGCCCCAGCACATCTGCAAGCTGCCCAGAAAGCTCCGGTTTTGCGGCACATAATAAAATCAAACCGCAACATAGGACAAAAAGTCCCATAATCCCATATAGAATCTTTTTGACAATTTTCATAACAACTGCCTTCTTTCCTGATTGTAACTATTTGCAACTATAAATATCATATGTTATTTATATTAGGATGCTAATATTCCTTACTGACGTCCGTCAACTGATACCTCTGCATGAAAGTATCCATATCCTTGCTGTTCTTTATCAGCATGACTTCCTCAAACTTTCCGGTACGGATATCCTTAAATCCTGCCACCTGTTCCCCGGTGCAGATACTGCATCTTATGACGGGTTTCTGGGTCTCTTTATCATAGGACTCCACCGCCGTCCTTTTTCCAAATGCTGATTTTTTACCAAACATGGGATACTCATCCTTCTTTCTGTTCTTATTATATATCAGATGTGGGAAAAAACCTAGGGGGATAGATTGAAAAATCAGAGATTTTTCAATCGCGAATTTGTGCCTTGCGGCTACAAATGTCGCAGGCTGAGAAAAAGGCATGGTTATTAGATTGAAAAATCAAAGATTTTTCAACCGCGGGTTTGTGCTGACGTTTGCAACGCCCGGCGCAAACATCGCAGGATATTGGCAGCATAGAGGATTCGATTGAAAAATAAGCTTGATAGCTTATCTTTCAGCCGGAAATTTTGTATTGCTTTTCCCGACTTAAAATGCGCCACAAGTGGCATCAATGATGATAAGTAAGCCTAATCTTTTAATCACAAAACAAAAATAACGGAAATGCCGTATTTATCAGCATTTCCGCTTCATTAAAAAGAGCGCGAGACGGGACTCGAACCCGCGGCCTCGACCTTGGCAAGGTCGCGCTCCACCAACTGAGCCACTCGCGCATATTATTTATCTGAGCAAAATACTATCAAAGCATCTCTTTCAGACAAATAATAGCATACTACACCTCTTGTTTTTTGTCAATGGAAAAATTAAAATTTTATCAATTCACACAATATTATTAATTGTATATAATTCTCCGACAATTAATTAAAAATCGCTATTTGAGCTTATCGGCATACTTCACACGATAGATACGCCGCAAAGATTCGTCGATTCTTTCCTCAGAAACCGTCCCATCCTGCACTGCTGCCAGCAGCCCTAGATACGCTGCCTCAAAATCCTCCGGCATTAGCAGCATGTCCGCTCCCGCTTTAATCGCGTTTACCGCCGCCTCCGTAGACGTATAATAGGCGGATATCGCACTCATATCCAATGCATCCGTAATAACAATGCCATCATACCCCAGCTCTTCGCGAAGCACATCCGTAATCATAATCCTTGATAAAGAGCTTGGCATTCCATCGGTATCTATCTCAGACGCCGTTACATGACTGACCATGATAAAATTCACTCCAGCGTCAATTCCCGCCTGAAACGGGATAAAATCAGATTCTCTCATCTCTTCCAGCGTCCTGGTTGTTTCCACCCTTCCTTCATGTGTATCTTCCTGGGTAGAGCCAAGTCCCGGAAAATGTTTCAGACATGCGCTGACGCCATTGCGTTGTATACCTTCCACCGCACCGGACACCATATCCGCCGTTAGCGCAGGGTCTGTTCCAAACGACCGGTTTCCCAGGGATTCATGCCCCGCGCCTGCAAGGTCCGCTACCGGAGCAAAATCCAGATTAAATCCAAGGTCTTTCAAATAAGAGCCTATCGTCATGCCCGCAGTCTGCGCTGCCGCAGCATCCCCGCCAGCTCCAATGGCCGCCATATCGCCCACGTCGCTCACACTGATACTACTATTTGCTATGCGCGCAACCTCGCCGCCTTCCTCATCCACTGCCAGAAAAACAGGATATTTACTCATGGATACCGTATTGGACAACATTCCCGTCAACTGTTCCTGATTCAATATATTCTTAGAAAAATATACTAATCCGCCGACCGCATACTGATTCAGCGCTTCCTGCGTACCTTCACCCGCCTGTACGACCGTTCCAACGCCAGTCAACGCCTCCGGTGTCACCACAAACAAACCCGCCACCTTATCTTCCAGGGGCATCGCCAGGATACAACTACTGATAAACTCCTCTAACTGCTCGTCCACCATATCCCCTTCCTCAGGCTCTTCTTCAATAACCGGCGGCGCCGCGACTACAATCTCTTCCGGCGGCTGCTCTGCCTGTTCCTCTTGTTCTTTTAACTGCTCCTCCTGCTGTTTTGCCTGCTGTCTCGCCTTCACAAACATCGATATACGCCGTCCTGCGGCGCCTCCCGCGCCAGCTAAGGCAACCAGACAGATAAAGACAATCCCATAAGCAATTATCTGATTCCGTATCCGCCTTTTACGCCGATAAACGCGTCTGCTGTCCTCTTTCAAGTCCTCATCTAAAGAATATTCTTCATCGTCTTCCTCTTCTTCATCGTCGGCTTCCTCATCATCGGATTCCTCTTCGTCTTCTTCTTCATCGTCGGCTTCCTCATCATCGGATTCCTCTTCGTCTTCTTCTTCATCGCCGGCTTCCAATTCATCAGAGTCTTCTTCATCCTCTTCCTCATCGCCGGCTTCCAATTCATCAGAGTCTTCTTCATCCTCTTCCTCATCGCCGGCTTCCAATTCATCAGAGTCTTCTTCCTCATCACCGGTTTCTGATTCATCGGAGTCTTCCTCGTCCTCTACTTCATCGTCTGCTTCTTCATTATCAGATTCCTCTTCATCCTCTGATCCATCATTGTCTTCTTCCCCGGATTCCCAGTCCCCATCCTCCAATTCTTCGTCAGCCTCTTCTAGCCTGCCGCCATTTTTTGCCCAGAATTTTCCACCGCTATTATCCGCTGATTCGTCACTGTCTTCCTCAGCCCCCGACTCTTCATCATCTTCCCCGGATTCTTCCTCCTCAGATTCATTGCGGTTTTCTACTTCATCGTCTTCTAATTCATCGTCTTCCAATTCATCATCAAGCTCATCATCCTTCAATTCTTCGTCCAGTTCAGATTCTTTTTTTGAAAAAAAATTCTTCCAACGATTACCCAATTTTTTCATTTTAAAACCATGCTCCTATCTTAGCCCGTGGTATTTGTAAACTAAAGCGCTAATAACACACGCACAAATTCACATTTTGCCTACAAAATCTGGTTTCGCAGTCACTCATAGAATATCATACCCCATTTTCAGACATTTTGCCACATTATTTTTCCTAATGCTAAACCTCTTTACACTTAAATTCTAAATCCTTAAACCTGAACATCGCAGGTTAAAAGCAGCATGGGCTGCCCGGATCGACAGCCCATGAAAAATGTACTTTATTTTTAGTTATGTCTGTTATTTCGATTGTTTCGGTTCTTTCTGTTTCCTGCGGATGACAATCCAGATTGTTAAAATTATCACAATGATGGCTGCCAGCCAGATAAAGCAGCATACGCCTAAGAAGGTCGGGCAGATATGGCAGAGTCCGCACTTCCCGTTATCGTCTGCATCGGCTTCACCGATCTGCTGGTAGGCGATCGCATAGCTGGAAAACATATCGGTATTGATGGTAATGGTTTCCGGCGTATCGTCCGTATCTTTCAGGAAAGTATATTCCCCCTCGTGGGCGCGGAGGATGTAGTATTCCCTGCCGTCCGCCTGGAGTATTCCGGGTATGCCTATCACAACACCAACAGGTTCATCAGTCTTCGTAACAGTATTCCAGTCACTATCCCCTATCTTAATAAACATGGAAATATCGATGTATATACCGAGTGTGATATCCGGTAACTCTTCCCTGTATGCCTCTATACCGCTTTCAATGATTTCCTTATCCTGCGGCGGTACACTTTCTGAGATGTCTGTTACGTCGATGCGGATTTCCATCGTTTCACCGGATCCTGCAAGCTGTATCTGCTCCGGCGTCAGCACTGCATTTGCCACTGCCACGGTATCCGCCACGCCCGCCGTGCAATTTCGTCCATTACATACCACTGTGACGATGACCGCTCCTTCGCCCAATTCCAGTATGGTACTTACTGTACTTTCGCCACTCGCGCCATTCACCGGTTCAAGACCTGCGCCTGTCATGCCTGGTATGGTTCCTGTGGCAATGCTTCCGCCGTCCTCGGTATTGCCGCCGTCTATGACGATTTTACTGTCTTCTATGATCACCGGTATGATGGGGACATCATCCCTATTCGTCGGGTCATTATCTTCGGGTTCTGTGCCATCTCCGGATTCTGTACCGTCGCCGGACTTCGTATCGTCGCCGGGTTTCGTCCCATCGTCGGGCTTCGTATCGTCATCAGGTTTCATCCCATCGCCGGATTTTGTATCGTCACCGGATTCTGTACCGTCGCCGGACTTCGTTCCATCGCCGGGTTTTGTATCATCGCCGGATTTCGTACCGTCATCGGGCTTCATATCGTCACCGGGTTTCGTGTCGTCATCAGGGGACGTGCCATCGTCTGGATTGACGCCGCCGCCTGGATTGGTATCGTCGCCGGGCTTCGTATCCCCGCCGGGTTTCGTGCCGCCAGAGTTTCCTGAACCGGTTTTCTTCTTCACACCTTCCACTGTTACAGTCTTATCCTCCCTGATGTCTGTTATGGTATAGGTATAAACCTTATTCCCCGCCGACTCCGGTTTCACTTTGACACCGTTTACTTTCACGGCAAAGCCGCCTGTTACGTCATAGCCGCTGCTTAACGTGAGACAGAAAGTAAAGCTGCCGCCCTCTTTCACGGGGCTTGTGCTGTCATCTGCTGCCGTCAGCGTATATCCCGTGCCGCCCTGCAGGGTAATGGTATAGACTGCCGTATAGACCGCATACACGCTCATATCCGCCGTGATGCTGGTAAATTGTGGCAGACTGCCGCCCTGTTCATCTGCATACCAACCGCCTATCGCACCGTCTTTGGACGGCACTGCAGGAATATCCGTCAATGTCCCGCCATAGTCTACAGAAACGGTAGTATAAGTTTCCCCGCCCACAATGAAGGTCACTTTGATCTGGTATGCACCTATCGCTGCCGGGGCACTCGGCTCACTGGCAAAATTAAAGGTTCCTGCTTTTACCCGCACGGTATAACTTCCGGGCGCAAGCCCTGTGATCTCGCCGTCCCCGTTTGCAGTCCTGGTCTCCCATGTGCTGCCGCCGTCTGCGGATACCTCATAGGTAACATCTGCCGTCAGTCCGGTCAGTCTGCTCGTTCCGCCCGCTGTTTCCACATCTGCGCCTATGGGCGTCGGTTTATCCGGTATCGCCGGAATGGTAAGACTCTGCGCCGGACTGTCCGTAGTCCCGCTGCCGTTGCCTGTCTTAACGATATTTACAGTAAAGTCAAACCAGCTCCAATTATCCCCGGCAATCCAAATACAGCCTTCATCATCTGCCGTAAATTCTTCGTAGACTGGGACTGTCCCATTGTCTGCAGTAATGCCTATTTTATACTGCCCGCCCGGTACAAAACCTGTCAGTTTTTCTTCCCGGTAATCAATCACCGCCTCAGGCTGTTTCTCCGGTCCCCTGACTTTGACGGTAATGCTCTTTTCTGCTGTATTTCCCGCATTATCGGCGGCAGTGATCTTTATCTCTGTAATTCCTGCCGGTATCCCAGCAGCAAGAATTGTAAAAGTAACCTCCGCCGAGGTCTGCAGGGTACTCTTATCAACGGTAACGGTCTTTTCTGTGCCATCCGCTCCCACCCGGTAGGTTACGGTGTCGATCCCCGCTGAGATTACACTGCTGGTATCGTCTTTTACCGTGACGTGAATATCCTCTGCGGTATCATAGTAATCCGTTTTTGCATCGGCGCTAATGTCCGGCGCATTGTCTTCTACGATCACGCCGCCGCCTGATGCGCCTATGGTCACGCTGTCAGCGGCATTGCCAGCCGCATCCGTACAGGAAATGGTAATAACTCCCATAAAATCAGCATTAAATGTAATTTTTATTTCCCCGCCTTTAACAGATACCGTCTCTGTCTCTGTTTTGCTGCTGTCAAGGTTTCCTGCACTGTCCCTCGGCGTCGCTGTATAAGTGATCTGGGTCACGCCGCTGCCTTCGTCCGTGACAGGCACATGGATGACCATCCGCTTTTCGCCGGTGGCCATACCGATGATCCAGTCGAGGACATTTTTGCTATTCTCATAGGTCAATGTTCCAATGACGGGCTTTGCTGTGTCCAGCCTGACCGTAAACACATCGCTTTCTTCGGAAGTATTTCCTGCCGCATCTTTCGCCTTGAACCGATAGGTATGCTTTCCTTCCGTGAGGGCATAATCATAGTCTGTATTTCCTGTACCGCCTGTGAAAGCGTCCACTCTTATGTAATCTTTTCCGTCAATGCTCACCCACAGTTGTGTCACGCCTACGCCGTCATAAAGTATTAAGGGAAGTATCCCTTGCGTATTTGTCCAGTCAGAAGGCAGATTTGTACCCGTCCTGAGCATGGGCGTATCCGGCTTTATATCATCCAGCCAGCGGGCATGGAGCGTGTGTGGAGCTGCCACATTTACGATTGTTGCCGCTTCAACCTTACTGCCTCCGTCTGCTTCCGTGTACCAGCCCTGAAAATTGTAGCCGGTCTTTGCAGGCTGTGGCAGAGTGCCATAGGCGCTGTCAAAGGTCACGGTTGTGTCCGTTATGCTGTTCCCGCTGTCCGCCCCGTGGTAATCAAATGATATCTGGTAGGTGTCTGCTGTCCAGTGCGCGTAAAGCGTCTGCGTCGCTGTTGTAACAGAAACTATACTGCTGTCTGTAATCTTACTGCCGCCGGATGAAGATGTATACCAGCCGGAAAAGGTATAGCCTGTCCTCGTCGGCGTCGGTAGTTCGCCGTAGGCGTAATCCTTACATACAATCTTACTTGCCGTATCCACTGTTCCGCCGTTGGCATTAAATGTCACGGTAACTGCTTTTGCCAATGCAAGCTGCCCGTCGTCTGTTTTCACGACTACAAGACCGCTCTGCTCACTGATAAAGGCATCCGCATTATTGTATCCAGTATCGCTGCTGTCTGTAAACACACGACCACTGCTTGCATCCGTACTAATCCCGATGGGTGCGGAACAGGTCAGTGCATTTTCTATCGTAATCTTCGTGCTTGTACTATACAAATAGACATTGTTGTCTGTCTCTCCTTTTTTATTTCCGGAAATATCAGGGGTTCCAGACAAACAAAACGTACTCATACTACTATATATGCCGCCTCCGCTTGTAACGGCGGAATTTCCCGTTATAATGCCACCTGAAATACGCACGGCTCCTACACTGGTGAATATACCGCCGCCCAATGAACCGGACTGATTCTGCGTGATACTGCCGCCCGATATAATAAATCCGCCCGCCGACTTATTATTTGCATTATAAACACCGCCGCCGTTGCCTCCGGCTGTATTACCGCTAATCTCCCCGCCGTGCAGATAGAAATAATATTTTGTGTGGTCTACACCGCCGCCGCTAGTTTTAGCGGAATTTCCTGTAATCTCAGCGCCGTCATACATATGGACAATTCCAAAGTCCGTATATACGCCGCCGCCACGACTTGCCGTATTCCCCGAAATCTCTCCTGCATAGAAATTGAAAACGCAGTTATTTTGACCACTTTTCCCTTTCAGAGCCACACCGCCGCCGTAGCTGGTAGTAATATTCCCCTTTATCGAGCCGCCGTACATATTCAGTATACAGGGATCATTGTTTATCGTTCCAGCAAGATAAATTCCCGCGCCGTATGAACTGCTGTTGCCGCCGGTGATAGTCCCTGTTTTTTCCTCCGAACAGTCATAAAGATTCAGCGTTCCGCCGTTATTGACCTTGATGACGCTGCTATTTCCCGTACCTGTCAAAGTATATCCGTTTAGGCACAGGTCAACCGTGTCATTGATGACGAGATCTGCGGTCAGATTTACGTCCTCTGTCAGATAATAGCTGCCAGCCGCGAGCGTGCCGCCGTCTGCGGTCAGTACGTTACTGAAAGAAACTTCGTCGTGAGAATGGGGCGGAACAGACCACTGGGCATATAATGTTATATTTCTATCCCTAATATACAATTCTTTTGAAATATCCGCCCCGTCCGCGTAAGATGTCCCCGTACCTTTCGCATTCGTATTCCACCCGTCAAAAACATATCCGCTTCTGGTAAAGGTATTCTTGCTCAAAACAACGGTGGTGAGCTGTGCGTCGTCTCCATACTGATAAAATGTCTGCGGCTCCATTTCGCCCGCGCCCTCGTTTGCGTTATATGTGACGGTATTGGGCGCCTCCACAATAATGTATTCGACGCCGTCTATGACCGGATATTCGATCACCTTATAGTCCTCATTTTCCGATGTGACATGGAACTTATTTCTTGTGCCCTCATCCAGACAGCCTACCGCATAGCCATAATAGTTTGGATAGGCAATGGCTTCAAGCGGACTGCCGATATAGGTCAGGGAATCCTCTTTTACCGTTATCGTTCCACTTATAAGATGAGCGCTTGCCGGAGAAAAGGATGGGGTTCCCACCAGATATGTGTTTCCGCTTCTACTATTAACACTTATCCCCCAATCTGTGCCGCCTTCCATTCCTTCCGCGGTATATCTTCCGCCATATATGTGTCCATTTCCTAGATTGGAAATAACACTCGCAGACTGTTGTCTGGCTGTCGCAGTAATAGAACCGCCATACAAATACGCAGATCCCCCATTATAAAATCCACAAAAATTTCTGTCACCGTTTTGTACATCCGATGTTGCCGTGATGGAACCGCTGTATAAGCAAAACGTGCCGTTGTTAACCACACCGAAACCACTTTGCAACCCGCTTGTATAATTGTTGATTAATTTAAGTTCTCCCGTATTCTGACAGTCACAGACAGAAAAACTGCTGCCACTACTGATTGAAATACATCTCTCTCCGCCGCCTGTATTTTGATTATTCGTATAGGAAACCGTATGTCCATTCAGGCAGAGTTTGATATCTGCGTTTACCGTCCATGTAGCGGATCTGGAAATCGATATGTCGTTTGCCAGATAATAATTACCCGTCTCCGAAGGCAGAGAGTTTGTGCTCGTCCACTCTGTCCACTCCACGCCTGCATCATGGCTGTGCCCGCCTGTCGTCACACTGCCGCCGCAGACGCAGTGATTGCTGTGCGCCGCCACCCTCGCCATGCTCCTGCGCTTCACGGACGCCACGCGCATTTCCGCTTCCACGGTAACAATAATCTGCGGCAGACTGACGCCCTCCGCCAGCGTATATCCCTCCGGCAGAAGTGCCGTAAAAAGATAAACTCCTTCCGTATCGCTGTCATACTCCGGCTCGGACTGCCAGGTAACACCGCTTATTATAACTGTTGTTTCCGTTGCTTCCGCCGTCTGCTCCTGCCCCGATTCCGTTTCCGTATCCTGCGCATTTTCTAATCTTTCCACGGTGACTACATTTTCTGCCTGATATTCGGGCATGGTAACGATATGGGTTTCCCGTGTGATCTCATCTTCTCTCTGCCTGTCAATGGACGCACTTTCCTCCTCTAGCCCCTCGTCATGCTCCGTGTTTACGATATCATCCGTTATTTTTTCCTGCTCAACGTTTTGCCCGGATTCGATACCTTCTTCCGACTCTGTATCCTGTCTTTCCTCATTATCTATACCCTCTGTTCCTTCCATCGGATCGGTATCTTCTTCTGTACTTTCGTCACTGTCCGCAGGCGCAGTTTCTTCCCCGCTTCCGTCCTTGTCCCCCGGCGCAGCTTCCTCCCCGCTTCCGTCCTTGTCCTCTGGCGCAGCTTCCTCCCCGCTTCCGTCCTTGTCCTCCGGCGCAGCTTCCTCCCCGCTTCCGTCCTTGTCCTCCGGCGCAGCTTCCTCCCCGTCACCGTCCTTAGTCTGATCCTCCTCATCGGGCTTCTTGTCCTCTTCCGTATCGTCTTCCGTCTCTACGGTCACATAAGCCTCCAGCGTGTCAGGCAGTTCCAAATCGGAAATGCCCGTCCCCAGCGGCACATTCTGTTCCGCCGTTTCCTCTGGCAGCGCGGCAAAACCGGATATACACAGACTGCTTTCCGCCTCCTGCGCTTCCACCGCCGAAACCGACAAAACCGCCCATATATCCGAATTGAGCGTTACCAGCAGACAGACGCAAAGCGTCGCCGCCAGCAGACGTAGGCGATTCTTTCTTTTTGTTCCGATCCATGCACGTTGTCCATCCATTTTTTGTCCTCCTTTAATGTAAAAGCAGCCGCTGCCCTGCGGGATAAAAATATCCCGTAAGACAGCGGCTGCCTGTTATCCTTCTGAAATTTTGAACAGCAGAAAAAGAGGCGCTAAGCCCC
>JAMPFM010000001.1:134904-152063 GCA_023664455.1 Blautia sp.
GTTCGTTCGTTCGTTCGTTCGTTCGTTCGTTCGTTCGTTCGTTCGTTCGTTCGTTCGTTAAGATTTTGTCTTTTTCTACCATGTGTGTCAACCTCTTAGAGCAAAGTTCTTTTCTTTTGCTATTTACTGTTTTTAGTGTAGCAGAAAAAATGCTCTTTGTATGACAAATGGTACGCTTTGCACTTTTTTGGGTATGGATTGTATATTTTAGGTTTACATAACTTCGATTTAAGTCCGGGACAGGATACGGGGTTGAACAAAAAAAACGGAACAGCCTAAGCCATTCCGGTTTTCTTATCACTTTCCGCACCATCAACAATCCTGTAATGCCATATATTCTTCTAGAATACTAGCCACATCATAATTCGGGGCGTACTTTTCCGCTATATCGCAGATACGCTGGACTGTATCCAGACTATCTTCCAGATCTTCTGCTATCGCTTCTGGAGTTTTGCCTTTTATCAGTTTCCGGCAGATTAATTCTATTTTACCTTCCGCAAGACCTTCAGCCTTACCTTCCCGCCTGCTGTCCCACATCATCACTTCAAGCTTCATATACTCCTGCCTCCATTTCTTATGCTGTCTTGCCGCGAGCACTTCCTTGTCCAGTTCTTCCGTAAAGGTGTCCTGCGGTTCCAGACTGTCAAAATATTTAAGCAGACTGACAAGTTCTTTGTCAGCGTCGTCCATTTTTCCCTTTGTGTTTAGAAAAATCTTTTCTGTGCCGTCATAAAGGCGGATTGTGGCGTCTTCGAGGCATAGGTTTTCAAAATGGTATATATACCGTCCTTTTCCAAACAAATCAAAGGTACAGATAAAGATTATGTAGTTTTTCCCAAGTTTCTCATAATCCATTCCCTTCTCGATCATGTTGATGTCAATTACCGCCTGGTAATAACGGCTCCTTGCCGGAAGCGCCCCGGTATTCCGCGCCTGCATCTCTACCGCATAGACGGTATCCGCATCATCATCTGCATATACGTCAATGCGTACCCCTTTTGCCCTGTAATCGGGTGCAACTGACTGCTGCTCGTCTATGAATACCAGCTCGCGGATTTTCATATCCAGAATGATTTCCAGCAGCTTTTTGCAGTGTTTCGGGTTGCGCATCACCTTCCCGAACATAAAGTCATCAACAATCGTAAGCTCTTCGTACTTCTTTCTTTTGTTTTCCATAGTTCCTCCTGTGTCCTGCAGGAGTCTATTGTGAAACCCCCGCTCTTTGTTAAGTTGTGTTATCAGCATGGGATTTCTGAAAGAGAATCCATCATGAATGCGGGCGATTTAACCGCCCTGCATGTAGAAAATAATTGATAAACGTAGTATAGCATATTTATATTCAAAAATACAATACTGAATTTGGAAATTTTTATAAAATGTATGTTGTAAGGAAAAAATTAAGAACCGTGATATAACAGATTGGGTTATTTAAATCATGATATGCTTTTACACGCACTAAAAGAAGGCGGGCGTCAATCCTTTCGACTAACACCCGCCCCTAAACTATGCTGTCCATTGGTCCATACCTCCATTTTTCTTCCTTCGTACTCTTTCCATTTTTCTTTCGTATTAACATACTGTAACGGTCCTTATCCTTTTTCTCAGGTACTTCGCTACTTTTTCTTCTGTACTCGACTACGATTTCTCTGGATACGGTCTCTTGTAAAACCATTCCATCAGCTTCATCTTCAGTTCCTTATTCATTTGTACTTTAAAATGGATTTCAGATTATGTTTTCGGTGGTCCATACCTCGCTTTCTTTATGATATCTATGTGAATTTTGTTTCTTTATGGTTTTATTATATCACTCCATTTTAATTTGTCAACACATTTTTTAAATTTTTTTTAAATTTTTACATATTTCTGGTTTTTCTTACATTTATTCACACTTTTTCGCTTTTATTCCAATTATTTGCAGTTAAATCCATATCCCACTATTTCTTTCTCCATTGCCTGACAACGCAGCCACCAATCTTTCATCAGAATACACCAAGTTCAATGCCCCTTTCCAATTTCATACCCCACCCTCCTCATTTCTATGATACAATAAACCCAGACCCACATATCAAAAACAAAAACCCAAAAAGGAGGATACCCATTATGTCCCACAAAACAGAAGCTTTTGCCGCAGTGGCGCAGTCTATTATTAAAAATCTGGAAAAAAGGAATATGGAAGGCTATTATTTTGAAAACAGCGCCGACTGTGTAACGGCAATCCTGGATTCCATGCCGCAAGGCAGCATTATCAGCTGGGGCGGCAGTGAAACGCTCAAGGAAACCAATCTAATGAACGCCATCCAAAACGGCTCTTATGAATTGATTGACAGAAGCAGTGCGAAAAATCCCGACGAGGCAAGAAAACTTTATGCCCAGACTGTTCTGGCAGATTATTATTTTATGAGTACCAACGCTATCACCATAGATGGGGAATTAATCAATATCGACGGC
Source organism: Blautia sp. (assembly GCA_023664455.1). Classification (GTDB taxonomy): domain Bacteria; phylum Bacillota; class Clostridia; order Lachnospirales; family Lachnospiraceae; genus UBA3282. The sequence goes on from JAMPFM010000001.1 coordinate 137,353, forward strand.
AACGGCAACCGTGTCGCATGTCTGATTCAGGGACCTGCACACGTCATTATCATCGCCGGCATGAATAAGGTCGTGACCGATGTGCCAAGCGGAGTCGCCAGAGTCAGAAATATGGCGTCCCCCGCCAATGCCATACGCCTAAACAGAAAATTACCCTGCGCCATAACAGGACACTGTCAGGACTGTCTTGCGCCCGACTGCTTCTGTAACCAAATCGTCGTTACAAGAAGAAGCGGTCATCCGGGTAGAATCAAAGTGTACTTAATAGCAGAAGAGCTGGGGTATTAACACCCCAGCCCGCTTATAGCTGACAGAGCACGAAAATATCATAAATTGCCTTAATCGCCGTCTCGAAATCTGCATTCGCAACACCAATGATGATATTTAACTCGCTGGAGCCCTGATCTATCATCTTGACGTTGATATTGGAGTGCGCCAGCGCGGAAAAAATTCTACCCGCCGTGCCTCTCGTGGACTTCATACCGCGCCCCACCACGGCAATCAGCGCCAAATCCGCCTCGATATCGATGGTATCCGGGTCTGCAAGCCTGTGGATGCCTGAGACGACTTTCTGTTCTTTATCCATAAATTCATCCTGATGCACAAAAACAGTCATCGTGTCAATGCCAGACGGTACATGTTCAAACGAAATACCGTTTTCCTCAAATACCTGCAGCACTTTGCGTCCGAATCCGATTTCCGAGTTCATATGGTCTTTTTCAATATTGACGGAGCAAAAGCCTTTCTTTCCGGCAATACCCGTAATTACATATTTCGATTTCTGGCAGGTGCTTTCCACAATCCAGGTGCCCTCGTCCTGCGGCGCATTGGTATTTCTGATATTAATTGGGATTCCTTCGCTTCTGACCGGGAAAATGGCGTCTTCATGCAACACCGTCGCTCCCATGTAAGCCAGCTCCCGAAGTTCTTTATAGGTAATGGTCTCAATGCTTACTGGTTTATAGATGATTCTAGGGTCAGCAACCAGAAAGCCCGATACGTCTGTCCAGTTCTCGTATACATCCGCTTTAACCGCTCTCGCTACGATAGAACCGGTGATATCGGAGCCGCCGCGGGAAAAAGTCTTCACTGTCTTATCTGCACGCGCACCGTAGAATCCAGGAATAACAGCATTTTCCATTGAAGCAAGGCGTGCGCTCATCAGTTTATTGGTGCCTTCCGCATCATACTCGCCATTGTCCTGAAATAAAATCACTTCCGCTGCATCGATAAAATGATATCCCAGATATTCCGCCATGATGATACCATTCAGATACTCTCCTCTGGACGCTGCGTAATCCCTGCCCGCCTTTTCCTTAAAGTTCTTAGCGATGACTTTAAATTCAGTTTCCAGGGAAAGCTGCAGGGAAAGACCGTCGATGATTTCCTGATATCTGTCCTTAATCGCCTGTAAAAGCTCTTTAAAATCTTTACCATCCTGTGCCAGGTCATAACATGCGTAAAGCATATCCGTCACTTTCGTATCGTCCGCAAATCTTTTCCCCGGTGCAGACGGCACGACAAACGCCCGTTCTTTATCCGCACGGATAATTTCGCCGACTTTCTTAAACTGCTCCGCACTGGCAAGGGAGCTGCCGCCAAATTTCACTACTTTTTTCATAATTTACTCCGTTCCGTCCGTTTCATCGGACATTCCCATTCAATAACAGAAGATATTTTTCGCTTACTGCCATAGTTTTTGCTGTATTATTTTTCCAGCAAATGGTCCATCAGCGTATGCCCTTTCGCTACATAATGTCCGCTTTCGCTGCATTCTTTCTCATTATAATTCCAGTTTTTATCCAGTTTGTGGGTACTGTCATAAAGCAGGTAGGGCACGCTGTCCGCCGTATGGGTCCTTAACCGGATGGGCGTGGGATGGTCGGGCAATACCAGAAGCCGGTAGTCTACGCCTTTTTCATCCAAAGCCTTCGTCAGCGGAGCAACAACCCTGGAATCCAGATATTCTATCGCCTGTACTTTACGCTCCACACTGCCCTGATGCCCCATTTCGTCCGGCGCCTCCAGATGGATGTAGGCAAAATCATAACCTTCTTCCAGCAGTGCTGTCAGCGCCGCCTGGGTTTTCCCTTCATAATTGGTATGTAAACCGCCGTTTGCTCCTTCTACTTTGGCAACACCCATTCCCGCGCCAGTCGCAATGCCTTTCAACAAATCCACTGCAGATACCATCATGCCTTTTTTCCCGGTTTTCTCTTCAAAAGAAGACAACATCGGTTTCGTGCCGGCTCCCCAGAACCAGCAGCAGTTTGCCGGGTTTTTCCCCTGCTTCTTACGCTCTATATTCAAAGGGTGATTCCTTAAAATATCATAACTTTTTTTCATCATCCCACGCAGCGCAGTATCTTTTGGCAGATACTGCCCGATTGTCTGCGTCAGCACATCGTGAGGGGGCGTCAGCTCCACGACGCTGCCCTTTTTCCAAATCAGGCAATGTCTGTAACTTGTTCCCAGATAAAATTGATAGGTTTCATTTTCCAGCTCTTTTTTGACAGCGTCCAGCAAAATACCGCAATCTTCGGTACTGATTTCCCCGGAGCTGTGGTCGATAATAGTCTGTTTCTCAAAAGGAACGTCTTCTTCGGAAATCGTTACGATATTACAACGCAGCGCAATATCCGTATCTTCCATAGGAACCCCGATACTCAGCGCTTCCAAAGGGGAACGACCGGAATAATACTTCTTGGGGTCATATCCCAATACGGATAAATTCGCAGTATCGGAACCCGGTTTCATGCCTTCTGGAATGGTATGCACCATACCGATTTCAGACTGCCTGCTCAACCTGTCAAGCGCAGGCGTCGCCGCATAGGCTAAAGGCGTCTTCTGCCCCAGGCTCTCTATCGGTTCATCCGCCATGCCATCCCCTAAAACTACTATATACTTCATACCGTTTTCCCGCTCCTTCCTAAGCTTCCATACGGATTCTATTGATAATGCCGCCGAGCGCTCCCACTTTCTCATCAAATTCTTTTTCTTTAATAAGAGGTGTTATGAAAGCAAATTCCTCTGGAAATCCTGCATCTACTTCCTCAAGCGCCCCGAATACTTCTTTTGCCCGTTCTTTCTTATCGGCGTTTACGCGGACGAAAAATCTTTTCTTCGTATCCGCAATATCTGTCAACTGCACTTCTTCATCGTCCCAGAAGCACATAATTGTCTTGCCCGGATGTCTGGCACAGTCCACCACGTCGGAAACTACCGCGCTCGCCGTCGGCAGTTTTCCTGCGCCGCGTCCGTAATACATCGAATCCCCCAGCATATTTCCATGAACATAAACAGCATTAAACACATCGCTTACGCTATAGAGCGGATGACTCTTGGGAATCATGAAAGGCGCGACCATCGCATAAAAGCCTTCCTCCTTATCCTTGCTCATCGCAAGCAGTTTCACGGAACGCTTCATCTTATGCGCATAGGCAAAATCCGCTGCCGTAATCCTGGTAATGCCTTCCGTATAAATCTTTTCATAATTGACGTTCTTTCCTTTCATCAGGGAAGAAAGAATCGCAATTTTCCTACAGGCGTCATAACCTTCCACGTCCGCTTCAGGATTTTTTTCCGCATATCCTTTATCCTGCGCCTCTTTTAACACATCTTCAAAGCTGGCGCCGTTCTCTTCCATCTTCGTTAAAATATAGTTCGTCGTACCATTTAAAATACCGGTAATTGCATCCAGCTTCTCTGCGGTCAGAGAATAATTTAATGGTCTGATAATCGGAATGCCGCCGCCTACGCTGGCTTCAAATAAATAATTGCAGTGATTTTCCCTTGCAATCCTCAGCAGTTCCGGCCCGTGGTTCGCAACCAGCTCTTTGTTGGAAGTACAGACGCTTTTTCCCGCCAGCAATGCATTCTTTGAAAACGTATAAGCCGGTTCGTTTCCGCCCATCGTCTCGCAAATAACAGAGACTTCCGGATCCTGTAAAATCACATTGAAATCGTGAATGACCTTATCTGCATGGGGATCTCCTGGAAAATCCCGCAAATCCAGAATATATTTTACATTTAAATCGGTTCCTGCCTTCTTGTTGATATCCGCTTTGTTTGCCTCGATGACTTCCACGACGCCGCTTCCTACCGTACCATATCCCAAAACCGCTATCTGAATCATTTTCCCATTATTCCTCTCTTTCTCTTTCTTTCGTCCTCATAACAAGAGCCTGTCTGCTCAGATCAGCGGATATTTATCCGTCAGCTCCTTCACAATCGCACGCGCTTTCGGAATCCCCGCTTCGCCCTCTTTGATGATAATGGAAATCGCTTCCGCAACCCTATCCATATCCGCCGTATTTAAACCACGGGACGTTGCCGCCGGTGTACCCAGACGGATACCACTTGTTACAAACGGCGATTTCGGGTCGTTCGGAATCGTATTTTTATTGGCAGTGATATGCGCCTCGTCCAGAAGTTTCTCGACTGCCTTGCCTGTCAAATCATAGTTGGTCAGATCCACCAGCATCAGATGGTTGTCCGTACCGCCGGATACAATCCTGATATCCCTTGCAAGCAGACCTTTACACAATGCCTGTGCATTATCAATAACACCCTGTTGGTATTCTTTAAAGGCCGGCGTAAGCGCTTCCTGAAAGCAGACTGCCTTCGCCGCAATCACATGCATCAGGGGTCCGCCCTGGATACCGGGGAAAATCGCTTTATTGAAATTATATTTATCCGCCACTTCCTGGCTCGACATAATCATACCGCCGCGGGGTCCGCGCAGGGTCTTATGGGTCGTCGTGGTCGTTACATGTGCATAAGGAATCGGACTCGGATGAAGACCTGTCGCCACAAGTCCCGCGATGTGCGCAATATCCACCATCAAAACGGCTCCTACTTCGTCCGCTATTTCCCTAAATTTCTTGAAATCCAGCGTTCTCGCATAAGCGGAAGCTCCCGCCACAATCATTTTCGGTTTACATTCCAACGCAATCTCGCGGACCTTATCATAATCCAGAAAACCTTCGTCATTCACGCCATAAGGCACACAATGAAAATATTTTCCCGACATATTGACCGGTGAACCGTGGGAAAGATGCCCGCCATGATCCAGATTCATGCCCATAAACGTATCGCCCGGCTCCATAACTGCAAAAAATACCGCCATATTCGCCTGTGCCCCGGAATGAGGCTGGACATTGACATACTCGCAGCCAAATAACTTTTTCGCCCGTTCCCTCGCCAGATTTTCCACGACGTCAACACACTCGCAGCCGCCGTAATATCTTTTTCCCGGATACCCTTCTGCATATTTGTTGGTCAGCGGGCTTCCCATCGCCGCCATAACTGCCTTACTCACCCAATTTTCCGATGCAATCAGCTCGATATGGGAATTTTGACGTTCCTGTTCATCCTCTATCGCCTGTGCGATTTCCGGGTCTGTCATTCTTACTTCTTCTAATGAATACATACCTGCTCCTGCCTTTCGCTATCCTATATTTTTCCTAATATCATATAAAACAATACGCTATGAAAATCAGTATGAGTATATCATATGAAAGGTGTGGGGCGCAATATATAAAAAATCTTTTTAAGGAAGGTGGAATCCTTCTCAAAATCTTTCATGAAGGACAGACAATTCCCTGCTTCTCATTAAAGGCAGGACATGTTATACTGATATCATATTCATTTCGACAAAAAATATAAAATATCACGAGGTGGCGCCATGTATTATATCATTTTAAACCCTGCGTCTAAATCTGGCAGGGGAATCCAGATCTGGCAGCGGTTAAAACCGGTTTTTGAGCAGAGAAACCTTCCTTATAAGATGATTATCTCAAAATATAGCGGACATATAGCGAAGTCTGTTAAAAAACTAACAACAAATATCCCTGAAAATGCTGCCCTTCCCCTGAATCTCATCATCCTGGGCGGCGACGGTACTGTCAATGAAGTCTTACAAGGTATTCAGGATTTCTCGAAAGTGCGTCTCGGTTATATTCCTACCGGCTCCAGCAACGATTTAGCCAGGGATATGCGTCTGCCTAAGAAACCGGAAGAAATTCTGGAAAGGATTCTTAGCGAACGATTCCAGCGCACCCTCGATTTAGGCGTCCTCACTTATGATGAACACTCCCAGACAACGCCAAGACTAAAAGACCTTCCTATGGCAAAGCGCAGATATTTTGCCATAAGCAGCGGTATCGGTTTCGACGCCGCCGTATGCGAGGAAGCGCTTGCCTCTCCCACCAAAGATGCCCTGAACCGGTTAAAACTTGGAAAGCTGACTTACCTCAGCATTGCGCTTAAACAGCTGATTTCCGCCAAGCCCGTATCCTGCGACATTTATCTGGACGATAAACCGCCTATTCATCTGAATCGTTTTCTATTCACCGCATCGATGATACACCAATACGAAGGCGGCGGTTTTCGATTCTGCCCTCAGGCTAACCCCCAGGACGGTCTGCTGGACGTATTTGTCGCCGGCAATCTGCCCAAGGCGCTTATCCTGCTGGCGCTGCCCACCGCGTTTTTTGGGAAACACTATATTTTCCCACAATTATTCCATTATCAGGCACAGAAGGTCGCGTTGAAAACCTCTGCTCCACTCTGGGTACATACCGACGGGGAAGTCCCGATAAAATCTGACCACATTTATCTGCTCTGCCAGAAGCAGAAAATAACCTTTCTCGCCTGAGTAAATTAAACAATATTGCTATTTTTTGCAAGAAAACAAAGAAATTTTTATCTAAAAAGTATCGTGACTTTTCCCGGCAATCTGCTAATATATTCATCATATAGAAGTAATAATATCTGCTATGGTGAATATTGTTTGTAACAATAATTGCTAGTTGTTATATCAGATATTTTTATAACAGCAGTTATTATTATTTAAAATGATTTGTCCGGGAAAAGAGAGCGCATTATCATGAAAACCTGTAGAAATTTTTTGGAAAAATATAAACATGCCATACCACTGCTTATCTATTTCACCGTCTATATGGCATGGTTTAGCTATCTGGAACAGACAGTGCAGCATTACCGTATTATCCATGTTACATTGGACGACTATATTCCGTTCTGCGAGGTATTTGTCATTCCCTATTATTTGTGGTTTGCCTATGTGGCAGTTACTGTCGCTTATTTCTTTCTGAAAGACAAGGACGATTATTATAAATGCTGCATTTTCCTATTCACCGGCATGACTATTTTCCTGATTGTCTCTACACTGTTTCCAAATGGACACCATCTGAGACCATACAGTATGCCGCGGAACAATATTTTTACACAGTTAGTAGCGCTCTTATACAAGGCGGATACCCCTACGAACATCTGTCCCAGCATCCACGTATATAATTCGCTGGGCTGCCATTTCGCCATTCTCAAAAGCAAGCATTTTGAAAAACATAAATGGGTACGGTCTGTCTCTTTGATTCTCTGTACATCCATCATACTATCAACCATGTTTATCAAACAGCACTCCGCGTTTGATGTGATAACAGCATTTATGATAGCAGCTGTTATGTATCTGGTTGTATACCGCTTCGACGCTATCTTAACCTGGAAACATAATCTCGCGCATAGTAAGAAAAAACCGGGACCAGAGACTCTCTAGTCCCTATTTTATTTATCAGTTAAATTTGAAAAAACGGCGGCATATCTTATAAGCTTCCACCGATATTTTCCTGCCGCCTTTGCCCGGAAGATTCATGGAATTACCCATAATTCCATAACGGAGCCGGATATAGAGAAGCATGTCCTTTTTCTTGATATCCTTCCAAAGTTCTTTCTTTTTCTCCAGATTCTCATCCGTACCGGAACAAATCAGCAGAACCGAGGATATCACAGTAATAATTTCCAGATAATTCACCATATAGGCGCGCAGTCTGCGCTGTCTATTGACACTCGATTTCTTCTGCGACTGACATTCCAGCAGATAATCCAGCATCATTTTATTAACCCGTAGCTGCTGGTCAATTCTGGATATCATAACCGCTTCATTAACAGACTGCCCTTCCCTGCCGATATAATAACGGTAGAAATTGACGTCCAGATAATACATCGTCTTCACATAAGGCAGCGGCTCGAATACAAACAAATTATCTACATAGAACAAATATTCTGGCAGTCTGAGTCCACATTCCCGAAGCAGCTTTGTCCTGAAAATAACGGAATGCATCAATATATACTGTCCCTTGTGGAAATGTTTCACTTCATCCCATGTGAAAATTTTATTTTTAGGCAGCGCATGATGGTATTTCATGACCTTATGCTTCTTTTCGCCTTCCTTTTCATAGACAAAGTTACTAATCAGCATGTCCAATACAGTATTGCCGCCCGCCAGTTCCCGCAATGTTTCCAGAATTTCCAGATAGGCGCTTTCCTTCACCCAGTCATCGCTGTCTACCACTTTAAAGTATAGTCCTTTCGCATGTTCTAAACCTGTATTGACAGCCGCTCCATGCCCACCGTTTTCCTGATGAATCGCTTTGACGATTCCCGGATGCATCGCGGCATACTCCTCTGCAATCTCTCCCGTTTTATCCGTAGAACCGTCGTCTACAATTAAAATTTCCACATCTTCCCCACCCACAAGCAGGGATTCTATGCATTTCCTCATATATGCTTCAGAATTATAGCTCGGAATCGCTATTGACAGTAGTTTCATGGGTCCCCCTCCTGATTCTCATAAAATCCGTATAAGCGGCAAACGCAGACGGAATCGGATAATTCTCTTCCGTTTCTCCTGGCGTTGCAAAAAGTAATTCTTCACTCGGCTGCATACGCTCCAACTCGTCCACGCGGATGACATAGCCTATCATATGCCATTCTTTGTGGGTAAAAATATGTTTCGAGTCAGGCAGCTTTTCAATCCTCAGCGGGCGCACCCCCTGAGATTTCAAATAAGCGATTACCTGCTCTGGCTCCTGATGCCCCTCCATCGTGGGAAATTCATACATTCCTGCCAGAAGTCCCTTTTTTGCCCGTTTACGAAGTGCGACCTTATTCTCATCTTGAATAACCAGAATCGTCTTATCTTCGATGCTCCGGGGTTTTTTCGGTGTTTTCCTGGGAAATTCCTGGATTCTTCCGGCTTTATTTGCCCCGCAAATCGACTCCCACGGACATTTATCGCACCTTGCTGCGCCGTTTGGTACGCAGACCATTGCTCCCAGTTCCATCAGCGCCTGATTAAAATCTCCCGGACGCTCTTTTGGTATCACTTCCAGCAAATCGGCCTCTATTTCTTTTTTCACCTTTGTATCCAGTATGTCCCTCTCATCCAATCGTAGTCTCGATAACACCCGCAGTACATTTCCGTCAACGGCGGGCGCCGCATACTGAAATGCAATCGAAGAGATGGCTCCCGCCGTATAACTACCGATTCCCGGTAATTTAATAAGCTCCTCATAAGTTTCCGGCATCTTTCCTTCATAATCTGCCATAATCTGTCCCGCCGTCTTTTTCAGGTTTCTTGCCCGATTATAATATCCAAGCCCTTCCCATAGTTTGAGCAGCCTCTCTTCCTCTACATCCGCAAGACTTGCGATATCCGGAAGTTCCCTTATAAATCTGTCATAATAGGGTTTGACCGCTTCCACCCGCGTCTGCTGTAACATGATTTCCGAAAGCCATACATGATAGGGCGTAGGTTCTTCCCGCCAGGGCAGAATCCTTCTTCCCCTATCATACCAGGCAAGCAGCGGTTCTACCGCCTCATCTAAGGAAGATAAAAAAACCGGAATTTCATCCTGCAGCCACAGACTGTCCTCTAACACCTCACAATCATATGCCAATAACCGCACTCCCGCCCGCCTTGCCTTCTGCAGCGTGGAGCCGAAAACAGGCTGGGTTTCCCAGTTCGGGGAAAACGAAAGGCAGCCCTTCATCTGGATAACAAACAGAATATACGCTTCATAGCCTTCTTCTTTTGCCTGAATCAATTCTTCCACATGCTTAACGGCGCGCTCCGAAGGCGCGTCCGGGAATGCCGCCCGGTTGTCGTTTTCTAACGTGACTCCTTTCACTTCCAGAAAAATCTTCTGCCCGGAAGCAGTTTCCAGATAAAAGTCAAACCGTGAGTTTTTATAAGTTGTTTCTGGACGTATCAGCGTTAAATCCGGGAAAAGATACCCTTTACCCAGCCATTCTTCCACGACCTTATTGGGCGCATTGGAATCTACGTTGACGATCCTTCCTTCTTTTTGTACTGCAACAAGGTCATACGCCGTCGCCCGATTGTCATTTCCACTCTTTTCCAGATACACTGTCGCATGTTCCTGCAATAGCTCCCTGCACCTGCCCGTATTTTTGACATGCGCCTTTATCCGCTGTCCATTCAGATTCACATAGGCAACAAACCGATTCGGTCTGGATACAAACTCCGCTTCCGTTATATTATGATATCTCATATGCATCTACCGTCAATTTATTTATCCAATCATATTTTATCCGCTGTCGGGCGCCTTCTTTTTATAAGGCACCCGCGCCGCCGGTACTACCTCCGAAGCATTTTTCGTATGCACAAGCTGGTCGTCGAAGAAGATATGTGCTCCAAAGGCTTTCAATATATCTTTCTTCTGGACTCCGCCAAGGAAAAAAGCTTCGTCAATCCTGACATTCCAGGCACGCAGGGTACGGATAACCCTTTCGTGCGCGGGCGCGCTTCTCGACGTTACAAGCGCGGTCCTGATTGGTGCTTCGTCCGCCGTGAAATCTTTCTGCAGCTTGGACAACGTCTTTAAAAACTTGGCAAATGGTCCTGCCTTCAGCGGATTATCCGCATTTTTTCTTTCATTTTCCTCAAAGGCTTCCAGTCCCTGTTCTTTAAAAATCTGTTCCGACTCATCGGAAAAAAGCACCGCGTCCCCATCAAATGCGATTCTTATCTGCTTAATCTGATGTTCACAGTCGTATGTATGAATGCCGTCACTACAGATAATTCCTGCGGCAATATTAAAATCTATCGCACTCTGCACATCATCCTCATACGCAGAAAGAAACAAATCCGTCTTAAACGCTTCCAGATAAGGGGCAAGGGACGCACCGCTCGCCAATACCGCCCTCGTAATATTCAATCCATAATGGCTGATAGCGTTAAACACACGCAGCGACGTATCGGGGCTGTTGCGGGACATGATAATCACTTCCACACATCCTTCTTTGCCGGGCAGATTATTCAGATTCAATAAGGCTTTAATCAATGGGAATCCCGGTCCCGGACGCAGTATTTCATCTTCATGCTCCACCTGATAACGGCAGTAAGCTTCCACGCCATCCCTCTCAAAAATCTGATTCTCATCAGACAAATCAAACAGCGCCCTTGAAGAAACGCCTACAACAAGTCTGCTTTCCAAATCATAAGACATACTATCCCTCCATTCCGCTTCCTTTCAAATCGGTTTGCGACTCCATGCGCATCATACCCCGGATTGGGGCAAATCACACGTTGCCTATGGATTCTCTGCCAAATTCCTGTTCATGGATAACGGATGGACTATGGGCAGCTGCCTGTGAACGCCCTTTTACGCCCTTTTCCTATCGCAGACGGCTGCTTTCATATTTAGCAAAAGTCAGAAGACAATTTTTTAATTCCTCATATCTGTCTTCTATTTCGCCTTCCTTGATCTCAACATCCACTGCGACTGCCATCGTATTGATCATTTCATTATCGATACGATTATGAAGCATCGCTAGAATTTCCAAGCGCTGCTCATAAGAATCCGCATCCAGAAATTGTAATACCAGAGGATCTATATTCAGTTCTTCCTGTGCTTCATACTGTGAAACTCCATCCGGTTTATCCATCGGGACTTTCGCCTGCTGTAATTCCGGTTTACTCTCCAGGAATGCAGTTAGCCGCTCTTCCAGCTTACCCTCCTGGACTTTCCCCTGCTGCGTCATTTCTGACAGTTCCATATCCGGGCTTTCTTTCACAGCGCGATTTTCCTGTTCTGCACTGCGAAGTTCAAAACGGTATCTCTGGCCTGCATGCGGGTATTTTTCCCTGTCTACCTCTTCCATAAAGGAATCCAGCGGTCTTACATATATCTGGAAATCACCATACATCGCCTGATAAACGACCATCTGCTCACCGGTCTCACTATGTCTCGCCAAGCATCTTACCTGATACAGACTGCCTTTAAAATGTCTGTACAATTCCTGCGGTTGTGGATTATGTCTCATTTCGTACTCCGTTTCTGCTTCTACTATATTCCTGCAAAATGTAAATCTTGCGTAAGCCTGTCTGGGCTTCTGCGTTTCTTCTCGTACTATTATAATCCCAAACCCCGGAAATGTCATTCTTTCTATTCTTAATTTTTTTTGGAAGAAACAGGAAAATCATGTTTCCAAAAAACAATAGTTAAAACTGCAGACAGGGTCTGCAAATTCCGCAGCCGTTAATTGACGCAGCAATTCTTCCTTCTCTGCACGGTCTAAAGCATTTATTTTCCGATGATGTATCAGTACCGTATAAGTTCGGTTCCCTGTTTCGTCCATCATCCATCGAATCGTAATGCCGCTGTCAGGATATCCTCTCTCATCGAGCAGCTTTTCCATGCCGGATAAGTATTCTTTTTCCATCATGGCGTAGTATTTCTTCTTATCTCTGTATTCTGTCTTATTTCTACTCATGACAGTTTCTGTCGTACATAACAGAATCGTAAAAATCAGTGCGATTGCCAGAATAATCAGCCTCGTTTTCTTCTTTTCCATTCTCTTTCCCATACTTCCTCCATCTCTAATCAGAACAAATGTTCTGTCTAATTATAAAACAAATGTTCGATTTATGCAATATCTGTTTTCGACGGCGCTCTGTAAAAAATGTAGATTGTGCAAACGCTTCTTGTAAAACTACTTATAGCATATCAGAAATGGTGTCCCATAAACGGTACTGAATGAGTTTAGGCTAAAAAAAGCGGTATATCCAGACAGACTGACCGGATATGGCAAGTATAGTTAAGCGACGGATAAATCATTGATACCACAAAAAACAGACCGTCTGCATTGATTCTTACAGACGGTCTGTTTATTAGACGAATGGTTTGTTTTTAATACTCTATTTTACATCATCATTACTTGTCATTATAATGCCCTTTACATTGAGTTACTACAATGCAATCTTCTTTCACTTCATATACAATTCTATCCTTTTCATTAATTCGTCTGCTCCATTTTCCACTCCTATCGCCTTTTAATGGTTCCGGTTTTCCTTCTCCAGAAAACGGTTCCCGTTGAATGGCTCTTAACAGACCGTTTATTTTTCTTAAAGTTTTTTTATCCTGCGACTGCCAATAAAGGTATTCATCCCAGGCAATTTCTGCAAATGTAATTTTACTCAAGCTCCATAGCCTCCAATTCCTCTATGGTCTTCACAACCACCTGCCCATTTTTAACCTGCTGGTCAGCTTTCCTTAAATACTCCATATTGGAATCAGAATAAAAAGAATCTAAAGGCGCAGTTATATCAAATGGAATCCGCCGATCCCGCAGCGCTTTTCTGGCATAAATCATAAAAAAAGTAGTAAGATTCATCCCCATTTCGCTGCACATCTCATCCAGTTCCTTTTTCATTTCATCGTCAAAGCGAAGACTTACCGTAGTCATGGCATCACATCCCTTCTGTTAATAGAATATTATATGTGAAAGCAAAATGCAACAATTATCATTCAAACTGATTCAAAATTTATTATTCTTTATCCTCTACATAGCTTTCCCAAAATCTTTAAATTCATTAACATAATATTGGAGCAGTAAAAAGGCGTGACAGGAAAAGATAACGGACAATGCTATTACCCTTCCACCATCTGATATCTCTTAAAAATCTTATCCTCACCGCAGACATGTCTGGTTCCGTCGGCATCGGTAATGATATAATCCCCTTCCTCAAGGAATGTGCGTCCTCTGCGGTGCCGGATATAAGGGCATACGATACTTCCGTCTTCCCGTTTGACCTGAATCAGGGAATCCGTCACAATCCAGCCTTTGGTAATAACGTCCGACATTCTCTCAAAGCCGTCTTCCATGCCCTTTCCTACCTCATATTTTTCTACATCTGATTCCATCTCTACTCTTTTGCATTTCATCTAAGATCCCTCCACTTTTTAAAAACTATTCTTTTTCTACGAAAGCAATTCCCTACAAAAATAACAGCTGTATTTTTCTCTCGCCATCATGGGCACCAGATTCTCCGCGCCGCAATACCCGCAGACACTACACCGCTTTCCGTTTGGAACTGCGTCCCCGTCAAAAAGCCGCTCTGCAACGCGGAAACCACCGTAATTCCGATTCAGGCGCTCCGCTTCTTCCCGCCGTTCCCGTTCATGCTCCAAGGCGTCCTGTCTCGCCTTTTCATCCAGATATGCCAATGTGGAATGTTCCTGCTCTTCCGGTTCGTCCTGAAACTGCCCCTGCGTTGATTTCCCTGGCAAAGATTGACCTGGCATCGACGTTTTGCCTGCCGGCTGCCCGGACATGGATTGCCTATTTATGCCATAAGGCTGCCTGCCGGAATTTTCCGCCCGGTGTCTTACAGGCGCAGTATTTGTATTCGGCGGCGCACTAGCGCTCCTTTTTTCTGTATCCGAATTTCCCTTCTGGTGATACGCCTTATACACAACAATCCCTACGATGATAACCACGATAAGAATATCCATTTTCCCCCACATTCCTTTCTCTTCTGCTATTCTTCCGATAATTGCGAAACGAAGATTTTACAGCCGTCCGTTGTGCAGAATATACAATCCAAC
>JAMPFM010000001.1:152163-206488 GCA_023664455.1 Blautia sp.
CAATCCGTTCCAACTCCCTTGCATTTGCCACAATCGTATCAATTTTATCTGCTCCGACATACTGCTTCACTCGCTCAAAATCATCTGCTTTTTCTTGCAACTGTTCCATAAGATTAACGTATTTTATTGTAAGATTTTTCACAATATCCTTTAGTTTCATTACAAATGGCATTGCGTGTTTATCTCGATAAGTTTTTGCGCTCATCAATGCGCTTGGCTCCGGCAACTGCCATTTGGCGTCTTCATCATAAGCGTGTATATTACACTTCGTTATCTTGAGCTAACTTACCTACCCCACCATAAACGCCTTATTATTGGGTTTCTGTACATAGGGTTACGATTTCGCTATCCCTTCTTCTCGCCTGTACCTCACGGCACAAACCTTGGAAGCCGCTATAAAGTTCGTCGGTAGCTACGCCTATGTGGACTTTCACCACAGAACACGGGCATGCTCGTCATACGCCAAAAAGGCCAGGCTTTTCACAGCCTGACCTCATTTTTATGTTTTCTGTACTTATTTTGCAGCAATTTCCGCTTTCAGACTTTCTGTCAGCTTCGGAACGATTTTATTCAAATCGCCTACGATACCATAATCCGCTACGTCAAAGATAGGTGCGTCCGCATCTTTGTTGATTGCAATAATGATATCGGATTCTTCCATACCGGCAACGTGCTGAATCGCACCCGAAATACCGATTGCAAAATATACGTTAGGACGTACAGTCTTACCTGTCTGACCAACCTGCAAATCTTTCGGTTTCCAGCCGGAATCTACGACTGCACGGGAGCAGCTTACGGTTCCGCCAAGCACTGCAGCAAGGTCTTCCAAAATCTTGAAGTTTTCCGGGCTTCCTACGCCACGCCCGCCGGATACAAGGATTTTGGCATCCATGATATCTACCGTATCGGTTACTGCCTTTACGACGTCAAGAATTTCTACATACTTATGATCCGGTGTAAATCCGGGATTGTACTCTTCAACAACTGCTTTTGCACCCTTAATCGGCTCTATTTTCTGCATAACGCCGGCGCGCACGGTCGCCATCTGCGGACGATTATCCGGGCATGCAATCGTAGCGATTGTATTTCCGCCAAATGCAGGACGGGTCATCAGCAGTTGATTGTGCTTCTGTTCCTGACCAGGAATCGGCTGTAACGGGAAATCACCAATTTCCAGAACGGTACAGTCTGCTGTCAGACCGGTTGCCACTCTCGCGGAAACCCTGGGACCTAAATCCCTTCCGATTGCGGTTGCGCCAACCAGCATGATTTCCGGTTTGTACTGATTGATAACAGAAGCCAGTGCATGTGCATAAGGCTCCGTTCTATATACTTTCAATTCCGGATCGTCTACAACGATTACTTTATCAGCGCCGTATTCTGCAAGCTTGTCCGCAAGGTCTTTTACCCCTGAACCTAAAAGTACCGCTGTTACGTCCGTATTCAAATCTTTTGCAAGGTCTTTTGCTTTTCCAAGTAATTCAAATGCGATACTGCTGATTTCGTTATCTACTTGCTGCGCAAAGACGTATACTCCCTTGTATTCTTCTAAATTCATCACAATCCTCCATTCTCGCTAATTCACCAACCCCCGCTCTGTGCAGGAGTTTGAAAAACGCTTTCTTAGATAACATGTTTTACTTTCAATTTATCAACGATATAACTTACTGACTCGTCGGGGTCAAGCGTAACTTTCTCGCCAGCGCCTTTTCTAACCTTATCGGACGCTTTTGCAATCTTAGTCGGTGAACCCTTCAAACCTAAGTTGGAATCATCCACGTCTTTCAAATCAGCTCTGCCCCATACGGTGATTTCTTTCTGATATGCGTCAAAAATACCGCCGGGGGTCATATAACGGGGCTCGTTTAATTCAGAAAGAGCTGTAATCAGACAGGGCATTTTAGCCTTTAACACATGATATCTGTCTTCATACTGACGCTCAACAACTACGCTGTCACCTTCAATCTTAATATTCTGCGCATAAGAAATCACCGGAATATCAAGATGTTCGGAAATCTGAGGACCAACCTGCGCGGTATCGCCGTCGATAGCCTGACGTCCTGTAATAATCAAATCATAATCCAGATTTCTAAGAGCGCCTGCAATAGTTGTGGAAGTAGCCCATGTATCAGCGCCGCCGAGTACCCTGTCTGTTACAAGAATACCTTTATCCGCGCCCATTGCCATCGCTTCACGAAGAACTTCTTCTGCTTTCGGAAGTCCCATCGTTACAACAGTAACCTCCGCATCATATTCATCTTTTAATCTAAGCGCTGCTTCTAATCCGGCTTTGTCATCGGGATTCATAATTGCAAGCATCGCACCTCTGTCCAGCGTACCGTCCGGATTGAACTTTACGCCGCCCTTTGTATCGGGCACCTGTTTAATACAAACAACGATTTTCATCGACTTAATCTCCTTTACCTTATTTATGGTGCGCTTCAGCGCACACTCAATTCAAAAGCGATAATGCGAAGTTATTTCAAAAGCGCGCCTGAAATAACCATGCGCTGAACTTCACTAGTTCCTTCATAGATTTCTGTAATCTTAGCATCGCGCATCATACGCTCTACATCGTACTCTTTGATGTAGCCGTAACCGCCATGCAGCTGTACAGCCTTAGTGGTTACTTCCATCGCAACTTCCGCCGCGTATAATTTCGCCATAGCCGCTTCTACAGAATAGGAAATCTTAGGATTCGCAGCATATTCCGCTTTCTTCATGGCAGCTTTATAAACTAACATCTGAGCCGCCTGAACCTTGGTAGCCATATCCGCTAACTGGAACTGCGTATTCTGGAATGCGCCGATTGCCCTGCCAAACTGTTTTCTTTCTTTTACATACTGAATCGTTGTTTCCAGTGCGCCTTCTGCAAGACCGAGAGCCTGTGCAGCGATACCGATACGTCCGCCGTCCAATGTGTGCATAGCGATATTGAAGCCTTTGCCCTTCTGTCCTAAAAGATTGTCCTTAGGAATACGGCAGTCTGTGAAAATCAGCTCATATGTAGAGGAACCGCAGATACCCATTTTATTTTCTTTCGTTCCGAATGTAAAGCCGGGTGTTCCTTTTTCCACGATAAATGCGGAAATCTCTTTGCTGACTCTGCCGCGCTTCTCAACCGTGCCGGTGATTGCAAAGATAACGTATACATCCGCTTCTTTACCATTGGTGATAAAACATTTAGAGCCGTTTAATACCCACTCGTCGCCTTCTAAGACCGCTTTGGTCTGCTGTCCCTGCGCGTCTGTACCAGCGCCGGGTTCTGTCAGCCCGAACGCACCAAGCTTCTCACCTTTTGCAAGCGGAATCAGATATTTCTGTTTCTGCTCGTCCGTTCCATAAGTCTGAATCGGGTCGCAGCAGAGGGAAGTATGTGCGGATACAATAACACCTGTTGTTCCACATACCTTAGACAGCTCCTCAACACACATAACATATGTTAAAGGGTCACATCCCTGTCCGCCATATTCCTTGGGTACAGGAATGCCAAGGAAGCCTAATTTTGCCATTTTGTCAACAGTCTCTCTCGGAAAACGATGATTCTCATCTATTTCCTGCGCGAGAGGTTTTGCTTCTTTTTCAGCGAAATCTTTGAAAAGAGTTCTCGCCATTTCATGCTCTTTGCTTAACGTAAAATCCATGATTTTTTACTCCTCCATCTATATTTTAATAGTCTGACTATTTTGAATAATCGTAGAATCCTTTTCCGGTCTTGCAGCCTAATTTGCCTGCGCGTACCATCTTCCTAAGAAGCGGAGCCGGACGATATTTCGGATCTCCTGTCTCGGAATAAATAACTTCCATGATAGCCAGAACAATATCAAGACCTACATAGTCGCCTAACTGCAGCGGTCCCATCGGATGATTTGCGCCCAGTCTCATCGCTGCGTCAATGTCTTCCACACTTGCAACGCCAGCTTCCAGTACGCAGATACCTTCATTAATCATCGGAATGAGGATTCTGTTTACAACAAAACCTGCCGCTTCGTTTACTTCTACCGGAGTCTTGCCGATTTCTTCCGCAATCGCTTTTACCTTATCAAATACTTCGTCCGTCGTGTTCTCACCGCGGATAATCTCAACCAGCTTCATAACGGGAGCCGGATTGAAGAAATGCATACCGATAACTGGTCTGTCGATACCTGCACCGATTTCCGTAATGGAAAGGGAAGAAGTATTGGTTGCAAAAATACAGTCCGCTTTGCAGATATCCTGCAGCTCCTTAAAAGTCTGTTTCTTGATATCCATTACTTCCAGAGCCGCTTCCACAATCAAATCGCAGTCTGTACAGATTGTCTTTACGCCGGTTGTGATTTTCGCCAGAACCTTGTCAGCGTCTTCCTGTGTCATTTTACCTTTCGCAATACGTTTCTCAAATCCCTTTGCGATTTTGTTCTTGCCGTTTGCCGCAAATTCTTCATTGATATCGCAAAGACATACTTCATACCCTTCCGTCTGGGCAAAAGCCTGTGCAATACCCGACCCCATTGTGCCGGCGCCAATAATACCTACTTTCATGGTAAACCCTCCTATTATAATTTTTATATTTTATTCTTTTTGCCTTATTAGCGATTCTGGAACGGCTCTTTCACCTTTTCCTTGTTCTTGTCCAGGAAAAATGCCATGCCGTATTTCTGGTCTTCTGTCTCGAAGCAGTCGCCGAATAATTTTTCTTCGATGACAATCGCCTCGTCCATGCCTACTTCCAGACCGTCGTTGATTGCTTTCTTGCAGTTGCGAACGGCAATTGGCGCATTCTTTGCAATGCCCGCCGCCATCTTCTCTGCTGCCGCCATCAGCTCGTCCTGCGGATATACCGCATTGACAAGTCCGATTCTAAGCGCTTCGTCCGCCTTGATATTCCTTGCGGTATAAATCATCTGTTTCGCCATGCCGGGGCTGACCAATCTCGCCAGTCTCTGCGTACCGCCGAAACCGGGGGTAATGCCGAGTCCTACTTCCGGCTGTCCGAACACTGCATTTTCGGAACAGATTCTGATATCGCAGCTCATGGAAATCTCGCAGCCGCCGCCCAATGCAAAACCATTCACTGCCGCAATGACAGGAATTGGGAAAGTCTCTAATTTACGGAATACATCATTTCCTTTTTTACCAAACGCTTCGCCTTCCGCCTTGGTCAGCGTGCTCATCTCGCCGATATCCGCGCCCGCCACGAAAGACTTCTGTCCAGCGCCGGTCAGAATCAGACATCTCACATTCTCTAAATCCACCGCGTCCAGAGTCTTGTCCAATTCGTCCAAAACAGTTGAATTTAAGGCGTTAAGCGCTTTTTCACGGTTGATGGTGATAATGCCGACCTGTCCCTTTACTTCATATAATACAAATTCCATGCGATTTATCTCCTTTTATCTTTTCTTACAATCTTATACTGCGCCTTCCTATAACCTAATCCCTCTCAACGATGGTAGCGCAGCCCATGCCGCCGCCGATACATAACGTCGCAAGACCTTTCTTTGCGTCGCGTTTTTCCATCTCATGAAGCAGCGTTACAAGGATACGGCAGCCGGAAGCCCCTACAGGATGTCCGAGCGCGATTGCGCCGCCGTTTACGTTGAGTACGTCGTTGCTGAATCCCAGGTCTTTCTGTACTGCAAGAGACTGTGCTGCAAATGCCTCGTTTGCTTCGATTAAGTCAAAGTCGTCAATCTTCATGCCGGCTTTTGCCATTGCCTTCTGTGTCGCCGGTACGGGACCCACGCCCATGATGGACGGATCTACGCCGCCAAGTGCACCCGCTATAAAGGTTGCCATCGGTTTTACGCCCAATTCTTTTGCCTTCTCTTCACTCATAACGATAATTGCAGCAGCGCCGTCATTGATACCGGAAGCGTTTGCCGCCGTAACGATGCCGTCCGGTTTGAATGCCGGGCGGAGTTTGGAAATATTTTCCGCCGTAACGCCTGCACGCGGACCTTCGTCCGTATCTACGATAACGGTTTCTTTTTTCTTCTTCACTTCTACCGGAACGATTTCGTCTTTGAATTTGCCCTCTGCTCTTGCTTTTTCACATTTCTGCTGGGACCATGCTGCAAATTCGTCAAGCTGCTCCCTTGTCAGACCGTATTTTTCCGCAACATTCTCTGCGGTGATACCCATATGATAATCGTTGAAAGCATCCCATAATGCGTCATTTACCATCGTATCCACGAGTTTTGCGTTGTTCATTCTATAGCCGTAACGTCCCTGCATTGCTGCATAAGGAGCCATAGACATATTTTCCATACCGCCAGCCACAACAACGTCTGCGTCACCTGCGATAATCATCTGTGCAGCCATGTTGACACAATTAAGACCGGAACCGCATACTACGTTCACGGTAACAGCCGGAGTGGTAATCGGTATACCCGCTTTGATAGATGCCTGACGGGCTACGTTCTGCCCCAATCCGGCCTGGATAACACATCCCATATATACATGATCTACGGCATCAGCGGGAACCCCTGCCCTGCTTAATGCCTCTTTAATAACGATTGAACCAAGAACCGGTGCCGGAGTCGTGCTGAGTGCACCGCCCATTGTGCCGATTGCAGTACGGCATGCGCCTGCCAAAACAACTTTTTTTGCCATATTCTCTCTCCTCCATTTTGATAAAATACCTTTTTTCAGGTTCTGCAATGATTGTTATTTTTTTATCATTGCCCACTGCCCCTATTGTATCATAGGGACTTCGTTTTTGCAATGGTTTTCAACCGCCGGATCACGCATATTATAGACGCGGTTCCATTCTTTCGTTGCCTCGTCTTTCTGCGTCTGGCTGCGGTTTTTATAGAGGAATTTCGTCAATTCGTAACAATCTATCCAGATTTCATTATCACTGTCCTTCTGGGATTCATCAAAGATAAGCTGCATTCCCCAATGCAGGTGAACGACTTCGATATTATTCACATTTTCCGTGGCGCTGTATCCGGTGTGCCCCATATAGCCGATTACATCGCCCGCCGTCACGATACTGCCCTCTTCCAGGGATTTGTTGTAGGGAAAATTCTGTCTCAGATGGGCATAGTAATAGTATCTTTTTCCATCAAAACTACGAATGCCGATACGCCAGCCGCCGTATTGGTTCCATCCCAGCGCTTCCACATAGCCGGACTCGATGGCGATGATGGGCGTGCCAATCTGCCCCATCATGTCATGTCCTAAGTGGGGTCTCGCATAACCATAGCTTCTAGAAGAGCCGAAATCATCATAATGGCTGTACTCAAACCCTTTTGCAATCGGGGAAAAGGCTTTCAGTCCATAATAATCCTTCCACTCTTTTTCCTCCGTGCCTTCCGCCTGCACTTCTATGGAAAATTCCCCCACCATGCCCCCTAAGACGGCCTCGTAAGCTTCCTCATAATAATCGTAATATTCCATGTCTTTGCTCAATTCTTCTATCGTGGTCTCGCCGGATTGCAGTTTTTCCGCCGTATCCTGCAATTCCGAAACGCTTTTTTTGTCAAACTTACCGCCATGCCTTGCGCCTACATAGGCGAGCAGCTCTATCCAGTCCACATGGATATCTTTCCCATAGGAAGCCGTATCCAGTTCATATGCCTTGCTTAGCGCGTCGTTTGTAATATTGAAATCCACCCACTTGATAAAATTACCATCCGTCGAAACTTCTATGGCTTCCCCGCCTTCTATATCTTCCATATCTTTCATATCTCTAGCGCTTTCCCCGCTTTCTTCCTGCGTTGGCAGACTTTTCGCCTGTCTGTACATATGTAGTTCCTTCATCAGACAAACGCATCCCACCGCCGCAAGCAGAAGCAGTTCCAGCCTGATACCCCATTTGATTTTTTTCATAAATTCCCCCGCGCTATCCAGCCCACACCGGCTCCATGACGGCGCCCTGCGGCATTCTTCACACTAATATATGAAAAAAACCTGTGGGTTATGTCAGCCCACAGGTTTGTCCTTATTGTAGTCGGTTTTACGATATTTTTTCATTTACATTCAGATTAGTCTTCCGGTTCAATCAGACCATAAGTATTCCCTTTTCTCTTATATACAACATTGACCTGGTCGGTTTCCGCGTTGCAGAACACGAAAAAATTGTGTCCGAGCAGCTCCATCTGCACGCAGGCATCTTCTGGATACATCGGTTTGATGTCGAACTTCTTCGTGCGGATAATCTGGACGTCTTCCTCGTCCATAAAATCTTTTTCCAGATATTCCTGCTTAAAAAATCCCGCTGCCTGCTGCCTGTCCGTCAGTTTTGTCTTGTATTTCTTCAACTGTCTTTCTATGATTTCTTCCACCAAATCTATGGAAACATACATATCGCTGCTGACCTGCTCAGAACGGATGATATTTCCTTTCATCGGAATCGTGACTTCAATCTTTTGTCTGTCTTTTTCCACACTTAAAGTAACATGCACCTCGGTCTCTTCTGTAAAGTATTTCTCTAATTTACCGATTTTATCTTCGACAGCCGTCCTCAATCCTTCCGTTACTTCAATGTTCTTCCCCAGAATAATAAACTTCATAGCGCTCATCCCTTTCATTGGATTATTGTATGTACCTATAGCCTTGTCCCAGCTATATAATGTATTATAACATGCTTCGGATTCTTTTAGCAATCCTTTCCACAAACTTTAAGGCGGCCAGATTCATCTGACCGCCTTATCCTGCTATTCCTACTATATTTAGAAAATCCTTCTAATCGAAAGAATGGAACGATAGGTTGCACTGGAAACGATAATACCTGTTCTGGAAGTGGAAGCATGGACAATCTGTCCGTTTCCTGCATAAATTCCCACATGCCCCGAATAACAGATGATATCGCCGGGCTGCGCATTTTCCAAGCCGTTTACGGCTGCGCCTACATTTCTGTCCGCCGCTGAAGAGTGGGGAAGACTGACGCCGAAATTATTGTAAACGCTCATAACGAATCCTGAACAGTCCGTACCGTTTGTCAGGCTGCTGCCGCCGTATACATAAGGATTTCCTACGAACTGCAGCGCATAATTTACTACTGCCTGCCCGGAAGCGCTGCCGCCGGAAGATGCATAAGTTACTGCCTCTTCGGAAGTATTGCCTTCGGCTGCTGCCTCTGCACGTCTCGCCGCCGCTTTCTTTGCAGCCGCTTCTTTTGCCGCCGCTACTGCTGCCTGTTCTTTAGCAAGTCTCGCCTTTTCTTCTTCGATGGACTCCGCTTTGACAAATTCAGTGGATAAGGTGACATATTCATTGGACACGTAACCATCACCTTCCTCGATATTAACCTTTACCCATCCATCTAACTCTTCCGTAACGATTAATTCATCTTCAATCGGTACGAGACCGAGCACTACTGCCTCTGTATTAGGCTCTTCCCGCACTTTCAGGGTCGTCGTCGTAACCGTGGCAATCCGGGTGCCGACCTCTCTTGCAAGGTCTACCGCATCATCGCCTGTCACACAAAACTCTGCTTTTACATAGCCTTCCACGGAACCGGAGCTGATTTTGTACCAGCCGTTTTCCTCTTCTATGAAGGTGCCGACCGACTTATCATAGAGTTTGCCGACGATGTTACCGTCCTCACCGGGAATATCCCGGACATTCACATAATTATTTACTTTTGCAATGACAAGGCTCTTGAAACCTTCTTCCTCTTCGTGGAGTTTTGCCGCGTTGGAAGCCTCCCGCAAGTCTCTGACGTATCCTTCGCTGACAATTATGGTATCCTCAATCTTCTTATTAGATATGGTGGACTGTTCCGTACTTTCCAACATACCGCCGACCGGAATTTCCCCGGTTCCTTTTATCGCAATATCCGCTGTGGATGCAGTCAGGTCACTGCTGCTTTCCCTGTCCTCATCCTCTTTCATATCGGAAAGAGACGTGGACTGCTCGGTAGGCGCCAATGAGTAATCAATACCTGCCGAGGGTAATACGGAGTTTAAACCTCCTGAAGCGTTTGCCGTAATATCTATTCCTGAAAATGTTATGACTGCTGCCATTGCGTAAGCTGCGATTTTCACACTTTCCTTCTTCATCAATTCGTAACCATGCCTTTCTCTCGACCAATCAGTCCGGTCGTTTGTAATTAATATGTTACAAAATTGTTACATCTTTTGAAATAAAATATAACATTTATGAAGGTAATTGTCAACTACAGCATCTGCCCAAAAAAAATGAAAATAGCACTATTTCTTGTGCATTATGTAGAAGCAGGTTGAAAATAGAACTTTTCAACCGCAAAAACAGTACAAAAATGCCGTTTTATCAATATCCTTGTAATAAAAAGCCCTCTACTGCGGCGATTGCCGCCGCGCCGTCCGCAGCCGCTGTAATAATCTGCCTCACCCGTTTCGTCCTGATATCTCCCGCTGCAAAAATTCCCGCCGTCTGCGTCGCACAATCTTCCCCGGCTATGATATATCCTTTTTCATCGCATGCCACGATATCCCGGAAGGGTTCTGTATTGGGCAGAAGCCCTACCGCGATAAAAACGCCGTCCGTTTTAAACATCTGGCAGGTATCATCCTTTAGGCAGCGCACTTTGAGGGCTTCCACTTTCTCATCCCCGCAGATTTCTTCCACCACGCTGTCCCAGATAACTTTCACATTGGCGCACTGAAACAGCGCTTCCTGCAGCGATTTTGCCGCGCGCAGACTGTCCCGTCTGTGAATCAGGACAACTTCACTACAGATTCTGGACAGAAAGATGGCGTCTTCCACCGCCACATCGCCGCCGCCTACCACTGCGACGTTTTTCTCCCTAAAAAAAGCGCCGTCGCAGGTTGCGCAATAGGATACGCCCCGTCCAGTCAGCCTTTCTTCCCCCGGCACATGGAGCAGCGCATGGGACGCCCCGGCAGCGATAATCACCGTTTTCGTCTCATAGACAGTCTCTTCTGCACCGTCATGCACCGTCACGATCCAGCGCCCTTTCTCACCGCTGATGCTTTTGACTTCCCCGGTTCTAAAAACAGCGCCCATCTCTTCTGCATGGCTTCGGAATTTCATCCCCAGCTCAAAGCCATTGATACCGGGAATGCCAAGGTAATTGTCCACTTTATCCGTATTTAATACCTGTCCGCCGCTCATCGCGTTTTTCTCTATAACCAGCATCGTAAGTCCCGCCCTTTTACTGTAGACTGCCGCCGATAAGCCCGCCGGACCGGACCCTATAATCATTACATCCTGCATATGCAAACTCCTTTCTTTTACCCGATACTTGTAGTATAATTTAGAAAACTATGTGACGCAAGGAGTATATCCAGACTATGACAAAATATGCTTTAGTGACCGGCGCCTCCAGAGGAATCGGCAGGGAAACCGCCGCTGTCCTCGCCGCAGAAGGATATCATCTTTATCTGACCTGTATCAGGTCCAAAGAAACGCTTCTTACTTATGCGAAACAGCTTTCCACGCAATATCATATTGACTGTGTGCCTTTTACCGGCGACATGGGAAATCCTGAAGATGTGGAAGCATTGTTCCGGAAAATTACGGACTTAGATGTCCTGATTAATAACGCGGGCATTTCTTATATCGGTCTTTTGCATGAAATGTCTCTTGCCGACTGGCGAAAAGTGATTTCAATCAATATGGACTCGGTATTTTATACGAGCAGACTTGCCATTCCGCTTATGCTGCGTAAGCATAGCGGCAAAATTATCAATATTTCTTCCGTATGGGGTACTGCGGGGGCTTCTATGGAAGTCGCCTACTCCGCATCGAAAGGGGCTGTCAACAGTTTTACAAAGGCGCTTGCCAAAGAACTTGCCCCCAGTCATATCCAGGTCAATGCCATTGCCTGCGGTCTCATTGACACCGATATGAACCGCTGTTTTTCTGCAGAAGAGCTGGACGCGCTGCGACAGGAAATTCCCTGCGACAGAATCGGCAGCCCCGCGGAAGTCGCGCAGATGGTCAGAACGCTTTTATCCGCTCCCGAATATCTGACGGGACAGATTATCACGCTGGACGGCGGCTGGGTCTGACAGGGTATTTCCTTTATAAAAAGATATGGGACGCCTCCGGCAGCGCTTTTTTCACGGACTGCAGAAACCCATATCTGGAACAGTCATACTCATCGGGGATATCATAAGATGCAGACAGCTCTTTTAACTGCGTGATTCTATCCGCGGTCATTTCTTCCGGTAATTCTCTTCCATCCCCCAAAAGCACAGCGTTCTTTCCACGGGCTAAAAGCAGGGCGCCGGAAGCTGCATCCAGCTGAGAAGCCCCTTCCACAATCACACAGGAATAAACTGTCTCTTCACCCAGAGCCTTCCCGGCATAATCCGCCGTAGAAAGCAGAATGGGATACTCTTGCAGAAAAATGTCTGAACGTTTCTTCAAATCTGCCTCTGCAAAAACTGTCCGTTCCTTCTTTTCCCCGTATTTCTGGCAAAGCGCAGTCTCCAGATACTGCATGGATAAGCTCTCTATCTCACTAAAAACCGCTTCCGCCGCCAGAGACACTTCCTCTTCCATCCGCCGGATATGCGCTTCCAAATCCTGCCTTTTCTTCCGGTAAAACAATCCCTGCAGCATTGCCGTCAGCCTCAGCAGATCCTGTTTATAAAATCCTTTGCCCGAAATACCGTAGGAAAACCGGCAACGGAGCTTAAAGGACAATCCGCTTCCCATATTCTGTTCCGCCATACGCAGACACTCCTGCCACAACTGCATCAACTGTCCGGAAGCCAGGGATTTGCGGATCTTTACCGTCTGTATGTCCACGCCCATTTCTTCTGCGCTCTTTTTTACCCTTTGACACTCTGCCTCTAACTCTTTCAGCTCCTGCCTTAACGCTTCCGCCTCCGTCTGCCGGACGAAAAGTTCTTTCATTTCCTCCAGTTTCTGCTGAATATGTTCCAGGCTACTTTCCGTATCCACATCCATATCCCCGCTCCCAAACGCCGGATACGTTCCAGTCTGAGCCGCAAGAAACTCCTGTTTATCCTCTGCACTCCCTATCGGCGCACTAAGAAAACCGAGCGGGCAGCCGTCTGTGGATAATTTTTCCAGCACCTGCTTCATAGTGGCATGATGCGGAAAAACTACCTGCACACTCTGCCCCTGCAGCAGGATATTGGCAAGAATATTGAAAATCGTCTGTATCCGCTCTTTTTCCGACGAACCTTGTATCATGCTCACAGAATGTTCCAGTGCGGCTTTGACCGCCAGATAACCGCTTGCACTGCAGCCAAACGGAAAAATCGGCGTAACCTCTTTTTTCCTGAAATGCTCTTTCTGCGGATTCAGATAGATGGACAATGCAGTCTCTTTTCCCACGAATCCCATCTCTTCTCGCCGGATGGTGGATACGCCGCCGCTTTCGGGTCTGGCGCAGATAGAAGCCGCTTTCGTCAGATAGGCAAATAGGCGGCCAGAGCGTAAATCTTCCAGACAGGATTCCCGGATAGTCAGCTCTTCCTGCTCATAGTCCGCCTCGTTTCCATCATCAAAGCAGATATGCCAATAGCTTTTGTCTTTTCCTGTAAACACATAAACCGCATCGACAGGGGGCAGTTTTTTCCCATCATAAGATATGTGGCAAAACGCCGGACAAAGCTCTATAGGTTCCTGCATCCAGAGAAGTGCATCCGCAGCATAAGAATAGGTCTTTCCGGTATAAAACTGCAAATCATATTTTTCT
Organism: Blautia sp.; assembly: GCA_023664455.1. Classification (GTDB taxonomy): domain Bacteria; phylum Bacillota; class Clostridia; order Lachnospirales; family Lachnospiraceae; genus UBA3282. The sequence goes on from JAMPFM010000001.1 coordinate 165,767, forward strand.
GTCTGTTGATTATAACTGCATAACCGGACCTCTTTCGTGATAATCCTGCCTTCCGCTATCACCATATGCCTGCGCGTATCCACTTTCTTTCCCCTTTCTTCTTATAATACTAATATTCACTGTATTTTCACGGTAAAAGCCTTAGACGTCACCGACACCCCATTTTCCAGCCCAAAGGTCATGTATAGCTTGTAACTGCCCTTATTCAGTCCCGCGCCGTCTTTTGCCTTAATCCGGTATGCGCCATTATCTCCCGGCGTCAGGGTGAATGCCGAAGCATAGGCGCCGCTTAAAGAAGCGCTTCTGATTTCTCCCGTGACATTCGCTATTTTGGGCGTATAGAGAATTTCCCCGCCCGCTAAATCAGACGCTTTTATTTTGCCTTTTGCTTTCAAAGATACGGACGGCTGTTTATTGGAAACCGTAACGCTAAGCGTAACCGGATTCATCCGCAGAATCTTTGTCTCACCTACCATACACCATCCGTATACTTTATATTTATAGGTTCCATTTTTGACACTGCTGTCATTTAAACGGACGGTAAGCGTCCTGCTATCCCCCTGTCTTTGCGGGCAGATAGAAAGTTTTTCCTCTTCTAACAGTTTCTTTGCTGCGCCATTAGCGCCCACGATATCCGCTTCCTTCAGACGGACGATAGACACCGTTTCATTCTTATTTGCCGAAGCCTTCAATGAAAAAACTTCCCTTCCGGCGGCATTTGTATTCAAAGATACTTTTGTTTTATCCAATGTCAGCGTCGGCGTCTTCTTATTGACTGTCATTTTGAAAGAACAGGATACCGGTTCCCTCCAGTTATCGTGGGAAACCTTCATTTTGGCAGTCAGACTCTTCGTCCCAAGCAGACGCACAGAAATGTCCGGGCTGCCCGGTTCCATATGAAACTGCGCCTTGGACTCCATACCCGCATCCGGCGTAACCGTAATGTTTCCTTCCACATTTTCCCCCGTGTTTCCGCTTTCTTTCGGAATCAGGATCTCTTTACTCTTTTTATCCATAATGCGGAAAATAGCGCGGTCATTTCCTGTTGCCAGATACAGAAGGGCGTCCGTCGGGGAAGTTGTCAGCGTGGTTTTCTGATAATTGCTTTTTACCGTCAGCTTCTTTGTGAGGACATACTCTTCGCCGTAATCCTGAAAAAGAAACTGCAATTCCACCGTTTTCTTGATTTTCTTATAGTTATCCGCTGTCACGCCCACCGGGGATATGGTTCCTGCCCAGACATCCCCTTCCTGCTTGAAAGCGACCTGAAAATGAGGCGCACCCGTTATCTCGTTGATCTGCCGGATTTGGTTAATTTTTTCCGTTCCGCTGCTAATCGCCAGTTGTGCATCCGCATCTTTATAAAAAAGATTGATTTGCGCAGACTGTTTTAAGGTAACGGAAGGTTTTGTGTTTTTCAGCTTGATGGTAATTGGGTACACATATGTCCGGGGCTGGGTTGTCTGCTGCGTCTGGGATTGTGTCTGTCCCTGCTGCTCCGGCTGTCCTTCCTGTATCCGTTCAGTTGTTACCTGCAAATAGACCTTGTAAGAGCCTTTTTTGATCTGCTCCGTGTTCTGCCCCAGAAACCCCACTGCATAGGCGTCCGCTTCGTCAATATCCGTTCCGTCGTCTTTTTTCACCTTGTTTATCGCAAATAAGGAGGAATCGTTCTGACAATCCTTATCTTCATATAATGCCACCTTTTGGATCGGATTATTCTCCGCTTCCTCTAACACAACAGGAACCGTCACTGCCGGTTTCCACTTATTGAGCGTCCATGTCTTGTTCTGTAACTGCGGGGACGTCCGCTGCACACAGATACTGACGCTGACGCTTCTTTTGCCGTTATCTTTGGCAGTCACACTAAGCGCCGCTTCCCCAATTTTCTTGACAGTTACTTCCGCAAGCCCGGTTTCTCCTTTGACGGCACGCACCTGGATCACACCGCTCTTATCCGTGCCAAATGTCAGCGCGGTATCCGTTTCCGCTCCGCTTTTATCCAGCGCATAGGCGCGGACGCGGAATTTCGATACACCTTCTTCTACCAGAAAAGAACCGTCTTCCGTACACTGCACGCCTTCCGCCATTTCCTGCGCAGGTATTATCTTAAACCCGTTGGCGTAAAGCGCCTCCTCTACCTGAAAAGTATATTTTTTCTTATAAGTTCCATAAGGTTTTTTCGCCGGTCCATAACCGCCGTTTCTGTCTTTTAATTTGATTTCCACGGTTACGACGCATTTCCCGGCGCTTCGGGGGGTAATCTGAATAGCCCAGCCGGCATTTTCAGAAAAGGACGTTTCCGCTTTCAGAATTTCCTCCTTATTCGCCTCTGCATTGACTTCATAAAAAGAAGCATCCACTTCCGCCCCGGTTGCATTCAGTCCCGGATACAGCGTATACGTTTCTGACAAGGACAGTTTCTTCGTAGCGGGAAGCGTTTTTCCTTCCAGTATCACGCGCTGCCCCGAAGCGGCGCTGACCTCCACCGGTATGATGCAGTCCTGCCGTATCGTCTTGCCGTCGGTATGCTGCTCGGTATACTGGGCGGCAAAATATTGGATGGTCTCTCCCTTTTTGGCTTGCAATTTAGTCTGCGGTTCCTTCCAGGAAAAACCCGGATACGCATCTAACGGCACATTCGCCAGCGTTTTATCTATATTGGTGACTGCCTTTAACCCTTCCGGCAATGAAAGGTCTTCCTTGACTGCCAAAACCTGCACTTCCAAAACTGCCTGGACGTCGCTGTCCACTGCCTTTACCGTCAGGCTGGCTGTTCCGGCTTTGAGGGCTTTTACTGTACCGCCGGCTTCTACTGCCAGCACTTCCGAATTGGAAGAGAGAAGCTGCACACCTTGCGTTGCATCCGCCGGAGATACGCAGTATACAGGCGTAAATACTTCCGTTTCATACAATTCGATACTGTCTTCATAAAAACGGACATCTTGTATTGCGACGTTTTTCTCGCCCACTGTAATCCGGCATGTCGCTTCTTTTTCCGCCGCCTGTGCCGTCAGTGTGACGGTTCCATCTGCTAATGCGCGGATGGTTCCGTCTTCTAAAATGGCGATAACCTTTTGTTCCTTCGTTCCAGTTTCAGACTCTGACTCCTCTGGCTGTGTTTCTACAGGCTGCTCTACTACCGGTTCCCCCTCTTTAATCAGATGCCGGTATTCCGCCGGTTCTATCGTCAGACTGACAGAATCCACATCGCCTTTTTCCATGAACACTTCTTCCTGCTCATAGCAGAATTTCTGAATCGGGCAGGTCTCTGCAACCGACTCGAAGGGGATATTCTTTGCTGCTGCAAAGCTCTGGGCATAAGAGCCTGCCTTGCCATATATTGTCAAAACGTCGCAACCCTTGAAAGCATCTTCTGCAATCTCAGTTACCGTAGACGGAATCGTAATGCTTTTCAGATTGGTGCAACCGCTAAACGCTCCCGCGCCGATAGTCTCATAGCCATATTCTATTCTGACACTTGTCAGATTCTGGAAAACAGTGCTGGAAAAAACCTGGGTTCCCATGATTCTGCCATTGCTGTCTTTATAAACGCCAATTCCAATCGCCCGCAAGCTCGAATGCATCATATTATTACGATGTCCCGTGGAATTCCACCACTGATTATAGAGCCGTTCTGCACTTTCGTAATTATAGGCGATATTTTCCGCCCACATATGCCAGGGATAACCGCACTTCGTCAACCAATCAGACGTATATGTTCCATCCGTATTCTTATGGTCAAAATAATTCTTATTCAACATATCCAGCGATTTACGGCGCGCCGTCTCACGCAGGGTAGAACTCATGATAAGAGGCATTTTACCCTCTTTCATCCTTGCCGCATTTACTAATTCCAGAATCTTTTCTTCCCCACTGCTTAACAGGGTTTTCCCCGAAGTGGACTGACTCGGCAACTTAGACATATCGGAGGGATCCTTTTGGTTCATATTGGCAAATACATTCTTGTCAATGCCTGTCATATAATAATTACCCAGCTTATGTGGTAACACAATATTCCCGGATTCTGACAAATACTCAGCCAATACACCCGTATGCATAGCAGGATCCAGCACAGCATAACCAAAATACAACCCTTTCGAGGCTTTCACGGCGCTTCCCGCCGCCCGATTTTCCGCCGTCAAGAAACTTTCCTCTACTGAGGAACTTTCCGCCTGGGACTGGGCGTACTGTACCTTCTGCTCCGCTTCTGACGCAAGATTTAGGGAAATGGCTTCTCCTATGGCTTCTTCCTTGTCCGATGCTTCTGCATCTTCTTCCGCCGATTTTATCCTGCCTACTGTTTCTGAATCTTCTATCTCGCCTTCTTCCGGCGCTTCGGTCTCAACGTCTTTTTCACTATCCTCTTCCGAGTTTTCTGTCTCGCTGGCTTCCGCGCCGTCCTCTTCTGGGTTTGTTATCTCGTCGTCTTCTTCCGGCTTCTTTGTTTCGCCGTCTTCTGCATCGCCTTCTTCCGGCTCCTTCATCCCGCCGTCTTCTGTACCGCCTTGTCCTGGCTCGTCTGTTCCGTCGTTACCGGATACAGTCCCGCCCTGCAAACCCGCAGAGGGTTCCGCCGCAAATGCAACTGATTCCGTACTCTGCAATACCATACAACAGATAATCACCCAGGTTAAAATTTTCTTTTTCATCCCTTATCCAAGCTCCCTTCCCAGAGCGCGATTCTTTACAAGGGTCAAAATGTCTCTTCCTTGTCTCTTCCTTGTCTCTTCCTTGTCTCTTCCTGCCATTCCTTATCATTACTACTTGAAAACCCATTGTTTTTGCTTCTTATCATACGATATAAAATAGGTTTTCTTTATTTCTTGAATTTCCCTTGATACTGTTTTTTTCGATACATTAAGTTCCGTTGCAATGGCATCCACTGTGACTGACTTATTCTGCCTAATTATATTTAATAAGTTCATCTGTCTTTTCGACAACCCATTATTTTCCGTAACTATATTTTCCAAATTAGCAATGGGCACCGTCAGCTTAAATATATCCCCTTCTTCCAAATCCGGCTCCCCACCAGAATAAATCTTTGTATATTTATATAAATTACGAACTCCAGAGCCAAGCGAATCCGCATACCCAATATTCACAAAAAAATTTGCCAATATAGGATTTTTTGGATATGGTGTAAAATCTTGTGGCTCAATTTTCCCAACGCGCTGCGCACGATTCCAGTTTTCCGTATATATTCTATTTTTCTCAATAATCAGTTTCGCTGGAAAAGCACTCGCAAATTCTCTATGCACAAGAAGATTACTGACTATCTCTCTGGCAATCGCACTTCTTACACTCATATTAACATTATCTATCAGGAAAAATTTATCATTTGTATGCTTTGCTATAAATTCCATCAGTAAATCATAACTCTCAATCAAATTACTAGCTACAATTAAGCGGTCATCATAGCGATCCATATTGTCCACACGATATATCGCGTCTGTCTTATATCCCGGTACGCATGAAAGAATCGCTTCTTTTGTACCAAAGAGAAGTATACAAGCCATATTGTAACCTTCCTTACCGGTCTTTCTATCTTTTTCATATAATCCTGCACTTTTTAATAACTCCATATCGGACATATTTTTCCACGGATGCTCCTTATATTTATTTACAGCCATTTGCCTTGCTTTTCCAATGAAATCCATACACAAATCATCTGCTGTCGCATATGGAAAAATTATCCGTTCCGTATAAGTTGCTGACTTCCTATTAGATATACTTGCCACTAAATCCGCTGATGTAGACACATCCTGATCTGCATCCTCATTACGGTCAAAAATCTTCCCATTGCAAAATTCTATTTGGGAAGTTACTGGAATATATACCCACAAAACCTTCTTTCCCAGGTATTCAATTTCTTCAAGGTTCAAATAAAGTGACGGATGTATCTTCTGTGGATTATTTAACATATTTACAAAATTCTTCTTCATATCCATGATACAGTTTGGATTGACACCAATCACCATGCCTTTATTATCAACTTCTTTTACTCCAAGAAGCATATAACCACCATAACGATTGGAAAACGAACATACTGTCTCATATACACTGTTATTTAATCCATTTACACATTCTTTGTATTCGATTGTAAATCCCTCACCTGCCCGCAGTAGTTCCTCTAATTTTTCAATTGTCATTATTGTCAACCCTTTTCTATTTTACTATAGATTTTACTTCTTCATAACACCTGAATAGACACTTATGATTATTTTATCATAAAGGATTCCCTTTCCCAATATATAATTGCAACTTTTGTTAATTTCCAATTCAACTTTTATATCCGGCGTCTAACTCTATACCCAATCCATCCGCCCCTCAAATGCGACCTTTTTCTCGCCTTTTTCTATTTCCCCGACCTCGTAACAATCATAAAACTGGTTCACATGTCCCATGACGGCGTCTTTGTCTTTCCCGGATACCACCAGCAGAAAACCTACTCCGCAATTAAAGGTTCTCAGCATTTCTTCATCACTGATGTTGCCGCAGTTGCGAATGTAGGAAAACAATTTCAGAGTCCTTATCCTGGACAAATCAATTCTGGCGCTTAGACCGTCGGGAATCACCCTGCATAAATTCCCTTCTATCCCTCCGCCGGTAATATGTGCCATTCCATGTAGGATTCCTTGGTGAATCAATCCCTTAATTGCGCGATAATAGGGCGCATGCGGCTTCATAATCTGCTCTATAAACGTAAGACCATCTATTTTATCCAATTTAATCTGTGGCATCTTTTCCATTAATAGCCGTACCAGGGAATATCCGTTTGTATGCAGTCCATTGGAAGCAACTGCTAGAATAGCGTCGCATTCTTCGATTGCAGAACCGTCTATGACCTTTGCTTTTTCCACAATACCTGCAATACTTGAAGTAAGTACATAGACCCCCGGCGCTACCACCAGCGGCTGGATAGAAGTTTCCCCGCCCACAAGGGAACACTCATTTTCTTTACAAGCCTGCGAAATCCCTTTTACCAAGGTTTCTATCGTATCTTTTTCCGCATTGCCGCACACAATCGTATCCAATACCGCCAATGGTCTGGCTCCCATCACCACAATATCGTTTACCAGATGATTAATCATATCGTGGCAAATCGACCCGGTATAGCCAAATTCCATAGCGAGCTTTTGTTTCGAGCCCGGCTCTTCCGATTTTAATACCAGCACCGGATTTTTCATCTCCGGAAAACGGATATCATACAAAGAAGCAAATGGTCCAAGACCATTCAGCACACGACTGTCACCGGTTTTTAGATGCTTTGCCATTTCCTTTTTTATCGTATCCGTATAAGCAATGTCAATCCCGGCTTTGCTATAGGATAATTCCTCGGCGTTTCTTTCGCTGCCCGCCAGTATCTCATCCACCGATACTCCCAATACCGCCGCCAGTTCCCTCAAAATTTCGATATTCGGATAGGTCGTGCCGTTTTCCCACTTAGAAACCGCCTGAAAAGAGATGTTTAATTTCTCGGCAAGTTGTTGCTGCGTGAAACCAAGAGTTTTGCGTTTTTCCATAATAAAATTGCCAACTTTTCTACTATCCAGCATGGAAAAGTACCTCCGTTTTTGTTTTATCATATCCTACGCTTCCCTTTCCCAACAATAACCAGCCAGACGAATCCCTTCCCCCTATTTCAACCGTAAGTTGAATCGTCCCCTATTCATTCCCCCAGCACTCTTTGGAAAAATTCCAGAAATCCATCTTCCACCGCCACCTGCTCCAGTTTTTCATCCGCCAGATCATAATAATACTGATTCGTCCTGATATCGACCGATAGACTATCCAACGGAAACCCTTTTTTCCTGACTGCACTGTGCGGCGTGTCCGCTAAGATAAATTTTTCACTTTCCATCGACGGCTCCATTGCCTCATAACTATGATTCTCATCCATTATGAAACAAATCGCATTCTTATATCGTGCGGTTAGTCTGCCATATTGTTTCGCCAGACCGGTATAGTAAGCTATCATTTCCTCATCGGATAAAGATTTCCCATGAATCGTGCGGACATGCACGCCCGGTTGTACGCTGTCTGGCACATTATCAAAATACAGCCCTGAATCACAGGAAAAGACCGGCATATGAAATGCTTCATAATATGCCCTTGCCTTCTGCCGCGCATTCTCAAGCGGTGTGTTCCCATCTTCCGCTACTTTCGGAATATCCATCCCGCTTTCCGCAATCTCTTTTAACCCAATCAATTCTATCTGCAAGCTTTCCAGCCTACTCTTCATGGCAGCCAGCTTTGCCTGATTGCCTGTTCCATAGAGTATTTTCATAAGTAACTGCTCCTTTTATCCACTTTTTCCATTCTACTCCAAGGGATAGCAGATGTCAAAAGGCTCTTTTCCGAACTCCAAACCCGCCCACGGAAATCAATTTTCAGTCAGCATGTAAATACTGAGATGGCAGGGCAGATAGAAATCCCCCGAAGGCATGCTCTCGCTCCGTGAAAAACGCAGCGGTACTAAGTTCAAAAGCCGCGTTGCGCCTTTTTCACTAAGAACCGGCGTTTTTCAAGGACCTTCGCGAGATTTCTATCTGTCCTGCCGGTCTATGTTAAGGAGCTGACTGAAAATTGATTTCCGTGAAGCTCGCCCGATAGCTTGTACAAAATGTCCGCGCGTGTATATAATAATACTGACAGCGTTTACTAAAAAGACAAGCGGGGTAAATCAAAGTGAAAAAGATTCTGGTGATTGACGATGACATCCATATTGGGAACATGTTAGAAGAAGTACTGCATAAAGAAGGCTATGCCGTACTACGGGCCTATTCGGGCACAGAAGCCCTTTTACTGCTTTCTGCCACAAAACCCGATTTGATATTGCTTGATTTGATGCTTCCCGGTCTTTCCGGCGAAGAGGTGCTGCCCCAGATTGGCAAAATCCCTGTAATCGTCGTCAGCGCCAAGGCGGATATTGATGACAAAGTTGACCTTTTACTTGGCGGCGCTGTGGACTATATCACCAAACCTTTTGAAATTAAGGAACTGCTTGCAAGAATCACGGTTGCGCTGCGAAAAGCGTCCATCCCGCAAGATACGCCCCTGTCTTTTGGCGGGCTGTGTCTGGATACCGTCACGCATGAGGTTCTCTTAGAACAACAGAAAGTAAGACTTACGAGAACCGAATACGCCATTTTGAAAATACTCCTGCAAAATCCCTTACAGGTGACCACCAAATCCCTTCTGCTTGAACGGATTAGCGAAGATACGCCGGACTGCACCGAAAATTCCTTGAAAATGCACATCAGCAACCTGCGCAGGAAACTCCGCGAGATAGACGGCAACGATTATATTGAGGCGGTGTGGGGGATTGGGTTCAAACTGAAAGCGGACTAAATCTTTACGATTTCTTTACCATCTTTTTTACTGCTTTCTTTACCATTCTTTCGTAAAATGTCTGCATAAGCATGATAGAAATTCATGCAATCATACAGCGCAGATACAAAGCAGCGCAGAAATGAGGTAAAAAATGGAATATGTTCTTACAACAGACGCTTTAAGCAAGCAATACGGACATTTCAAAGCATTAAACGGACTTTCCATGCATGTCCCCAAAGGGGCAATCTACGGTTTCGTCGGCAAAAATGGCGCCGGCAAAACAACTTTAATCCGCCTGATTTGCGGACTACAGACGCCTACGTCGGGCGGATATACCCTTTACGGTATCAGAAATGACGAAAAAACGATTGTAAAATCCCGCAGACGCATGGGCGCAATCGTCGAAACGCCGTCCATCTATCTGCACATGACGGCGGAAGAAAACATAAAGGCACAATACCGTGTTCTCGGTCTTCCCTCTTTCGACGGCATTCCTGAACTACTCCAATTAGTCGGGCTTGAAAACACGGGCAGGAAAAAAGCAGGAAACTTTTCCCTCGGCATGAAACAACGCTTAGGCATTGCCGTCGCCCTCGCAGGTGACCCGGATTTTCTCGTCCTGGACGAACCTGTCAACGGACTGGATCCGCAGGGCATTGTCGAAATACGGGAATTGATTCTAAAACTCAATCAAAAGCGGCAGATAACCGTACTGATTTCCAGCCATATCCTCGACGAACTTTCCAGGCTGGCTACCCATTACGGCTTTCTTGACCACGGAAGCATGGTCAAGGAAATCAGCGCCCAGGAATTAGAAGCCGCCTGCAGGAAATGTATGCGCATAGAAGTAACCGATGAAAAAGCGCTTGCCCGTATCCTCGATAAGATGGGCATCGAATACAAAATCCTGAATGACAGACAGGCGGATATTTATGCAAAACCCAATATATCCGAACTCACGCTTACCCTTGCCAAAGAAGGCTGCGAAGTCCTCTCCATCCAGGAACGCGACGAAAGTCTGGAAAGCTATTACATCAATCTTATAGGAGGTGACAAGCATGAATAAACTAATCTCTTCCCATTTTGCCCGATTACGCAAAGATAAACTTTTCTGGCTCTGTACGACAGTAATCTTCGTTTATGCCATCCTCAATATGCTCAATGGCGGCAGACAGGCGAATGCCGATATGACAGAATATCACTATACCCTGGACATATATTATTTCCGTTTCACTTTATCCATTGGCGCTTTTATTTCCATATTCAGCAGTATGTTTTGGGGGACAGAATACAGCGACGGCGCCATCCGCAATAAAATCATCATCGGCCATACGCGGAGAGCCATTTACCTTTCCAACCTTTTGATTACCTTCCTAAGCGCCCTATGGATGCTGCTTGTATGGATGATTGGCTCCCTAATTGGCATTCCTTTCCTGGGGACTTGGAAAATGGGGACTGGACAGCTTTTTACCTATCTGCTGGCTGCTATCTTCATGACCGCGGCTTTTTGCGCCATATTTACGCTTGTCAATCAGTTATCGTCCAACAAAGCCACCACCGCCATTGTTTCCATCCTCTTATTTTTCGGTCTGCTCCTTTTAGCAAACCTGATTTATAACCGGCTAAAGGAACCGGAAATGACAAGCGGCTTAATCCTGACGGTGGACGGAATGGATTGGGGTGAGCCGACTCCCAACCCCTATTACATCAGCGGAACAACCCGGAATATCTACGAATTTCTTGCTGATTTTTTACCGACGGGACAAGGCATCAAAATATCATTTTTAGAGATTACCCGCCCGCTGCGCATGATTTTGTCTTCCCTATTCATTACCGTATCCGTAACGCTTAGCGGGCTATGGTTCTTTTCCAGAAAAGATTTAAAATAAAGGAGGGTTTTCCCATGCTTCTACCGTGGATTCTGTGCGGTATCCTGTCCGCAATTATCGCTGCGCTCTGCCTGAAACTCTATCTGGTGAAAAAAAGTATCAAAGAAATCTGCACGGAATTTATGGAGCATTTAGAAACGGATACCAACACGCTCATTTCCATCTCCTCAAATGACAGACATGTCAGATATCTCGCCGCCAGCCTAAACAGTCAGCTACGCTTACTGCGAAGCCAGAGACAGCGATACCTAAACGGCGACCGGGAGCTGAAAAACGCCGTCACGAACATATCCCATGACCTGCGAACCCCTTTAACTGCCATCTGCGGATATCTGGATTTGCTGGAAAATGAGGATATGTCCGAAGACGCGGCGCGTTATCTTGGCTTCATCGAAAACAGAATCCATGCCATGAAACAGCTTACCGAAGAATTATTCCGCTATTCAGTGGTCATTTCCAACATAGAAACTATGTCGTTTGAGAAAGTCAATATTAATAGCGTTCTAGAAGAAAGCATTGCAACGTTTTACGCCGTTTTCATGGAACGGGGCATCACACCCACAATCTGTCTTCCCGAAAAGAAAATCGTGCGCACCCTCAACAAAGCCGCCTTATCCCGTATCTTCGGCAATCTTCTGAGCAATGCCCTAAAATACAGCGACGGAGACCTGGACATTACCCTGCGTGAAAATGGGGAAATCCTTTTTACCAATACCGCCGCCGGACTAAACGAAGTGCAGGTCGGCAGGCTGTTTGACCGTTTCTTTTCCGTGGAAGCGGCAGGAAACTCCACCGGGCTGGGACTTGCCATCGCCAAAGCCCTTACAGAGCAAATGCACGGCACAATCGGGGCACGGTATGAAGAGGGGCGGTTGGAGGTTTCTGTGAGGTTTTGAAGGGAGTGAAAAAACTCCCGGAAATATCAATTCCAGGAGTTTTAGTATTTTCTTTCATTTCCGTAAATTATCTCTTACTGAACTGCGGCGCGCGTCTCGCTGCTTTGAGACCGTATTTCTTTCTTTCCTTCATACGAGGGTCTCTTGTCAGATAGCCCGCTTTTTTCAGGGTCGGTCTGTATTCGGAGTCCGCCTGGAGCAGCGCCCTTGCGATTCCATGTCTTACAGCGCCTGCCTGACCTGTGTAACCGCCGCCTTTTACGGTAACGATAACGTCGAATTTATCTACTGTATCGGTAGCTGCCAACGGCTGACGCACGATAACCTTCAAGGTTTCCATACCGAAGTAATCATCGATGCTTCTCTTGTTAACTGTAATTTCACCTTTTCCCGGTACTAAATATACTCTGGCAACGGATTTCTTTCTTCTGCCAGTCCCATAATATCTTGCTGATGTTTTTGCTGATTTAGCCATTTTAATTTTCTCCTTTCAGTCCCTTTCATTAAAATGTTAATACTTCCGGTTTCTGCGCTGCGTGATTATGTTCCGGTCCCGCATACACATGAAGCTTCTTATACATTTGTCTTCCTAAAGGTCCCTTGGGAAGCATACCTTTTACAGCATACTCAACGACTCTCTCAGGATGTTTGTTTAACATCTCTTTTAAAGTGGTCTCTTTCATACCACCCACATACTGGGAATGGCGGTAATAAATCTTCTGTTCCAATTTTCTGCCGCTTACTTTTACTTTCTCAGCATTTACGACGATTACATAGTCGCCCGTATCCATATGCGGTGTAAAAATGGGTTTATTCTTACCTCTCAAAACTTTTGCAATCTCAGATGCCAGACGTCCAAGCGTCTTATCTGCCGCGTCAACTACATACCATTTTCTGTCGATGGTAGCCGGGCTAGCCATAAATGTTTTCATTAATATTCCTCCGTTTCTGTTCAATCTGTCAATCAGACAGCCTGTCTTATGTTATGCAGGCTCAATATGATTGTCCTTTCATTACTTATGCAGATGTCCGGCTGCATGAAGAAATTTCCAGACAATCTTTCTGGTACTCTATTCAAAATGCCGGAGCCGGGGCTGTGGCTGGGCATTTTTAAACACCGTCACATTGAAATATTATATTATACGCTTCCACGCGTGTCAACTGATTTTTCTGGCAAAGTAGTTAAAAATGGTAAAAAATATCGTCTTGCCAATAATCAATAAACTTTTATACTTCATAAACCGCTCCAGCTTTCCCTAATCCTTGCTTCGTCATAATCCGGCGCATACATGGCAGCTTTCTCACAAAGTTGCTGTATCACATCCTCTGGCTCTTCTAGTGCTTCCGCTATCTCAGATGCGGACTTTCCTTTTGCCAGTTTCTTACAGATAAGAAGAAAACGCTTTAATTCAATGCCTTTCTCGATTCCTTCCTCATAAATACTCATCCCTAACCCTATCATATGTTTTTCCCCCTCCGCTTCTAATTCTTCTTCAAAACTGATATATCTGGAAAGTTTTTTCCTGAAACCTTTCTGATGCGGCTGAAATATAATTGTCAGAAAATCTAATATATTTTTTTCTTCACTATAATAATCTTTATCCCCTAAACGTATTATCACAAGAGACATAAGGTCGTAGTTCTTTTTCCGGGGATGGCAGTTTCCTATATTTTTATCATTCACCATCTTATAAAAAGAGATGCTCATCTGTTCCCGCTTTGGTATTCTGTCCCGGCAGATAAAGATAGTATAGCATTTTTCCAATTGATTGTAATTCGTCTTTTCTGTTACTACGTCTAATTGGGAACATAACCGCCTTGCCAGGTAATAGATGCCTCTTTTCTCAATCGGATATCCTGGTCTGTAGTTCTTCTGCGATTCTACGTCAACATACAGATTTACTACTACTTTTCCACCAGATAACCTCGGATTCCTCGCTCGGAATGCAATGTCAAAGTTAGAGGTTTTCTCGCTTAATTCCGAAAACTCTGTTGATATCCCTTCAATCTTTGTATTAGTCCTGCCGCCGGATACTTCTATCGCTTCTGTAATGCTGTCTGCTTCGATAAACTCCATGATTTCCGTTTCGGAATACCCTTGGTATTCTTCTACTGTTTCTTTTAAGATAATCGCAAGCACTTCCCGGTACTGCAAAATCTTCTTACTCTGTTTGTCCAGCGCCTCCATTTCTTCCGTCAGTTGGAAGGCGCTGGCAGCTCCTAGGCTTCCCTGAATCGTCTTTTCCATCCCATTCCTCCTATGCAGTTGTCACAGGAGTCCGCTTTTCTTTAGAAACTCCTGCTTTGTAATAAGTGATTGAAAGCATGAATTTCTTTGAATTGCGGATTGAATTTGCGCATGACAGTGGATTGTGGTATTACAAACCACTGATGAAACTGCCTTTATATTTGGCAGCTACGGTTGCTTTGACCGTGATAGAAAAGAAAATATGCTTTGAATTTATAATATCATCAAATATATGAAATAGCAAATACTATTTTCATAAATATATTATCAAAATATCGTCGCAAAAGTCAGCTCTTTTGGTATGCAGAAAAATAGTGGCATTCACCCTTTTTGTAAGAGTAAATGCCACTTCTTTTTGAGACCTTTTCAAAATGGAAATAAACTTTTCACTTCCGCAAGTGGTAAAAATAGCCTATCTTATCTCAGTTTCCAGATATCCCTGTTGTATTCCGCGATGGTTCTGTCGGATGAGAAGAAACCAGCTTTTGCGATATTGACAAGCATCATCTTTCTCCATTTCTTCTGATCCTCGTAGTCCGCCATCATCTTGTCTTTCTTCTCGATATAATCTTCTAAGTCAAGCAATGTCATGAACCAGTCTTTGTTCATAAGCTCTTTGTGCAGTCTTTCCAGATTCTCTTTGTGCCCAACTTTCAGCGCTTCGTCACTGACGATGAAATCAACCGCCCTGCTTATCACTTCACTCTTGTCGTAGTACTCCTTCGGTACATAATCCGCTTTCTCATAATGTGCGATAACCTGCTCGGATTTTTCACCGAAAATATAAATGTTATCGTCGCCAACCAGCTCATGAATCTCTACGTTCGCACCGTCGGATGTGCCCAGCGTCACCGCACCGTTTAACATAAACTTCATATTGCCGGTTCCAGAAGCTTCTTTGGACGCTAAGGAAATCTGCTCGGAAATATCACATGCAGGTATCATCTTTTCCGCATAGGATACATTGTAGTTTTCTACCATGAGGACCGTCATATAAGGGCTTACCTCAGGGTCTTTGTTGATAATTTCCTGCAATACAAGCAGCAAGTGAATGATATCCTGTGCAATGACATAAGCGGGAGCCGCTTTGGCGCCGAAGATAAAGGTCATCGGTCTTGCCGGTTTCTTACCAGCCTTGATTTCCAGATATTTATGGATAATATACAAAGCATTCATCTGCTGGCGTTTGTACTCATGCAGTCTCTTGGACTGGATGTCAAAGATTGACTCTGGATTCAGTGTCACGCCTTCTACTTCCTGCACATAGGCAGCCAGGTCTTTTTTGCGGTTCATCTTGATTTCTGCAATTCTGGAAAGCACTTTGTCATCATCGATAAACTCAAGCAATTTTTCCAGCTTATCCGCATCTTTCTTATAGCCATCGCCGATGGTTTCAGAAAGGAATCCTGCCAATTCGCGGTTACAGGATAACAGCCATCTTCTGAAGGTAATGCCGTTTGTCTTATTGTTGAATTTCTCAGGATAAATCTTATAAAAAGCGTTTAACTCCGTATCTTTCAGAATTTCCGTATGGATTGCCGCAACGCCGTTTACCGAGAATCCATAGTGAATATCGATGTGCGCCATATGCACTCTGTTGTTTTCGTCAATAATCTGTACCTTCGGGTCGTCGTATTTTGCAGCAACTCTCTTATCCAGCTCTTTGATAATCGGCACCAACTGGGGCACAACTTTTTCCAGATACTCCATAGGCCATTTTTCCAATGCTTCCGCAAGGATTGTATGGTTGGTGTAAGCGCAGGTCTTACTTACTACTTCGATTGCCTCGTCCAGTGTGAAGGCTTTCTCGTCTACCAGGATACGGATCAACTCCGGAATTACCATCGTCGGATGGGTATCGTTAATCTGGATAACCGCATGGTCATACATCTTTCTCAAATCATATTTCTTTTCTTTCATCTCGCGCAAAATCAACTGTGCCGCATTGCTTACCATGAAATACTGCTGATAAATACGGAGCAGATGTCCCGCCTCGTCGGAATCGTCTGGATATAAGAACAGCGTCAGGTTCTTCTCGATATCGCTCTTGTCAAAATCGATTCCTTCTTTTACGATGCTTTCATCTATGGTCTCAATATCAAACAATCTCAATTTATTGACACCACTGTCATAACCTACTACATCGATATCATAAAGTCTGGAAGTTACTTTTTTATCGCCAAATGCCACATCAAACGTAACGTCTGTCTTCGTCAGCCAGGACTTGTCCTCAATCCAGTCGTTTTTCTCTGCTTTCTGCAATTTGTCTTTGAAAACCTGTTTAAACAGACCGAAATGATAATTCAGGCCGATGCCTTCCCCCGGCAGCTCCAGTGTTGCAATGGAATCTAAGAAGCATGCTGCCAGACGTCCCAGACCGCCGTTTCCTAAGGAAGGTTCGGGTTCCACTTCCTCGATAACGCTCAGTTTCTTGCCATTCTTGGATAAAATGTCTTCCAGTTTGTCATAAATGCCCAGATTGATCAGGTTGTTGGATAACAGTTTCCCAATCAGAAACTCAGCGGAAATATAGTAAATCTTTTTCTCGCCTTCGATGGGTTCTGAAACAGCCATCAGTTTCTTAGACAACATAAGCAGACTGTAGTACAATTCCTCGTTGCTGCACTCTGCAATACTCTTGCCGTAAGAGCCTTTTGTCTGCTCTTCCAACTCCTTTTCCAGATTCATTACCAGTACGTCTCTTTTCAGGTTGCTCGCCTGTGCCATAATCATGATACCTCCTGTTTTGTGCTTTTTTCTATATTCTTAACAAATAATGTCCATATATTGCATTCGGATTAGTTCATAATCCAAGAGAATTTCCATGCCTTGTCCGCCTTCCAGAAGGCGTTTCAACTCTACAACCGCCCTGTCCGCAATTTCTGAGAAACTCTGGCGGACCGTATTCATCTGTTTGCCTGCGTATCCCATCAGCGTAATGCCGCCGAATCCGCAGACCGGACGGAAAATATCCATTTCTATCAATGCTTTCATGGCGCCAATCGCCATCAAATCGGAAGCGCAGACAACAATGTCTTTGTTTTTCGCATACCGGAATGTATGCATACGGGCTTCCAATTCGGAAAAATTACCATTGCGAATCAGCAGCTGTAAATTTTCCTCTTCCGCCAGCTTCCGAATCCCTTTTAATCTTTCCTCCGTCGTATAACCGTTCTTTTTGCCGGCAAGATATAAAATACTTTTTCCGCGGTTTTCCTGTAAGGTTTTCTTCGCCACATCATACTGTGCCTTCGCCTGGTCTATCCAGATACAGGATGTATTCTCATTCACCAGCGGCGCATCGACCGTTACGATTTTAAAAATCTTAGATGCAATCAGCCGATGCAGCGTTCTATCGTCCTTCAACAATCCAAACACAATCAGTCCGGTAATGCTTTGCGACTGTAGATACCGGATAATTTCATCCAGCGTCAGGTTGCGAATCATGGAATAGAACACGGTGATAATATCCAAATCCAGCTCCATCGCCCGGTTGATTGCACCGGAAAGATACTTCATATTAATTTCATCCACCGCAGGCGTCGCATTGCCCAAATCCAATAAAAGCGCCACTCGCCCGGACTGTTTGGATGACAGCGCCGCCGCTACGGAATTTGGAAGGAAGTTCAGCTCTTCCACCGCCTGATTTACTTTTTTCTTGGTCTCTTCGCTGACATTGGGATAATTGTTTAAGACTTTAGATACCGTAGAAATCGCTACCCCAGCCCGCTTCGCCACATCTTTAATCGATACCATTATTCACTTTTTCTTTCTCATAGAAGAGTCGTCGGGAAAGCGTTCCAGGTCTCGGAAATCGTTTTCCATAACCATAATATAACAAAAATGGGGATATTTGTAAACCATTCTTTTATAAAATCCGACGAAAAATTTTTAAAATGGGGGGGATATATACATCCTCCTATCCTCCGCCACCCAAACCACGGATACGGCATCATCCAGGAAGTAGAGCATCTGACCAACGGCAGGATCCTGCTAGGCGCAGGCACCCTATACGGCGCCATCCAGACGCTTTTGAAAAAAACTGGATCAAACTCTACAGCATGGATACCGAATCCAGAAAGAAAAAGGAATATGTGATTACAGAACAGGGAAAGAATGTTTTTGCCGCGGAAACGGCGCGGCTGCGGGAATTATTAGAAAACGCCGCCCTGATGGACAAAGCAGATTTTTAAAAAAAGAAAAAGGAGCAACCTAAACATGATTACATTTCGTTTCTATTTTGACAAAGAAAAAGCAACCCATTATTTAAACAACATGGCAGAAAGAGGCTATGCTTTGAAACGATTTTTCGCAGGATTCTATTTTTTCAAAAAATGTGAAAAAGGGGCGCACCGCTATCAGATTGATTTTGCCGACAGACCCTTTTCCCCCAGCCGCGAATATAAGGAATTTATGGAAGATATGGGCGTGGAAATCGTGCAGACTTGGGGATTCTGGATTATGCTGCGCAAACCGGCGCAGGAAGGCGCGTTTCAATTGTATTCGGATATCGAATCCAGCATTCGTTATTATACCAGGATTCTTATCCTCTTTAAAGTCGTTGCCATCATAGAGCTAATCTGTTTTTATCTTGAACTGTTCGCCGGTGCAAGCGGCGTCCGTTTCGGCTATCCGGCTGCGTGCGTCATAGGCGCCTTTGCCATCGTCTTTACCGCTACCGCCATGAAGATGAAACGCAGGATTCTAGAGCTTGAGGAAAAACAAAACAATTCCGTTTCTACCAAAAGAAGTAACTTATCCCCGTTCTCGGCAGCCGGACTTGTTCTCATCAGCGTCGCAACCATTACGAAAGATTCTGTCCCGTACTTTGTCACTTTACCTATTGAACTTCTGGGGCTCTGCTTTGCGATTATTGGGATGGTTCTTACGATTAGGAATCGGAAATGTTGAGAGAGAGGGGGAGGGAGTCGAAACTTTTTCCGGGTGGGGAAGGTTTCGACTTTTATTGGGGCGCTCATTCCACCATCGTCTTTACTTAAAATCCAGAATCATTTACAAAAACCAGATCCATGATGATCTCATGTCGGAATACTTCTATATTATTACTCTCATCATAAGCTACCAGATAATACTTTTTACTCTTGTTATACTTCTTATTCTTGAATGTAAAGCGCATACGAAATAATCTCTTCTGCACATCTTCATCTCTTTTATCTGCCACATAGATATTTTCATTGGAAATCTTTTCGTTGTCTTCTGATAAAAAGTACAGCTTATATGTCGTACTCTTTACTACATCACTGACTGGCTCTGACTGAATAAAATCAAGCGTAGTAATCAGATTCGTTATTTTCTGTATCAAGCTCACAAGCATAATCGGGACGGTATGCGTTTCTACCGTTCCCTTATCCATCTTTATATCAATTACCGGAACTAGCATTTCCTGTGGAGAGGAACCGCCATGCACATAATTAAGCCCAGCATTCCCTTTTGCAGAAAATACACTTGTACTGCAAGGATAGGATATCATTTTACCATCCTCATTTCCGAGCATATATCCCAATCCAATGTTTAATACACCGTCATCTACTACCGCCTCCTTCGCAACAATGTATCTGCGTTTCTTCAATTTATCTGCTTCTTCTGCCGTACTTATCTTATCGCTCTGCTGCACCGGATTTCTTTTATAAATAAATCCGTGGTCAGATGTCACGATAAAACGATAAGTATTTGCATTGTTTGCAATTCTCTGAATCAGCTCTGTAACTTCTTCTATCGCTTTTGCACAAGCTCTAAAAACCTCATCCTCAGTGTTTTCTCCAGCATTGTCAATTTGGTCATGATAAATATAAATCACCTGTTTTGATGTAAAAATTTCTCTAAGCTCCATGCCTTTCAAATTCTTAATATCATTATATTTTACACAACGGCTTTCAGGTACATAGGATTGTAACACTGCCTGCCTTGTTAGTGTATCAACTGCAAACTTTCCATCTACTAACTCTTTAAAATCATCAGTCAGCTCTAAAGTCTTATGTGGAAGAAGTGCCTCCATACCCAGCCTTGTATATGATGGAAGTACACTAAGCATCGGACGAATAGATAAGGAATCCTTACATTTAGGGTTGTCCTGCATCCGCTTAAACAATTCACATCCAACCTCAAAACGCATACCGTCAGAAATAATTACTACTGTACGCTCCTTATTGGAACGTACATATTTATTAAAAAAATCTCTCTGTAACGGTATCACAGCAAGTGCATCCTGTTCCTGTAATCCATCATTCCATTTAGGCAGCAATTTTCCAAGATATTCATTTGTATAAATATTTTCCACAAGTTCACGAAGCTTTTCTAAACCAGATGTATCCTCCAATTCATCATAATCCATATAAAACTCTCTGTAACTGGAATCTATTACACAGTCACTTGCCACATAATTGTCAATAATCTTCTTAAATCCATCTAACGGTTCATAACTTGCCTGACTAATTATAAAATATGCATTGCTAAGCATATGATAAACCTTTGCATACTTTCCTCCAAAATGCATCTTAGAACGCATGTCGCAAATTTCACACAGATTTTTATTATTCAGTCTGGCAATCAAATCCTCTGCAAGCAATCTTTCCTTTATCCAGCGTATCAAAATGATGTCAATCTCTGCAAAAGAATCACATTCAATCAAAGTTTTCATCTCATACGCAGAAAGTATCTTCTCTGCATCCAACACCCTTGCCACATAAGCCGACAACTCATCATATTTATCTCGATATAGTATACTATTCATCAGATTATCCATAAATGCAATGATATTACCGGATTTATAAGAAACAAATTCTTTCCATTCTTTCGGAAGTTCTGCACCGATATATCGGTCTGCATAAGTCACAAACATAGAAACCACAAACTTTTCTAAAGTCGGTGCCGGGGATGAATAACCAAACTGCTGCTCTACATATTTCCAGAATGATTCCAGTAAATCAAATTTCCTAAAATCTGCAATAAATCTATTATCCTCTAAAATATCATCCGTAAGCAGTACCCGGATTACTTCATCAAAAGAGCATGTACGCGTCCTACAAACAACACTCATAAGTCCAATAAGAATATTTTCCTCATTGAAATTCTCTATTTCTAAATCATAGAAACGCCGCGTTCTCTCTTTATTTTCAAAAAATTTAATATGCTTTTCAATAATAGGCTTATACTTCTCTTCTATCCCCAAATCACCTGACAAAAGAGATGCCCGGTCAGCATAAAATCTTTTAGAATAGAGCATTGTATCTTCCAAATGATTTTCAAATACCGGGGGCTTGGAAAAAGGTGCATAAATCAGATAATTTGTAGTGGTATCCACCTTTTCTAAAAAATACTTTGTATAAAACTGATTACTCATTTCCAGTTTATAGACTTTTGCATTGGCAAGCTCAATTCCATCAATATCCTCTGCAAACTCGCCCTTCTCATCATACCAAAAGACAAGTTTTCTGGTATCTCCGTAAATTCTATATTTAACTTATCTGTAATTTGTTTCAGGTTTAATTCTGCCATATCTTCACATTTCCTCACCATCAAGCAAACATTTCTGTAACTGCGGATATTCGTCTGCATGTTCCCGCACATAACATCTTTTAAATGCCGCAAATGCAGATTCTCGCCTTAACAAACTGCAAATAGTCCTCATAATTATTTTAGAATTTGGACTATGATGCAATTTTTCAAGCTGCTTATACAAAATATTCATTTCTTTTTGGAGCAACCGCAACCGTTCATCACTAGTGTAGGTCCTCATCCCCGTATTCTGCAAGTTAAATGTTTCTGTAATTAATGTCGCTGTCCTTTTATATACCTCATCTTCTTGTTCTGTACTAATATCAACTCTATCATTTCTTAGATGAAAAGTCAGATATTGTTCCGGATCCTGCTTACAGCAATCTATAATCCCTGCATCATACTTTCCACTATTTTTAATGCCATTACAATGTCCACATGACCAAAAAAGATTTTCCCAATCAAATTTTCTTTCTGGATATTTTCCATTTTTATGTGGCAGCAAATGTTCTACATTAGGATCCTGCAATTCTTTTATTTCGCAAATATAACATTTATTATGAAAATCCCTTTTTAACCTTTCCACCACATCTGGTTTATCGTATCTTCCAGCCGCTTTTTTTGCCTCTTCAGCTAAGGATTCAGGCGCTGGAAAAGAGCGTACTACTTTAACCATCGATATCCTCCCGGTTCATAAATTCAAGCTTTATCCTCTTGTATTCTGTTGCAATGCCAATGGCAAGATAGTCTGGAATTTCATCTAAATATAATTCTAATTCTGCAATTTCATTTAAGTCGTTATCAGACAGTTCTTTCTTGGCTGCCAGATATTTGTATTTTTCAAACTTTTCCTTTAAAGCATCAGACAGCTTATCAGCCCTGAAATATCCTTCTACAATACCATCATATGGAACATCATCCAATCCATGTTCTACGAGAATTTTATTTTCCAAATCATAAATCACTACATTCTCTATACTATTTAATATAAAAGGAGAGTGCGAGGTCACAATAAACTGTATGTTTGGGAAAAATTTTGTTAAAAACGGCAAAATATTTTTCTGCAACTCCAAATGTAGATGTGCGTCTATTTCATCAATCAGCACAATACCCGGTAAATTAAAATCAAAGGAGCGTTGTGTCTGATTTTGCATACGCATCATAATATCCAAAATAATATCTAATACCGCCTGATATCCGCTAGATAATGTATTAAAATCAAATGGTTCTTTTCCCTGCTGTAGAATATGAAATTCAAAGGTTTCTTCATCAAATTTCAATTCTACCGTTTCATCCTCAAATATTTGCCTTAAAAGCTGTTCCAGTCTGGCAAACCATATCTGAATCTCATCCGCTTTTTCTATTTTATGGTTGTTTCTTGCTAATGCTTCTGTCATTTTTAAATCTAACAAATATTTCACAAATTCACTTCGCGGAGCTTCTGTTAAGGTATATTGGTCTTTCAACTGTACTTTTTCTACATGTCTAGGCTGCTCTGCGTGAAATATCCTATCAGCTTTATAATATGCCATTATATAATGATATTTATCTTTTAGTGCATAAATATCCGTAGTCGTTTGATTAAAACTGATATGCAAACCTTTCCTACTTTGCTCAAACTCTTCTTCCATTGTAAACACATTATTTAAATAGTCTGCCAGAACCTCAATTACACTTGTCTTTCCACTCCCGTTTTTGCCGGTCAAAATTAAATGTTTTATCTGATTTTCTGACAACGGAATAGAAATGTCTTTTAGATGCCTGACTTTCCTAATTTTTAAATTTGTAATAAATAACTGTTTCATTTTGAACCTCCACGCCAGTTTAGCACATCATTCATTATAATGCTATTTTAAACCATTCCCGCCCCCTCAAAACCTCATCTCCACATCCCGCATCTTCCTCTCATCCGTTTCCTGGAAAAACGCAATCTGTCCGGCTCCCATCGTGCCCGCGATGATACTTGCAGGAAATGCGACGATTTTCTGATTATAGAGCGCAATATTGGAATTTAGCGCACGCTTGGCGGCGCCGATGTGTTCGTTTGTAACGGCAATCTGGTCTTGCAGCTCTTTAAATAACTCATTGGAATACAGGCTCGGATAAGCCTCCCCGATAATCTTTAGTTTCCCGATTGCATTTTCCTGATTTTCCATGACTTCGCGGGTCTGCTGTAAGCTCATCCCCCTGCGTGCCTCCACCAGCTGCACCAGGACGTCCCTCTCATGGACGGCGTATCCTTTCGCTACGTTTAAGGATTCCGTCAGGATATCGTAGCGCTTCACTAAGGCGATGTCGATTCCCGATTTTGCCTCTTCCATTTTTACTTCCAGACCTTTGATTTGATTCCGGGTCGAGATTGCCCAGACAATCAATAATACGATAATGATAAGTACTAAAATCGCTATCATCTCTGCCCTCCCCCTCTTCTTAGATTTGTAAAATTATGTTGTATACTGCCGTTTAGCGCATCTTCCAGCAGGCCTGCCGTCTGTATAAGTTTTCTCACTTCTTCCCGCACAATGCTGATATCCTGCGCTTCCTGCTCCTTTTGATAAAACCGCTTCGGGATAACCATACAGTCGGTTTCTAGTGTAATGACCATTTCATCGTCCTGTATAAAGATTCCAAACTGCTCATAATGCCGCTTCATTTCCAGAAGCTGCTCCATGACGACAGGATTCAGCACGAAAAAGGCGGACTGTTCATCCGTGGCATAGACGTCAAACTGATTGTTAAAGAGTACGTTTTCCGTCTCTATCTTACTTTCCTCCCTGCGTCTGGACGGATAGCAGCCTATTGTTTCCTTATTAATGACTGGAATCATTTTCGTGGGCAGGATGCGGACGGCTCCAGACAGCATCGTCCGGTAATGCGCCGTGTACGCCTGTCCCCGATAAGATACCTTATAGGAAACGCGCTCTTTGCTATCCTCATGCCGCTGCATCAGATACAGATTGGAAATCGTCTGCTCCCTTCCATCCTTCTGATAGCGCAGGATACCGTTTTGCTGATAAGAATCATAAGAAGGAAGAATCCCGTATTCGTACAATAGCTGGGGTGAAAAACCAGCCTCACGGATAAACGTCGCACCTGGCAGTTCCTGCGCCACCGCCTTTTGTACGATTTTTTCATCATACTCCTGTTCTTTCCCCTGCTTATATTTCATGAATTTCGGCGCAAAATATAGGATGAGAAACGCTACAATCCCTGAGACAATCAGTCGGAAGATATTTCCTATCCGGTAAAAAAACGGCACGCCCTCCCCTTCATAAGACAGGATTCTCTCTTCCTGAAGCAGTATCGCGTTCTGCGCTTTCAATGTCACGACAACCATACCAACTACAAGGATGAACGCCACTACTGCCATTAATATAATTCTTTTATTGTTAGAATTTTGATTTTTCACACTGTAACCATACCTTTCTCTCTACCTGCAATTTACTGCGATGCTGCTGCTTCCCTTTTGTTTCTCATTTTCCTTGCCTTTCAGAAAAACGTCGCAATATTTATATGATATCCGAAATCGGCGCCGGCTGCAGCTCTTTATCATCCACATTCACATAATAAGCAAAACCAAATGTACCAATTCCCGAACTGCAGGCAATCGAAACGGAGCTTTTCTGCATAATCACCCGTTTAAAAGGAACATGGCGCAATACTTCCCGACGAATCAGCTCCTGTTGTTCCACGCTGCAGCCCGCATGGGATATAAAGATGATATCGTCGTTGATTCTGCCTTTTCGCAGCATATGAAAATGGATAAATCTTTTCCATGCGTTTTCCAGTCTTCCGCCCCGGATTCCGGTAATGGTCAGCTTACTCTGTCGCATCGCCATCGTCGGATGCAGACCAAGCGTCGCGCAAAAACGTGCATAGGCGCCACTCACGCGTCCGTTATGATAGAAAATCGTCGCAGAAGGCATGATGAAGCGGGAAATCACCCTTCTTTTCAGCTTCTCTATCTGCTTGCAAATCTCATCAGCGGAATACCCTTCCAAGGCAAGCCGTCCTGCATATAATACTTCCAAAGCCTGTCCACAGGAAATCTGCTCGGAATCAATAACCCGGACATGATCGAAACACTTCGCTGCCGCCACGGCGACCTGGTAGCTTTCCCCCACATTTTTTGCCATAGATATGTGGACAATCTGCTCGGCATGGGTCAGGGCTTCTGCAAAAAATTCCTCATATTCTTCCACCGATACACTATCCGCCACAGCGCTGCTTTCCGTATCCGTCGTATACTGGGTCAGCATGTCCGAGGAAATTTCCAGTGTATCCATGAAGCGTCCGTTTTCTGTCTTAATATAAAGATACATGACGCCAATGTCATATTTTTCTATATAAGATTCCGGCAAATCCCCGATACAGTCTGTCGTTATATATACTTTCTTTCTCTTATGACGTGATATTCTATGAATATCTGACTCTTCTCCGGGCAGTTCCTCCTGTCTGCGGTACTCGATAAGCTCTTCGGGCAGAAATCTTAAAATTTCCCGCTCTAACGCTGCTGCCTGAATCGGTTTCTCCAGACAGCCATCAAACCCTGCTTCCAAAAACTTCGCCCCAGCTTCCGCTACAGAATTTGCCGATAAAACAATTACCGCGCTGTCACGGCAAAGCCCGTTTTCCTGCTTCCGCAAAAGCCGCATCGTCTGGGCGCCGTCCATTTCAGGCATCATATAGTCCATTAAAATGACATGATAATACTTTCTTTTCGCCATTTCCAGACATTCGCTGCCGCTCCTTGCAATGTCCACCTGTACCTTCGTCGCCATAAGAAGCTTTCTTTCCACCATCGAATTCATCGCATTATCATCCACGATCAGCACTCGCGCCTCAGGCGCTTCAAAACTCTGCTGATATTCTTCCATATAAGCATGGCTGCCAGACAAAAGCCTCACATCGCCAATCGGCGTCTTATCGATAATCTTCTGAGGGAGCACGATTGTAAACGTAGAACCCTTCGTATAGATACTGTCTACCGTTATTTCCCCGTCCATCATATCCACGAGCTGCTTGGTAATGGAAAGTCCCAGACCACTGCCCTCTACCCGCAGGTTTTTGCGTGCATCTAACCGCTGGAAAGAATCATAAATATGCTCCAAATCCTCTTTTCTAATCCCGATACCCGTATCCGCTACGGACACTTTCAGCCAGAGCATATCCTCTTCGATGGACTCTGCATGGGCGGAAAGAGTCACAGAACCGCTATTCGTATACTTCGCCGCATTGGTCAGAATATTTAACACTACCTGATTGATTCGCTTCATATCTCCCACTAATACCGTAGGCAGATTCTCATCGATTTCCACCTGGAACTCCAGCCGTTTTTCTTTCAAGCGCACCTGAATCATGTCGATAAGATTGCTAAAAAGCTCCTCCGTTTTATACTGGATGGGCATGATTTCCATCTTTTTCATTTCCATCTGGGATAAATCCAGGATATCATTGACAAGATTCAACAACATTTTGCTGGCGTTCTGGATATTTCTGGCATATTCCTTGACCTCGCTCTCTTTGCTTTCCCTAAGAATCATCTCATTTAGCCCGACGATGGTATTAATCGGCGTGCGGATTTCATGACTCATACTGGCGAAAAAACGGTTTTTGGAATCGCTGATTTCCTTCAGTTCCTTCTGCTGTTTCTGGGCAAAAGAACGCTCAATCTCAAACATTTTCATCTGCACTTTCAAAATAATACCGCCGGCAAGCCCCACTGCCAGCACGGCAAAAAGTGAGTCAAAATAAGCCGCTGCCTTAGAATCCATAGGCACAATGGCTTCCGGGTGATAATATCCGTAAACATAGGTAGAGATATCTACAATCAGCGATAAAATCAGGAAAAAGACCAGCCTTTTACCTGAAAACATCAGAAAAATGTACAAAAGCCCTATCGCAAACCAGACAACGGCTCCACCTTCCAATCCCCCGCTCTGAAAAAACATCGTCGGGAAGACCAGCAGGATAATGAGAAAGCCTATCACCGCCGCCGCAAAATCAATTTTCCGGTATTTGAAGGTGGCAACCAGCGCTACCCCCAGCACAAACAATAGGATAAAAAGCGGAATCACAATGGTTTTCACATCCATAATACCGATGCATTCCACAATCCCCATAAAGGCGAGCGCGCTGCCAATCAGGACAATCATCCTGAAAATCCGTTCCCGCAGCTCGTAATCTCTTCCATAAATCATCTCATAGATTTTCTTAGCCAGTCTTCTCATGAACGCCGTCCGCCTCCTTCCTTTCCATCTTTTATCCTCTGCCTAAGCTGCTCTAGGGCATCCACCGCAGACATGTAATCATCTTTCTCTACCTTTTCCCGGATGGGTTTTAATTTGGTAAAAAGCCCTACCCCGTGATATTGATACTCTTGTAACTGCGCAAGGATTTCCAGCATTCTCTTCCCATCCAAGGAAAACATGGCGTCTTCTAAGTCCACCAGCAGCTTATCAAAAGTTTCCTCCGTAAGCTCCGGCATATCCTCTATCTCCTGCATCTGCGCGTCCCATTGTTCCTCCGGCGACATTCCGGCATCCTCCGGTATTCGTACCCGAATCATCGGATTTTCGCGCAACATTTCCACCATGCGACGATATTCTGCAATCATATCGTCATGATTTCCCAGAATAAAATCAATATCGTTATTCTTGCCGGCAAATTCTAGCGCTTTCGCCTTCTCCGATAAAACATCCGCTCCTATATTTTTCATCCCGCTCTTTAAGGCATGGACGACAATCGTATAATTCATCCAGTCCTTGCTTTCGTAAAAGGCTTCCAGCCGCTGCTGCTCTTCTTCGCCTTCCATGCAATACGCTGCCAGGACTTCCAGATATTCCTCCTTGCCGCCGCAGTAAAGAATGCCGTTGTCCACATTCAAATCTCCGATTACGAGGGCTTCCTCCTGCGCCCTGACATCTATCCAGGTTTCTGTACCTGCTGCTGCGCTGCTTCTTTCGCTTGCACCTGACTCCGCACTGCTTCCACTCTGTCCATTTTCTGTACTTACCTGCGTTCCTTCCCTGCCGATAAGCTCTTTTTCCTGTAAAAGAAGATTCGCTTCCCGCTCCTTAAAGGACTCCTCCGGCGTATGCTCCGGCGACTGGAAAATCAATTTTTCCTGTGGCAGATTCCGCTTCAGCACACGTTCCAACACGGAAGCTTCGATAGGCTTCGCCACAAAGTCGTCAAAGCCTTCATCCAGAAACATTTCCCGGCTTCCCGGTGCAGCGTTTGCCGTCAACGCCACAATCGGTACTCTCTGATAATAATGTCCTATCTTATCCCGGATACGGTGCATCGTCTCAACACCGTCCATTTCTGGCATCATATGGTCCATGAAAACAAAGTCAAAAGCCATGCTCTCGATGACGTCCAGCGCCTCCATGCCGCTTGTGGCATACGTCACCTTAATTTGATATTCTTTTAACAATCCCTCTACGACACGGATATTCATCCTATTATCATCCACCACCAGGACATGCGCTCCCGGCGCAATAAACCTGCCCGGACGCACCATCCGTTTGCCGCCCGCCGAACCGCCGTTCCCATTCAGAATCGAAACGACCGGAAGGATATAGAAAGGTTTATACAGTCTGATGATATCCGGGTTGGAAACATATTTTTCCCGCGGTCTGTCAATGACCATGATAACCTTCGTGCGTCTCGTCAGCTCGTCGAAATATTCTTCATCCTCCTGATATTCCTCCAGACTGATAAAAATATGGGAAAAGGCTTCTATCCTATCCCGCCGTTTTAACTCCGACAGATTCCGGCACACATGACACCGCACTTTCAACTGCTGCACCATATGAATGATAAGATTCGTATATTCATCCCGGATTGCCATCATATCGAACTGCTCCATATCGAAATACGCAGCGACATTGATTTTGTCCCTGTCTTTTACTAAACCGATAGGCTTTTCTTCCAATACTTTCTGCGGTACGACGAAGGAAAAAATGCTTCCCTTTCCCAGACGGCTTCTGACGGTAATGGTTCCGCCCATCTTACGGACAAGCTCTTTGGAAATCGCAAGTCCTAACCCGACGCCGCCCTTCTGACGGTTTCTCCTCGTATCCACCTGACTGAAACTCTCAAACAGCTTCTCTAAACTGCCCGCTTCAATGCCAATTCCGGTGTCTTTCACCGATACGCACAAATTCACGCCGTAACTTTCTTTGCGCGTACTGACTTTGATAATAACGCCGCCTTCATTCGTAAATTTGATGGCATTATCCACCAGATTCATAATCACTCTTCTTATCTTTTTTTCATCGCCGAATAATCCGTTCGGTATGTCCGCCGCGCAGTCCACGATAATCTCTATCTGTTTCTCGCCTTTACGCGCCATCGCCATATTAATGATATCGTTCATCGTAGAGGTGATATTATAAGCTTCCTCCTCCAGATTCATTTTTCCCTGTTGTAACTGCGAGAAATCCAGGATATCGCTGACAAGGGACATCAGATTATGCCCTGCGTCCCGGATATCGAACAGCTCTTCCCGCATTTTATCTATCTCGTGCTCCCGCAGCGCCATCTCACTCATGCCGCAGATAGTATTGACCGGCGTGCGGATTTCATGACTGACATTCGCAAGGAAATCATCCTTACTCTGTTCCGCATCCATCAATGCTTCTATCATATGATGCACCTGTTCGGTAACTTTATTTCGGTTTTTCGTCCATATATAAAGGGTAAATTCCAGACAAAGAATATTGCCAAGCTGAAGCAAAAGACGAAAGAGCGCCTCTTTAGATAAGGTCTGAAAAGTATCTATGATAACGCCATGATAAAAAATTAGGAAAGCCAGAGAAATCAACGGAATCCATATGGTTCCTGCAAAACCATAGATTGCTACAAGCACTGACATCACCATAAAAGTCGGTATCACCGCAGATAAATCCGCCGTATGCGCCGCATAAAGAATCACGGACAACTGCATCAGGATTCCAGTCATTATCGCTCTCACCCGGTAATTTCTATATTTGCTCAGACACAAAAAACAGGCGGCTCCCAATGCAATCAGCAGAAACCCGCTAACCCATAGCTCTCCGCCGCTGCGGATGATTCCCAGACACAAACTGACACTATATAAACTATAAAGCAGCAGCACAAAGCGCTCTGTATTTCTCTGATTCTGTTTATTCTGATTTAAAAATTCCAAAACGCCCCATCTCCCTCCTAATGCATCTGCCGGTAAATTTTACGCATAATTTGAAAAATACCAGGATTGAACTTCGTCCCGGCGTCCTTTTCCATCATTTCCAACGCCTCGCTCACATGGTAAGAATCCCGATAGACACGACTTTCCGTCATCGCACAATAGGCGCTCACCACACAGACAATCTGCGCCGCCAGCGGGATTTCATCCCCTTTCTTCCTGCAGGGATAACCGCTTCCATCCCAGTTTTCATGGTGATAATGGGCGATATCTATAGACATCTGTAGAAAATCATTATAGTCCCCGGTATCCTTGATATCCTGAAGGATTCTGGCGCCAATGGTCGTATGCGTCCGTATGATGGCGATATCCTCCGGAGTCAGGTTTTCTTTTTTCTGCAAAAGCTCTGTCGGAATCGACACATTGCCCAAATCGCAAAGCGGCGCCGCCAGCTCTATCGTATCCACATAAGCGTCCGAAATCAGACTTCCATATTCCACTGATAACTGCATCGCCTCCGCCAGAATCCGACAGTTATAACAGAGCCGCTCCATATGGTTTACATCATAACCGGCATTTTCCCTCGCTACGCGGATTAAGGCGTATAAAACGTTTTTCTTTTCCATTTCCAACTGATGAAGCTGTGCGTTTACAGATTTCTGCAGCCTTCTATTCATCTCCGTCAACTCGCTGCTGGTGTCAAAAAGCCGTAGATGAAGCCGCAGCCTTGCCTTGACCACTTTGGGGATAAATGGCTTGGTGATATAATCCTCACCGCCTAAGTCAAATCCTTTCACCACATCGGAAGGGTCATCAAAAGCGGAAATAAAAATAATCGGGATATGCCTTGTTTCCGGGTTTTCCTTGAGAATCTTGCAAAGTTCGTACCCGTCCAGCTCCGGCATGGATATATCCGAAATAATCAACTGAGGCTGTATCCTGTATACAATTTTCAACGCCTGCGCGCCGTTTTCCGCCAACACCGGCTGATGCCCCATTTCCAGAATAATATCCCGCAGTGCAAAACGATTGTTATCGACATCGTCCACAATGAGAATTTTTGCAACTTTATTGTTTTTTTCCTGTGTCATACCAATCTTCCTATCCTTATAAGGTAAAAGGCTGAACCTTATCTTGATTCAGCCTTATAGTTCCTATCATAACATATTGTATAAATTCCTTACAAGCGGCTTTTTCAAGCCCTATGATTCTATTCAAGCTTCCTATCTTTTTTCAGACCTTCTTACCTTTTTTAGGTCATTTTAGCTGTTTTTGCGTACAAGGTGAAGCGGCAGGCCGTTTACATACAGTGGCTGTAACTCGCCCATAATCAACGGTCTTGCATAGTTCTCATAGCCGCCATTCAAGCCCTTACCGTCTTCTGTAATCCACTCGTCGGGAACTTTTCTCTCAACATTGGCAATCGCATGAATATCGTATGCGCTCGTACCGCACTGATACGGAGAGTCGCCGTTTCTATCAAGCGTAATCATCATGCCTGTCTTGCCCTCTTCTGCCGCTTTTACCGCATCAAACCCTACCTGGAAAGCTTCGTTGATATCTGTCAGGGAAGCTAAATGCGTCGCAGCACGCTGTAAGGTGGAAAATTCTATCGCACGTGTCTTTAATCCTGTTTCAGCAGCAACCATATTGGCAAGCATCGCCGCCGTACCGGACATCTGCTTATGACCAAAAGCATCTACCGCAACTTCCTTGCCAAGCTCGCATACATAACGTCCGTCCGCCACATGCACACCCTCGGATACTGCGATAACTACGGAAGATTTTTCCTCCGCAAGCTTCTTCACATCCGCCATAAACTTGTCCATATCAAATACGCGCTCTGGCAGATAAATCGCATCCGGTCCGCTGCAGTCATCCCCTTTGCATAATGCCGCCGCCGCTGTCAGCCATCCTGCGTTACGTCCCATAATCTCTACGATACAAATCGTCGGTTTCTGCGCGCCGAAAGACTCGTTATCACGGATAATCTCTTTCATGCTGGCAGCAATATATTTCGCTGCGGAACCATAGCCGGGACAGTGATCCGTAATCGGAAGGTCATTGTCAATCGTCTTAGGAACACCCATAAATCTCTGCGGTTTGTTATGCGCCGCCGCATAATCGGACAGCATTTTCACCGTATCCATCGAATCGTTTCCGCCTGCATAGAAGAGACATTCGATATCATGCTTCTCCATGATTTCAAAAACTTTCTCATACACGTCTTCATGCCCTTCTATCTTCGGCATTTTAAAACGGCAGGAACCCAGAAAAGCAGAAGGGGTTCTCTTCAACAGCTCGATTCCTGTCTCGTCATCCAGATATTCTCCAAGGTCAATCATCTTGTCCTGTAAGAATCCTTCAATTCCGTGAACCATACCATAAATTTTCTTAACACCCAGCTTCTTTGCCGCAGCATAAACACCTGCTACGGAAGAGTTAATAACGGCTGTAGGGCCGCCGGACTGACCAACAACAATATTTCCTTTCATTGCAAACGCTCCTTTTATAATTTTTGTAATAGTTTTCACTTCTGCTGCCATACAAGAAAATCGCTTGTGCGATTATCTTGGGAAGAATGCTTTGCATTCTTCCGCATCGTCGGGAAATTTCCGACTAGCATTACTTAGGATTATACCAGATAAATCCAGCGGTGGCAAGTGTCAAACACGGAAATCAATTTTCAGGCAGCATATAGATATTGAGGTGGCAGGGCAGATAGAAATCCCGCGAAGGCACGCTCTCACTCCGTGAAAAACGCAGCGGTACTAAGCTCAAAAGCCGCGTTGCGCCTTTTTCACTAAGGACCGGCGTTTTTCAAGGACCTTCGCGGGATTTCTATCTGTCCTGCCAATTCAATGTAAAAGAGCTGCCTGAAAACTGATTTCCGTGAGTGTCAAAGAGATTTGCCGGCGGAAATTTGAAAGCAAATCTTACGCGCACATCAGATATAAGAAATACCCCGCATAGCCCGCAAGGAGAATAACGCCGCCAAGGCGCTGCAGCATCTGTTTGCGCAGGACGCATAGCCATAGCAGGATAGCGGCGGCAATGCAGATGATACTGTCGAGGAAAAAATCTGGGGCATAGACGACTGGCGTAATAACAGCTGCTATTCCTGCTACGAAAAGAATATTGAACAGATTGCTTCCGACGATATTTCCGATGGCAATATCCGCTTTTCCTTTGATTGCCGCCGTTGCGGAAGTGACAAGCTCTGGAAGGGATGTCCCAAACGCTACGATGGTCAGACCAATCAGCCGCTCATCCATGCCAAAGAGCTTGGCAAGCGCTGTCGCTGCATCAACGGTAATATCGCTGCCCAATACAATCATGATACCGCCCAATACAATCAGAAAGAGTAGTTTCAGAAGAGAATCATTCTTTCCTGTCGGCGTATCTTCTTCTACAACTGCCTGTCCTTTTTTGGACATCTGGAAAAGATACCACAGATATGCCACCATACCTGCCAATAAAATAACACCCTCTATTCTTCCTACCACACCATCGAAAAGTCCCAGCACGGCTAATAAGACGGAAGCGCCAATAACCATCGGCATTTCATACTTTACCGTGGATTTCTGCACCTTTAAGGGACGTATCACAGAGGTTATTCCCAAAATTAAAAGTACATTTAATATATTGCTTCCCAGCACGTTTCCTATTGTAATTTCCGCGCTTCCCTTCAATGCTGCGGAAGTGCTGACCGCCGCTTCCGGCAGGCTCGTCCCCATTGCTACAATGGTCAGTCCGACTACCAGCGGCGGGATGCCAAACTTTTCTGCTACCTTACTCGCACCTTCCACAAACCAGTCGGCTCCCTTCACCAGCATTACGAATCCAGCCACTAATAATAACAGTTGTAATATTATTTCCATATCCAGCTCCTCCTTCTTGGAATTTTCATTTTATATTTTTGTCCGATTCTTTCTTAGCTACTGTTTATCTGTTATTTTATTTTTGCCAACGCTTCCGTCGAAAGCATTTTCTTGATATTGCATAGGAATAAAATCGTCGCCGTGACGGCAGATAAAATATCCGATACCGGCTCTGAATAGTATACGCCCATGACGCCGAAAAAGCGCGGGAAAACAATCGCCAGCGGTATCAGCAGAATAATTTTGCGGAATACCGCAATGAAAAGGGATATTTTCGCCTGCCCCAGCGCAAGGAATGTCGGCTGAATCCCATTTTGCAGACCAAATATCATCATACCGGACATAAATACCGGCATCGTCCTCCCCACCAGCGCAATCAATTCTACATCGTCCGTAAAGAAGGCGGCGTACCATTCCGGGAAGACGACGGCGGAAGCCGCCGAAAGCAGCATAAATCCAAAACAAATCCCTATCATCCAGCGATAGACTTCCTTCACTCTTCCAAAATTGCCGGCGCCATAATTATAACTGATAACAGGTGATATCCCTTGGGTAAAACCACCTATCGGCGCCGAGAAAATCTGCATGACACTCTGCATAATCGTCATAGTACCTACATATAAATCCCCACCGTAAGTCTGTAAACCATGATTTAACACAATACTGATAAAGCTTTCCGTCGCACGCATGATAAAAGGGGATATCCCCAAAGAAAAAATACTGATTAAAATTGCCTTGTCCGGTTTCATGCAGTCCCGCCTGATGCGCAACGACGTCTTTTTCCCTGTCAGAAATCCCACAACCCAAATCGCGCTGAGCGCCTGAGAGATAACAGTTGCTATCGCTGCGCCTTTTACGCCCAACCCAAATGCAAAAATAAAGATGGGGTCTAAAATAATATTAGCAACCGCACCGATTAAGACGGAATACATCGCCGTCTTGGACTGGCTCTGGCATATGATAAAGGCATTCAGCCCCAATGACAACTCCACAAAAATCGTGCCAACCAGATAAATCGAGATATAAGAAACCGCATACCCAATCGTGGCGTCGCTCGCCCCGAACAGATATAATAACGGTCTTTGAAACGCATAGAAAAACACCATCAGAACAACGGTACAGAAAATCAAAAACGTAACGCTGTTTCCCAGAATCTTTTCCGCATGTTCCCTGTCTTTCTTGCCCAGCCAGATTGCAGCAAGCGGCGCGGCTCCGTTACTGATAAAGGCAGAAAATGCGGAAACAAAAACCGTAATGCAGAACGTAACGCCCACGCCGGTCAGCGCCGCCGTGCCCACGCCCTTCATATGTCCGATATAAATGCGGTCGATAATGCTGTATAAAATATTAATCAACTGCGCCAGAATCGCGGGGAACGCCATATTGATAATCAGATGTCCTATCGAGGAAGACGCCATCCTCTCTTCTCTAGATAGAATTACAGTTGTTTTTTTATTTTCCTGTTCCATGATAAGAGCCTCCTTCTGTACAATCATAGTCCAAAAATGGGAAAAGTGCAACAGGGGGTGGGGATACGGCGCCACGGAAATCAATTTTCAGGCAGCATGTAGATATTGAGGCGTCAGGGTAGACAGAAATCCCGCGAAGGCACGCTCTCACTCCGTGAAAAACGTAGCGGTACTAAGTTCAAAAGCCGCGTTGCGCCTTTTTCACTAAGTGCCGGCGTTTTTCAAGGATCTTCGTGGGATTTCTGTCCACCCTGCCTATTCAACATTAACGAGCTGACTGAAAATTGATTTCCGGAATACGGCACGGATTGTCCTTTCTTTTTGCTGTGGGCTGTGGTATGCTGAGAGTATGGGAAAAAGGGGATTTGAGGGGCAAAAGACGCTCTACTATAAAAACAGGAAAGGGGAACGTCATGTGGATAGCTGATGAATGGA
Organism: Blautia sp.; assembly: GCA_023664455.1. Lineage (GTDB taxonomy): Bacteria > Bacillota > Clostridia > Lachnospirales > Lachnospiraceae > UBA3282. The sequence goes on from JAMPFM010000001.1 coordinate 202,608, forward strand.
AAGAATATGAAGTCATAGATACTTCCGCCGGGGAAAAACTGGAACGATGGGGTAAATACCTCTTAGTCAGACCGGATCCGCAGGTCATCTGGAATACGAAAAAAGAACAGCCGGGCTGGCGCAGACCAAATGCGCACTACCATAGAAGCTCTAAGGGCGGCGGGGAATGGGAATTTTTCGATTTGCCCAAGGAATGGCACATTTCCTATAAAGAACTGACTTTTCACCTGAAACCCTTCAATTTCAAACATACCGGTCTGTTCCCGGAACAGGCTGTCAACTGGGAATGGTTTTCTTCTATTATAAAAGCGGCGCACAGACCGGTGAAAGCGCTAAACCTGTTCGCCTACACGGGCGGCGCTACCATTGCCGCCGCCAAAGCCGGCGCCAGCGTGACCCATGTGGACGCTTCTAAGGGTATGGTTACATGGGCAAAAGAAAACGCAACAGCTTCAGGTCTTGGTGATGCGCCCATTCGCTATCTTGTGGATGATTGCGTGAAATTCGTCGAGCGGGAAATCCGCCGGGGAAATACTTACGACGCAATCATTATGGATCCCCCCTCTTATGGCAGGGGTCCCAAAGGAGAAATCTGGAAAATCGAAGACAGTATTTTCCCATTTTTACAACTGACCGCACAGATTTTGTCCAAAGACGCGCTTTTCGTCCTGATCAATTCCTATACGACGGGACTGCAGCCTGCGGTGCTTTCCTATATGCTCAACACGGTTATCGTTCCTGCCTTCGGCGGAGAGACAACCGCTTGCGAAATCGGGCTGCCCGTCAGTGCAAACGGTCTGATACTGCCCTGCGGCGCCTCTGGCAGATGGCAAAAAAAATAGCTCCCCGAAAGAAGCTATTTTGTCTTTTCCCTATCAATAATATGCACTGGAAAGTCCAATGCCCATCGCTACAAGCGCTATCACGATAACCAGATAGATTGCCATAACGATTGCCGCCCAAATCAGGCATGCCTTGAAATAATTTGATTTACTCTTCTTCTCGCTCTTACTGAATGCCCATACAAACATCATAATCAGATTCACGCAGGGGATCAGCAGAATCAGCATGGATATCAGCCATTCGCCTACTTTTACCGGCTCTTCCAAATCCGTCTGCGGATAAGGATTAGAATAACTATTGTTATTGTACTGATATGGCTGATAATTAGGATTCTGGTTATATCCGCCATTGTCCTGATATCCATTCTCAGCATAATTCATTGTCTGGTTGTTCTGATAGGCATTATCCCCATAATTCGTTGTCTGCCCATTGTTCGGATCTGCGCCGCCTGCCTGCCCATTCGGGTACATGTTGTTACTGTCCATTTTTTTCCTCCCTCATATAATGCGCCAACTTTCGCTGACTAATTTCTTCTTATTCTATCACATTATCTTCAATTCGTGTAGTATTTGTTTGTAAAATGGGAAAAAATTTGACAACATATTATTTTCCATATAAACATAAGGGATTCTATCTGGAAAATACAGATACATCCGCCACCCATACAAAACAAGCAGCAGAATTAAAAAAGCCCCGATTAACAGCCGTATCCCTTTGGCGTCCCGCCCCAGCACATACCGATTCCATAGAAAATAAAGAAAAATACAAGCAGCCGGTATCCCCATCGGATGCATCTGTACGGACAGTCCCACGCGCCCCGTCGCCAGATACCATAGCGCTCTGGTCATTCCACAGCCCGGACAAGGGAATCCCGTAACAATCACCATCGGGCAGAAAGCATGAAAAAAAAGGTTGACCACAACGGTGTAAACCGCTATGGCAGCAGCCGCCATCCACAAATTTCTGATATCCTGTAAAATCCGTGCTTTTATTTCTTTTAGCCGGTTCATTTCATCCTCTCCATATGTTCCGTTTCCTATCCGCCAGCCTTTCCTGTCAGAATGCAAGCATCTTCTATCCCATACCATCACCCAAAAAACCACCGCTTCATTCCATATAACAGCAGCAAATGAATCGGGTAAAACAGATAATAACAGGCTTTGGGTAATTGTTTTCCCTTCTGTCCATTATAAAAATAAATCAGGATAAATGCCAGCAGCCCATACAACTCGCTCCTGCCGGACTTTAAAAGTGTGGTAAAAGGGATTCCCTGTCCATAATACCGGACGACATAAACGAGTACGATTCCCACATAAATCGTAACAGACCCCACCACAAACTGGAGCCAGAAAGATTTCCGGCACAGATAAAAGACGAGAATCAGCATCACACCCATAAACATATAATCTGTTTTCAGCAGCGCCGCCAGCATACAACATAAAGCCGCTCCCGCAAACTGCATCACCGGTCTGCCTTTCAATGTCTTCCAGAAATAAAGCGCCATCACGCCGAGAAACAGAGTAAAATATACATTCTGCCCCTTCATCGTAAAAACTTCCCCATTGATTGCTAAATCAAAAGGAATCTCGGACAGCAGCGCGAAGATGCCTAAACGCAGCAGATATTTTCCTTGGCTGCGGGTATGTAAAAAACCTTCCACTATCATAAAGGCAAAGAGAATAAAAGCAATCCTTCCGATGGCACGTCCGATTCGGTATACTGTATACATATCCGACCAAGGCTGCCCCTGCGCTTTCAGATAGGTGATATATGCCCAGAACACCACCGCAAAAAAGTGGTCTACAAGCATAGACAAATATGCTGTATGTTTTAAATTCGCACTGCTCAAAACCTTTTCCTCCCGATGTTTATTGCCAGAAAAGTCCTTCTAAATCCATATCAGGATCAAAATTTATCGTATATAATACATTCACATTTCCATAACTCACACGCACCTGCGTCACTGCATATACTTTCCCGCGCATCTTTAATTCCGCGGCGTATATCGTCCCGATTTCCTTTAATTCGCCCCAGTCTGTGCTGATAGTGGCGCGCGCTTCGTCAATGGTTTCCTGAGTCAGCATCGGTTTCATCTGTTCGGAAGCTTCCGCCTGCAAAGCCTCAAAATCATTTTCTTCCAGCAGAAGAATCACTTCCTTTGCCCGCTCTTCCAACTTCGCCTGACTAAACTTACCGCTTTTCCCGACTTCATATGTTTTGGGCATCATCCACCAGACGCACGCGATTAAAACTGCCAGAAGCGCAACAGCAGATGCGACGTTTTTCCACATTCTATTCCGTTTATACGCCTTCTGTTCTTCTTTTGACAGATTCTGATTAAAGGCTTCCGCAATTTCTTCCGGCGTGCCCATGCTTTCCATAATCTGCGCTAATTCCTCGCCCTGCTGCATACGCCCGGAAATATCCGATTCCAGTTGTTTTGTGATTTCCTTCCTTTTGGTCCCCGAACAATTCACTTTCTTTACAATACGGTTTACATATTGGTCCATTTGCATTTCTATCCCCCTATTCCTTCCCTATTCTGCAATGCTCCGATGTCTCATCTCCCGTAATACAATCGACGCCGGATACAATCTGCTGCCAGATTTGGTAAATCTGAGGCAGCGCTTCCCGTCCTTTGTCCGTCAGGACATAATATTTTCTGGGAATCTGCTTTTCTTCCGGCTCGCTCCACTTGCTTTCTACAAGCTGCTCGTCTTCTAGCCGGTACAAAATCGGATACAGTGTGCCTTCCTTCAGGCAAAAAACGCCGCCGCTCTTTTCCTGCAGCTCCTGAATCAGTTGATAGCCATATTTTCTCTGCTCCTCCAACAGCTTCAAAACCAGCATATCCAAAACGCCTTTTTTCATCTGCCGCCCATACTTATCATTCATCGACTATCCCATACTCCTTTTATGTACCGCCGTGACTTCTGACTTTGCTTTCGCCTCTGCCTCTGCCTCTGCCTTTGCCTCTGCTTTCGCCTTTGCCTCTGCTTTCGCCTTTGCCTCTGCTTTCGCCTTTGCCTCTGCTTTCG
>JAMPFM010000001.1:206588-219291 GCA_023664455.1 Blautia sp.
CCTTTGCCTCTGCCTTCGCCTTTGCCTCTGCCTTCGCCTTTGCCTCTGCCTTCGTTTTTACTTTTGTCTTCGCTTGGGTATCTGCTCTAGGTTTTCATGAACAATATGTTTTGTATTACTAAATAAATTGTAATACTTTGGATTTGATATGTCAAGGCAATTTCTGATATATTATTGCTGATATATTATTGGTATTTTGTATTGACTTTTGTATTGACTTTTGTATTGATTTTTGTATTGAGTTCAGCGTGATAAAATTAGAGGGCTACAATCGAAAGTCTGCGGAAATTCTATTTTTCCGCAGACTTTTCGCTTCTTAAAGAATTGGCTTATAAATAACAAATGTTACTGTTCCGTCATCATTTAAAATAAACGCCTCAATTAGCAAACCTTCCAGACCATCCGACGAAGTGGAGCCGAGAAACATTTCTGAAATGCCCGGTTTGTTCTCCGGGAAAAGCATCTCAAAAGACATGCTGCCGGTTGCTTCGCTACCGTCTTCGTCCTGATAAGAATAAGACACATACCCATCCTCTACTTTACAAATCTGCCTTGAGGATTCCACAGGAGCCGCATACTCATCCAGATTTTCAGGCGTCAGTTTCGTCATAAAATCATCTACTTCCTGTTCTGCTTCATCTGGCTCGTAAACTGAGGGTGTTTCCCAAGACTTTTCTAATTCTTCCAGATATCGCTGCGCCGCTTCCGGGTCCGCCTTACTTTTATCAACAGGAAGTTCAAACAAGGCATTGACGCCGCCATACTCCGTATTGCGCTCCATTTCCCCGGTTGTTTCATCATAACGATATGCCTCCGGGTCATAGAATGTGCCGGCGCTGACCCCCACATAGATTCCCCGGTCTGCAAACATTTCAATATTTTCCATATCCAGAATCCGATAGGCAACGCCCTCTTTGATAAACTCCGAATAACCGCCGCCCATGCTCATCAGGCTGTACTTTGCCGGATCCAGCCCACGGATATAATGGGATACATAAAAAGGTTCTTTCCCATAGTCTTCGGAAGAAGTATCCGGCATAGGCGTCCCATCGACGCGTTCAATCGCTACGACAGTATAAATCCTGTCCTCCTCTAGAATACCGTTTTCGTCCGTGGATAAATAATCACTGATATTTTTACCGGCAATGCTTCCTAAAAGCGTCACGCGATACCCGCCTGCTTCTTGCGTTTCGTTTATGAAAGTGGTTTCATCGCCCAGAAACGCCTGCTTCAAAGTATCGTCTTTTACTTCTTCCGCCACCTGCGCAGGGCTTAAATAATGCTGCGCTGCCAGCACAGTGATAGAGCCAAACAGCAGGACTCCCACCGTCACAGCCGCTATCGTGGGAATTTTTCTCTTATTTTTCATCTGATTCCTCTCCTTTGCTTTCAGAAGAATTTGACGATTCAGCCTGTCTTCTGGCATATCTGTTGGAGTCAGCGCTTTTTGTAACAACTCATCCATATCAATTTTCATAAAGGCAGTCCTCCAATCTCTCTTTTAGGATTTTCTTTGCTCTATGGATTCTGCTTTTGACCGTTCCTACTGGCAGCTTCAAGACCGCTGCGACCTCCATCAGAGGCATTTCTTCCATATAAAAAAGCAATATGGGAATCTTATATTTATCCGGCAGGTTCCCTACTTCCCTGCGGAGTATCCTGCATCTTTCCCGAAGTAACATCTGTTCTTCCGTCGTCTGCTCTCTCGAGGGAATCTCTTCCAGCGTATCCTCCAAGGAAATTTCTGTGCCAGCGATTTTCTTTCTGATGGCGCATTTACGCTTATAATTCCGATATAGATTGACCGATATGGTCATTATGTAATTCTTCGGGTTGTTGATGCTGCTTAATTTTTCCCTGATTTCATATAATTTCAGAAATGTATCCTGATATAAATCTTCCGCTTCCTGCCTGTTGTGCGTGAGAAAACAGCAGAACGAATAAAAATCCTTGCCATAGGCATTAATGTAATCTTCAAGTTCTTCCAGACTCATTACAATCATATCCTCCGGTTTTCAATGAAGTGGCGCCTTGCTCCATTCAAGAGAATTTATCCTGAAAAATTTTTTCTGGAAATTTTCTCTTTTCATAGTGATAGGGTAATCATAACAAAAAAAGTTTCAACATTTTGCATTTTTCTCAAAGTACCTTTTAAATATCATATGTTATTAATTTAGACAGTTGTATTCTATTGTCGAAAATGGTATGATTTTAGCTGTAGTCTCACTTTTTATAAAAATTCAACGAAAAACTTATGAGGGAAAAATGTCATGAACCTGATTTACAATATTGATTATGAAATCGTCGGCGCGATTTATGTCTTGGTAATCTATGCCGCGTTAAAGATTTATTATTCCAATCAGTCGGAAGTCAACCAGAAATTTGCCGCCCTGGTAAAATGTGTGTTGGCAACGGAAATCACAGACATTCTAACCGCTATCACTATCAGTTATGGAAGCGTAATTCCGCCGATACTGAATCTTTTGGGCAATACGCTTTACTTCGCCCTGACATTCAGCCTTAGTTACTTCTTCCTCAGATATGTGGAAAGTTATGTCAGTCAGGATGTTGACAGGGAAAAAAGCATTCATTTCAATAAAATCCTGTACTTTCTGCTGTTAGCCCTGCTTTTTGTAAATCTGTTTATGGGCTTTTTATTCAGTTTCAATGAAGCTGGGGAATACCTTCATGGCACGCTATATATCCTCGTTTACATCGTACCGTTGTACTATGTATTTTTTTCCACGGTGGTACTAATTAAAAATCAGAGCTTTTTCAAAACGAAACAGAAATTTTCCATTGGTGTCTACGTCGTCATGTGTCTGGTAGGTCCGATTCTGCAGATGCTGTTTTTCCCAGACGTCCTATTAAGTGTGTTCACTCCCTCGATTGCGCTCCTGATTATCCTCTTTTCTATGGAAACACCGGATTATCAACTGCTAATCAAAACCCTTGCAGAACTTGACGACCTTCGTAAGAATTTACAGATAGAAGTGAAAAAACAGACCAAAACTGCGGAAGAGCGGCGGGAAAAAGCGGAACGTCTCTCGGAACAAATCATTCTGACGCTTGCAAACACCATCGATGCGAAAGACAAGTATACAAACGGTCATTCCGAAAGAGTTGCATCTTATTCCAGGGAAATTGCAAAAAGAATGGGCATGTCCGACACCGAGCAGCAGCAAATCTATTACATGGGGCTTCTGCATGACATCGGTAAAATAGGAATATCCGATACGATTATCAATAAGACGGAAAAACTGACCGACGAAGAATATCATATGATATTGAGACACCCGGAAATCGGCGCGGAAATTCTGGCGACTTTATCAGAGCTTCCCGACATTTCCATCGGCGCAAAATACCATCATGAGAAATATGATGGAACCGGCTATCCAAACAAGGTTGCGGGCGAAGACATTCCCCTTCAGGCGAGAATCATCGGCATCGCGGACGCATACGACGCGATGGCTTCCAAGCGGAGTTACCGGGATGTCCTGCCACAGAAAGTTGTGCGGGAAGAAATAGAAAAAGGTCGCGGAACGCAGTTTGCACCGGAATGTGCGGATATCATGCTGCAGATGATTGATGAGGATACGGAGTATCTGATGTGCGAGCATTGAGGGGGTAGAAATTTTATAAAAAAACGGGGCTGACAAATCCATACATCAGCCCCATAAAAATCCGATTTTTCCCTTTTTCTTATGCTTCTTCCGCCTTCTGAAACAGCCCGTTCATCTCATCGACCATATCGTTGATGGCATTCGCCTGCGCGGACACTTCCGCAGTATCATTTGCATTTCCTTCCGCCATAGAATTGATGGAGTTAAACTGCTCGATTTCATTTCTGATACTTTCAGCAATATCCTGATTAATGGATACGGTTTTCTCAATAACCGCCGACTGCTTGCTGTAGGTATCGCCCATCGTGCCGATTGCATCCACTGAAACATTCAACAATGCCGTAATATCCTGCATACTCTGGAAGACATTTGCAAAATACTCGTTCTGTCTGCCCAGCTTGGAAGAGTTTTCCTCTACCTGCCGCGTGATTTCCCGGACATTCTGCTGCACCCGCTCAATCACGGATTCAACGACCCGCAGCGATTCCTGCGTGCTGTTTGCAAGATTGCCTACCTCAGTCGCCACGACAGCGAATCCTTTTCCCGCCTCACCCGCTCTTGCCGCTTCAATGGAAGCGTTTAACGCCAGCAGATTCGTGGAAGAGGAAATGTCGCTGATTAATTTCAGCGTAACGCCGATTTCCTGCACCGCATCGGATAAATTCTGAGCGACGTCCGTCGTCTGTTTCATGGATTCCGATACCTCAGCGTTAATCCCATGCAAGTCGTTTAACAGTTTCTCATTTTCCATCGACTTGTCTAATAAGTCCTTGGAAGTGGCTTCTACTTTGTCCACGTTATCGCCTACAACGCTTTCCCATTCTTTCAATTCGCTTAAATTCGCCATGCTCTCGTCCGTTTTTCCACTGAGCATATTGCTGTTTTTCACCAGCTCTTCACTTGTTGCCGCCAGCTCCTCTGCCGATGCGCTTTCATTTTCGGATATCTGTAAAAGGGCGGTTCCTGCGGTATGTAGTCTTTCTGAGATTTTCTCTACGGAATCCAGCACATCTTCCACTTCCTTGCCCTTATCTTCCACCATTCCAAACAGCGCCGTCGCACGATAACTGATAAAGCAGCATGCCGCAACCAGGATGACATAGACGATTGTTGTAAAAATCCATCCGATGACATTGTGAAGCTTTAGGAAACCTGCCGGAAAGATAATCATCATCACTGCATTGACTACAACCGTAACGATTGCGCTTACTTTCAGTAATTTCTGCTCATAATAGGGCACCAGAAGCAGCGTTGCCACGAAATAATAATGGGTCAGACATATATAACCCGGACTCTGGCTCGGTCCGCAGAACGCCGCCGTAATTGCTCCCATAATCGGCGGAATACAGGCATAGACATATTTTGCTTTACTGCCTAACTGTTTCTCAAAAACCTTCGTCAAAATTGCAAATACACCGGATAACAGAAAAATACATTCCCGTGCTCCTCCCTGTAACAGAACCATAACGAATCCCCAGCCCGCGATTCCGACAACAAGAATGTAAAGAAACATAATGTTATTTACCAGTTTTTCTTCATTTTTCATTGATTGTAGCTGCATAGTGTCCTCCTCCTCCGTAGACCTAGTGTTTTCAAAACGTTACCGGGAACGATTCCGGTAACGTTTCCATTTTCTGCTATTGTTAGAATACCATTAAATGAATACTTTGTCTATATCCATTTTTCAGCCGACTCAATTTTCGTTGTATTTACAGAATTTTAGCACTCAAATTTAGTACATTTGCACAAGACGACAAAAAAATCGCTTGCGCGATTTTCTTGTCGCCCCGCATTGCGAGGCATTCATCATTTTGAAGAAGCAGCGTCTTTTAGAAAATAAAACGCCCACTCTTCTTGCATATGCGCGGCAAGTTTTACGACAATTTCCCGCATACGGTCATTTAACCTATGGTACATCACGGTATTTTCCCAGTGGATACCCTGTATGTATTCTTTCTCACGGGAAGTCAGAAAGGCGCTGGCCCGATGCATCTGCTCCCCATCCTGCCGCAGCCACTGTCCGAAAGGACATGCTGCATAGGAATTTTGCTCCCCATATTTTCTGATATTGTCCAAAAGCGTGATAGAAAACTTATCTTTATCCGCTTCCCGCAGACAGCGCATCTGCACTTTTTCGCATTCCTTCGGCAATTCTGACAACAGGATACCAGACTCCTGCAAACGCTTGAAAACCGCTTTTTCCACCTTAGTGCGGGAAACCGGGTAATCCAGCTTTTGCAGAATCTGTTCTACAGAATATCCTCTGTCCACAAGATGGCGGATTGCTCCGCCCGCCGCCACATCGAACATAAAATCCGAAAGCGCCGCCTCAAAATATCCTTCCTGTCCTTCTTTCATGAAAACGCCTCTTTCAAATTCCGTACAAAAAGCTTGGTGCTTTATGACTTAAATTTCACTGCAGTGCCATACGCCGTTATGAAATATCCAACTTGGGCGGCACATCGATTTCATCAGACACATATTTCCCGTTTTTCTTGCGTTGCCGCACGCATTCTGTCAAAAGATATTCTATCTGCCCATTGACAGACCGGAAATCATCTTCCGCCCAGGCGGCAATCGCGTTATATAATTGGGAAGAAAGCCTGAGCGGAACCTGTTTCTTACCCGTATCTCCCATGAATTATTGCCCCTTTCCAATGGCGACGTTTTTCTCGCTAATTTTCTACTGCCTTACCCATATGCTTGCAATTTTTCCTGCTGCCTTACCCATATGCTTGCAATTTTTTCCTGCTGCCGCTTACCAGATGCTTCCGGGAATCACAACGCTTTCCCATTAATAGAGACTTCCCGAATTAACTACCGGCTGCGCATCATGATTTCCACAAAGCACTACCAGCAGATTAGATACCATCGCTGCCTTACGCTCTTCATCCAGCTCCACCGTATGGTTTTCGTTCAAACGTTCTAACGCCATCTCGACCATACCGACTGCACCGTCTACAATCATCTTCCTCGCATCGATAATAGCCGACGCCTGCTGCCTCTGCAGCATGACTGCCGCGATTTCCGGCGCATAAGCCAGATAAGTGATTCTCGCTTCCACGACTTCGATACCAGCCTCGTCTACCCGCTCCTGGATTTCGTCCCTGATTTTGGACGCCACGACTTCACTGGAACCACGGAGACTGCCTTCATCCGCTACGCCGTCGCCGGTCGTATCCACGTTCGGCGCCACGTCGTAAGGATAGGTACGCACGATATTACGCAGCGCGCTGTCGCATTGCAGGGATAAAAATTCTTTATAATTATCTACATTAAAAACTGCTTTCGCCGTATCGACAATACGCCATGTCACTGCAATCCCGATTTCCACCGGATTTCCGAGACAATCGTTAATCTTCTGGCGGCTATTGTTCAGCGTCATGATTTTCATGGAAATCTTTTTATCTGACCCTTCCGAACCTATACTGACGCCGGATGTCTGCGCGCCGATGGTCAGCATGGACTGAAGATTGCCGTTACTCACATCACCGCTCTGGCTCAGCTTCGTCTTCGCCGCCGGATTCACACTCGTGCAAAAAGGATTCACAAAATAAAAGCCATCGCCCTTCAAAGTGCCCACATATTTACCAAACAGCGTCAATACCAACGCCTCCTGCGGTTTCAACACTTTCAGTCCGCAGATAGGTATCCAGCCCACGCCCGCCATGATAAAACCAGCTACCATCAGTACGGGGCTTCTTCCATCGTCAACCATCGTCCCTCCCACGACAATGCACAGAATCGCCAGTATATAAAACAAAATGATTCCGAACAAAACCAGCATTCCATGTTTCTTACCCGTTAAAATTTTCTCTTCCATAGTCCTTCCTCCCTCATATACGCTCTTATTTATTCTCATGTAATCAGTTGAAATCATCATTTCAATTTCTATCTGATATCATTATGATATCACATTGATTATAAATGTCAAGCGTATATTTTCCATGGAAATCACTTTTCCTGTTACAACTTTCAAATTTTCATTTCGCAATTTTCAAATTTTCATTTTGCAAAAATTTCTGCTTTTCTTTTCGGGAATTTAATGCTATACTATAGATATGCAGATATAGTTCATTGGTAGAATGCTAGCTTCCCAAGCTGGAGAGGCGGGTTCGATTCCCGTTATCTGCTGTCTGATTTTCAATATAATTATCCTATATTTTTTTCCGATACCGTTGATTCCTGCTATTGGGCTTATCCGGTATCGTTTTTTCAATTACTCCAAGTTCTAAAGCAGGATTCAGATAATTATTACGAAAAGTCGGTCTATGGCTTAATCCCAATTCTTCCATAATCTCAACCGCTGATAATGCCCGATTTCCCATTACTTCCAATAATTTATTTACTCTCGGATTATCCATTTTAACTTGGTCGGTTTCTTGGTCGTTTTCTTGGTCGGTCGTATTTTCATACTCAATCAAAGTATCATGAATAACCTGCAACATCATCTGCACAAACTCACTGCTATCCCCATCTTTATCCGCTTTTCCCAGAGCTTTATAATACTCATCCTGTCTTGCACAAATTAAACTCTCTATCGGAAGCCAATAAAATAATTCTTTCCATTGTCCCAGAAGAACAGTATGCCATAATCTGCCCATTCTACCATTGCCATCAGCAAATGGATGAATAAACTCAAATTCATAATGAAAAATGGCGCTTTTTACCAATGGTTGTAAATCCGAACCCTGATACCATTTCATCAAATCCTTTATTAATCCTGAAACAAATTTGGCTGGCGGCGCCACATGAATGATTTTCTCACCTTCATATACTCCTACCGCGCCGGAACGGAATTTCCCACTTTCTCCAATCAAATCCTGCATCATCAAGCGATGCACATTTAAAAGATCTTCCACAGAATACGGATTCAATTTTAACATTAACTCATACGCTTGATAAGCATTCTGCACCTCTTTGATTTCATTCGGATTTCCAAGCACACGTTTCCCATTGATAATTGCCGTCATCTGTTCTACGGAAAGAGAATTATGCTCAATTGCAAGCGAAGCATGGATTGTCCTGATACGGTTCTCTTTTCGCAAATGCGGCGTAATATTTTCTGGTTGCAGTACGGTAATCCTTCCAAGTTGTTCACTAATTGCCATAAGCAGATTAATTATGGAATTTGTCATATGAAATGGCGGTTCATATCCTGCCATACTCTTCCCTCCTCAAAGTTTTACTAGAAAACCTGCCTTTTCCCAGACAACCTTCTCCCAAAATACCTATTCACCCGCCTCTGATACTCCAGATACCGCTCGCCAAACGTGGCGATAAGGAAATCTTCTTCCACATTTACAATCTGCAAATGAAACATCAAAACCGCAAACGCCGACACCGCACAAAGAATCGGGTTAAAGAATACCATTGCAACCCCGATATATACGAGGTCGAAACCAAGAAATGCCGGATTCCGGCTAATCTGATAAATGCCCTCCGTAACCAGCTCCGTTTTATCCGCCGGGACTCCCGCGCGCCAGCTATCCCGCATCGTAAAAATAGAACAGATAAACAAGATATCGCCAAGCGCCGCCAGCACGATGCCTATATATCTTGCCCACCTCGGTAAATAAGATGTATTAAAATAGATACTGATTGCTTCCGTAATAAAGACCGCTATCGCCGTTTTCTTCACCACTATCTCGATCAGCTTCGGAAACCCTTTTTTCCCCTTCCCCATCTGGTCTGTCTGTATTCCTTTTTTCTTCTGGCTGATCATCTTGGTAAAATAGCATCCATAGAACGCCAGCATCATAAGGACTGTTATGATTTGAAACATCATCTTGAATAATCCCGCCTTTCCACGGCCAGCGATACCTAAGCCGACACTGGCAGTGCCTTAGTATAATAAATCCCAGGCTTACGCTTTCGCCAGCTTATCGTAGTACTGATATAACTTCTGGACTCCGTTCTCTAAAATATAGTAATGGCGGATATAGGGTACTAACAGCACGAACAGCATCAGCACAAGCGCAAACAGGGCGGGCTGCGGTACAAATAAAGTTCCCAGCACTGCCGCCATCGTCAGCAGGGCAAAAGTCACCGTCACAATCAGGTGAATCAGACGTTCATGCTGAAAAAACTGAATCTGTATCAGCAAATCCTCCATCTGCGACTTTTTTCTCTGCGCTTCCATAGCGTTTCCATCTTCCTGTCCCCATCCGGCGGACAGCTCTTCCATCTTGGCAAGATATTGTTTCAACCGTTCTTCCATATCCCTTCACCCCATTTCAAATAAGCGAAACCATCGTATGGAATCTCAACCTCATACGATGGTTCCGCACAAATCCCTGATTTTTCAATCTATTCAATCTTAAAGATGCTGACAGAAGTATCCAGTTCCGTCGCATTTTCCCTAAGCTGCCCTACCGCTTCCGTTAACTCTTTCGCCGCCTGAAGCAGTCTGTCCGTTCCGCTCCCCAGCTCCGAAGACGCCGCTTCCGACTCGCTGGAAGTCGCTGAAATGCTTTCTATGGCATTCATCGTATCGGACTGGGTGACTTCGATATGTCCTACGCTGCGGGCAATCCGTTCCACATCGTCGCCCAGCTCATTAATCTTCTGATTTATTTTTTCAAAAATCGTAATCGTATTGGCCAATGCTTCCGCCTGTACGCCTACGATGCGCTCTGCCTTTCCCGCCGTTTCCATCGTCGCCATCATACGCTCCTGAATATGCGTAATAATCTCGCCAATCTGCGTACCCGCCTGACCGGACTGATCCGCCAGCTTACGGATTTCCGTGGAAACCACGGCGAATCCGCGTCCCGCCTCGCCCGCTCTCGCCGCTTCAATCGAAGCATTTAAGGAAAGCAGGTTCGTTTCCTCGGCGATTGCATTGATAGTCTCTATAATACCGCTGATTGCCTCCGATTCCCGGTTCAGCGAATCAATATCCGTAATGATATCCTTGGTGAAACTGGTACTGTCTTCTACCCTGTCCTCCAATTCCTTCACGATGACCATACCTTCATTTACCGCGCGTCTGGTCTCACCCGTAAGCTCGTTAATCGCATTCGCGCTCTGGTGCATCTCCGTAATTTTTTCCGCCAGCTCCGCCATCTGATTAACGCAGTCCTGCGTATCCTTTGACTGCTGCACGATACCCGCATTAATATCCGAAACGGCGCCGGAAATATGTCCCGTTACCTCTAACAGTGTCTGGGAATTGGCATGAACTGCCTCCGCCGAGTCTGACACATACCCACTGACATGCGTTACCTTCAATATCAGCTTTTTCACGCCTTTAATCGTTTCCGTCAGATTGCTGGACAAAATCGAAAACTCATCCTTACGCTTCGTTACTACCTGTCCGGTCAGATCTCCCTCTGAGGTTCTTCGCAGCGCGCCGTTAATCATATGAATCGTTTTGGCGATGCCACCCGCCAGAAAAGAACCGAGAATGACTGCTACAAAGGCACATAGCACAACCGCTATAATGGTATACATCAAAATCTGGTTGGCTCCCGCCACAATTTCCTTCTTAGGCACAAGCGCGCATATCATCATGTTGTTATCCAGTTTGTGATACGCATACAGATTTTCCTCGCCCTCGCAGGTAACATACTGACTTCCCATCTCTTCTGAGCCGCCCGCGGAAGTCTGGTAAAATTCCTGCTCTGCAAAATTGATATTTTCGCTGCCGCTTACAATCTGTGCACCGTCACTTAAAATCAATCCCCGGACGCTTGTCTGCCCTATCTGCGCATCATCCAATATTTGTTGTACAAAATCCTTTTTTACATCAATGATGATGTATCCCACCGGTTTATTCGTCTGGCTATTCAGAACAGACACAAAAGACAATGCATAATCGTCCGTTGTAACGCCTGTCAGCTCATCCAGGGAAGGATGCGCATCAATCCACATATCGCCGTTTATCATATTGGCTTCTACATACTGTCCTTCCTCTGACTCCAGAAAAGCATTATAAAGCTCCCCTTTTACCGGACCATTTTCCATACAGGCAGTTCCGCTCTTGGCAATTATCATAATATGCGCCACATACTCGTCCGCAATCGTCTCATTATTAATCGCCATCTTGACATTCATCAACATGGACTCCGTCTGCTTAGAACCGCCAGAATAATAATTGGAAATATCGGCGTTCACGGAAATCCTCGTGGACATCAGCTTCACATTCTCAAGCGCCAGATCAAAATACTCTTTCAACGTACCGACGCTCGTATTCGCGGAATCTTCATAAGTTTTCGTCAATGTGGAGCTGCTGACCGAGTAAATCAGTAACCCTGTAAAAATAAATAAAATCGTCGGAAGCAGAAAAGCGGCAATCAGCTTAACCTGCAGACGCTGCGTCCGTTTGGGTTTCCTGTCAAATTTTTTCTTCCTGACTGTCTTCTGCACCTTCTCTTCCTTGTGGGGAGTTTGCTGCGGGGTATTTTTTTCTTTTTTCCTCATAAGATATCCTTCCTAAGAATCCGCCAGCCAAATATATCACTTAGCAATGTCTTTTCATAGATATGAGTTAACAAGTTCCTTCCTTTTATATTAACACAATAACAGTAGAATGGGCAATACAAAAAATCGTCGTGAGAAACCGACGATTACAAGAATTTGCATGGCAAATTCCTAATGTTGCCCATAGGAATCTCCTATACTAAAAAAACGACTCAAATATAATATTCAAGTCGTTTTCCAAATGCCGCAGACCGGAATCGAACCGGTACGGGTATCACTACCCACGGGATTTTAAGTCCCGGGCGTCTGCCAGTTCCGCCACTGCGGCGTTTTCTAATAAAAGTACACTCTTTTCCAATAACAAATGGAACCTATCGTGAGATGCGTCTGCTGTCGCAGCCACTTCCCTTACGACCCGGATGGGGTTCGAACCCACGACCTCCGCCGTGACAGGGCGGCGCTCTAACCAGCTGAGCCACCGGGCCATTATTGCTATTAATAACATGTGCTATCCATAGGATACATCATCCAGACAATCACTGCCGGATACGGACTATAATCATTCTATAAAATGGACCTTCGGGGACTCGAACCCAGGACCGACCGGTTATGAGCCGGTTGCTCTAACCAACTGAGCTAAAGGTCCGCATATCCTT
>JAMPFM010000001.1:219391-249676 GCA_023664455.1 Blautia sp.
GCGTAATATCTTTTCCGGCAAGTAAAATCTTTCCCTCGGTAGGACGGTCTAATGCAGCTAAAAGATTGAGCAGCGTTGTCTTGCCGGAACCGCTTTCGCCCATGACTGCAATAAACTCGCCTTGCTCCACACTGAACGAAACATCTTTTAGCGCTTCTACCTGATTGCCTCCAAAGCGGCTGTTATAGACTTTTCGCAGATGCTCCGCTATTAGCAACGTCTCGTTTTGATTATTCATGTGTTTATTCCTTTCTGTTTATTTGTTTTTTCACACTCGAAAAAATGCAAGCATTTTCTTTCGTTTAAGTCAGACTCAAGAAAATGCAAGCATTTTCTTTCGTTGAAACATAAAACATTACATGTTTTATGTTTCACATTATAAAAACAGCAGGAAATGTCTGCCATAGATTTATGTGACATTTCCTGCCCTAACCTTACATCAGTTGTAAGGTTGTTAATCTGCAACGGAAAAGTTATCTGCCGGAAGATTGATTGTTACCGTCGTTCCTTTATTTACTTGTGAAGAAACAGTAATTTTATATCCTAACAAAAGAGATACCTTTTTACACATATACAGTCCGCAGCCCGTAGACTTTTGATGAATACGTCCATTGAAGCCTGTATATCCTTTTTCAAACAACTGCGGCAAGTCCTCTGTGGCTATCCCTATGCCGGTATCACTTACACATATTTGCGATGAAGTTGGTTGATAGATTGCAATACTGCCTTGTTCCGTATACTTTGCAGCATTTGATATAAGCTGCTCTAATATAAATAATAACCATTTCCTGTCAGTAAGGACTGTATGATTCAAATCATGTAAATCCATTTTCAGCCGCTTTGCAATCAAAATAACAGAATGCTTTTTTATCGCTTCCTGTGCCAAAGGTAATAGTTCCACCTGTTCTAAACATAAGTCGGAATATTGATTTTCTAACTGTAAATACTTGAGTGCCATTTCTATATAACTTGATATTTGTAATAATTCTGTTTTCCATTTAGACGGTGAAGTATCGCCTGTCTGTAACATCAAATCCATAGAATAAATAGGTGTCTTTATTTGGTGCGTCCAGAGAGTATAATAATCATCTCTTTCTGCATTTATTTTCCGACTCTCTGCCCGCTCATTCTGCCATGCCTGCAAAATTTCTTTGATGACACGCTGATAACCTTTCTCTAAAAGCGTGTCAGCCGCCCCCAAATCTGGAGTAACAGGTAAATTCGTTTGTGCAGCATTCAATCTCTTACATTTTTGATATGTGCGACGTAAATCCCACAATGCAAAAGGCAAAACAAATAATACCAGCAGAAAAGTTGTATACAGAATAGGTTCCATACGGATCTCATAAAGAAAATACAGAAAAAAATTACATAGAATCAATCCGCAAAACACAATCATTACTCTATATTTATCCTTCAGATATTGCATAAGAAACTGCTTTTTATCCAACTTGATAACCCATTCCTTTCCGGGTAACGATAAAATTTTCAAGACCAATCTTGTTTAATTTATTCCGCACCCTCGTCACGTTGACTGTAAGCGTATTATCATCAACAAAAGTATTATCGTTCCACAATGCCTGCATAAGCTCATCACGGGACACGCTCTTTCCCCTGTGGCTCATAAGCTCTTTTAAGATAATGAAATCATTACGCGATAATTCCAATACTTCCCCATTGTATTGCAATTTTGCATTATCCAGATTAAGAATTACATCATCGCAGACAACTACATTCATTGCACCTTGAAAATCATAAGTACGCCGCAATAAGGAATTGATTTTTGCAAGCAGGAAATTGAGGTCAAAGGGCTTTACCACAAAATCATCACCGCCCATATTCATCGCTAAAATCATGTTTAAATTGTCGCTGATAGAAGAAATAAAGATAATCGGAACCTTTGAAATCTTTCTTATTTCCCCGCACCAATAATAGCCGTTATAATGTGGAAGCGTTATATCTAATAAAACAATTTCTGGTTTGAATCTGATAAACTGCTCTGTCACCTGCCCGAAATCTTTCAAATATTCACATTGAAAACCCCAGGCAGTTAAAAAATGGCTGATAGACTGTGCTGCGTTCAAATCATCCTCTATAATCAAAACCTTATACTGTGTCATAATCCTTTATTCCTTTTCCAATTATATGATTTATTATCTATTTACTTTGGTAAAACTCTAACCTTTTGTAGCGCAAAAAAGAGAAGCCCACCAACCATCCCAGTGAACCCCTCCAAACCTGAAAAGCCTTGATTTCAGGGATACCAATAAACAGTCATACATTACGATTCAAGTCCAAGCCATCCCTTTACCGTTTCCACTGCATAGCCAACTGCCTGAGCTATCTTCTCTGTATCAAGTCCCATTTCATACAATTTTCCAGCCGCTTCCTTTGCTTTATTCAATTCCCCTATCTGACGTTCTTCCTTCCTCATTTCCTGAATCGCCTGACACACATTAATCGCCTCCTCGCTCTCATCATATTTCAGACCCGAATTTGTAATCGCTTCAATCACATCTGCTGCCCTGCGCTCCATTTCCCGGAAACGCTTTTCATCCGCTTTCAGTATTCTGTCCAGATTTTCCTTGTCTTTAGAATATTTGATGAAGAGCATGACTTCCCGCAAGCTTGACTGAAACTTCATAATTTCTTCATCCGTCATCCGAGCCGGGGCAATCAACCGCACATGGTAATTATCCATGCAGGCAAGCACATCTGGGTCTGACACATCCATCATGTCAAACAGGCTCAATGGTCCATCCCATTCATCCGACCCGAAATAAATAGTCACGGTAATAGATGGAATCAACCTATCCCCTCTCCAGAAACCGCTCAAAAACTCATCTGAACTCGGATTCTTTCTATTTTCAGTAAACTCTGACCCATCCTGCTCTTTTCGCCGCTTCAATTCCTGTCGGTGTGACTTTGCCGCCTCCTCAACCTGCCCCGCATACTCCAGTGCATCATACAAATTGTCCTTCACTGCCATAGCGTAATGAATCTTTGTCTGCGACTCCACGCCATAAAGCACATATTCCATTTTTCCATCCGTCATTGTGGCATACAGTTTCTGTACATCACGAAATCTCTGAACGGGAACCACTGCACCATCAGCGCCATATGGCAACGCAATCTTGGTGGAATCACGCTCTGTAAGCAACTCCGGCTGTATGACCTGCCGCCCACCATAAATATAATAATTGAAAATGTCAGCAAATATACTTGCGTCTTTCACATAATCTTTCGTTATTGTATCTACTTTCAAAGGCATCCGCCGCCTTTCTATAAAATGTAGGCTGAAAACATTTCTCTCATCCCTGCCACAGCTCCATTATACTAAAAGAGCCTCTCTTTTTCAAGCATTGCACTACGGCAAAATCGAGCAGATTCCACAGAAATTCCCCATTGCAATTTCTCTAGGTAAGAAGTAGAATAGTGCAGGAAATGATTACCCTGCCATAGCGCAGGACAGAAAGGACGCTATTACCCTGATGAATCCACAATACCGTAAAACTATTACCGCCTGCTTCGTCGGCTATATCGTACAGGCAATCGTGAATAATTTCGTTCCGCTGCTCTTTTTAACGTTCCAGCGGACCTATCATATCCCACTTTCCCAGATTACTCTTCTGGTAACTTTTAATTTCGGCATACAGCTTCTAGTGGACTTGCTTTCTGTCGGATTCGTGGATAAAATAGGCTATCGCGCTTCTATGGTCATAGCGCATGTTCTCTCTGCGGCGGGGCTGCTTCTTCTAACAATCCTGCCCGATGTCATGGGTTCGCCCTTTGTGGGGATTTTGATTGCCGTCATGATATATGCCGTGGGCGGCGGTCTTTTGGAAGTTCTCGTCAGTCCGGTGGTGGAAGCCTGTCCTTCCGATAATAAAGAAAAAGCGATGAGTATGCTGCATTCCTTTTACTGCTGGGGACATGTGGGCGTCGTGCTGCTCTCTACCGCTTTTTTCCATACGATGGGGACGGACAACTGGAAAATACTGGCTGTTTTATGGGCAATTATTCCGCTTTGCAACGCCTTCGTATTTACAAGAGTCCCGATTGCAACACTGATAGAAGAAGGGGAATCAGGGCTGTCGTTAAAAGAATTGTTCGGCATAAAAATCTTCTGGATTCTGCTGATTATGATGGTCTGCGCCGGAGCCAGTGAACAGGCGGTAAGTCAGTGGGCTTCCACCTTTGCAGAAAAAGGTCTCGGAATTTCCAAGACTGCGGGCGACCTAGCGGGACCTATGGCATTTGCCATCCTGATGGGACTATCCAGAGCTTTTTATGGAAAATATGGAGAACACATCCAATTGGACCGTTTTATGATAGGTAGCAGTTGTCTATGCATTTTATCTTATCTTGGCATATCCCTGCTACCACTGCCACAACTCAGTCTGATTTCCTGCGCACTCTGCGGGCTTTCGGTGGGCATCATGTGGCCGGGCACTTTCAGTAAGGCATCGACGGCTTTACCCAGGGGCGGTACCGCCATGTTTGCCCTGCTGGCTTTGGGCGGCGATATTGGCTGTTCCGGCGGTCCTACCATCGTCGGCTTACTGTCCGGCGCGCTGGGCGATAATCTGAAAATGGGGATTCTGGCGGGTATTCTATTTCCGATATTATTGTTGACGGGGATACTTCTATGTAAAAAGACAAATGGATAATTGCCCCTTTGCTTTCTTCACAATACAAAGGGGCAATTATCGGATTGATAAAAAATAGATTGGAGGCGCTTACATGATTATACGGGCTTATGAAAATAAGGATTTGGAAGCCATGATACAAATCTGGAATGAAGTAGTCGAGGAAGGCGTTGCTTTCCCACAAGAAGAATTGCTAAATGCTAAAAACGGCGCTGCCTTTTTTGCATCCCAAACCTATTCTGCCGTTGCTGAGGATGAAGTTCTTCATACCATCTGCGGGCTTTACATCCTGCATCCTAATAATGTCGGACGATGCGGGCACATCTGCAATGCAAGTTATGCGGTCAGATCACAAAGACGGGGACAGCATATCGGGGAACTGCTTGTCCAAGACTGTTTAAGCCAGGCAAAAAAGCATAGCTTTAAAATTCTGCAGTTTAATGCTGTGGTAGAAAGTAATCTGTATGCCAGGCGCTTATATGAAAAACTCGGTTTTGTTCCACTAGGCATCATTCCAGAAGGATTCAGGATGAAAGACGGACATTTTGAAAATATTTGCCCATATTATCATACATTATAAATCTTGTTGAAAAAAACAACCCCATTATTGTTGTAATAATCACTATCATAATTATATAATATTTTTTATCATAATTGAAATAATTAAGCTAGGATAAATGGAGGATCGTAACATGAGTGAAATGAAAAACAAAATGCACACCGGAGACCTTTATCTTCCGGGGGATGAAGAAATCATGAAGGAACAGGTCGTCTATCAGGATAAGCTGTGCGACTACAATATGACCAAACCTTCTGAGAGTGAAAAAAGGGCGGCAATGCTCAAAGAAATGCTGGGAAGCTGCGGCAAGGGCGTTTACATCGAAGCTCCCTTCTATGCGAATTTCGGCGGACACCACTGCCACTTCGGGGACATGGTCTATGCCAACTACCATCTGACCTGCGTAGATGATACGCATATCTACGTCGGCGATTATACCATGTTTGGACCGAACGTGACCATCGCTACAGCCGGACACCCCATCCTGCCAGAACTTCGCGAGCAGACCTATCAATACAATATGCCTGTCCACATCGGCAGAAACTGCTGGATTGGCGCGGGCGCCATCATCATGCCGGGCGTTACCATCGGCGATAATACGGTTATCGGGGCAGGCAGCGTCGTGACGAAAGACATTCCTTCCGATGTGGTCGCCGTCGGCAACCCCTGCCGAGTCATGCGCGCAATCAATGAACATGATAAGGAATATTATTATAAAAATAGGAAAATTGTGGTAAATCAGTGACTTTTACAACGAACTATTTCTGCGGCATCTTTCTATCCGATGCTGCAGAGATAGTTTGTAGAGGTCTTTTTCCATGTTTCTATTACACAACCGCCTCGATAATCGTTTTGCCACCCATTTTAATCTCCTTTACTCCGATTTCTTTTTTCTTATTAAAATTAAAACTAAGCAAATATCCTTTATCTTTATGATAATAGTCCAAATAGTCTACAATCTGCTGCTCGCCCCGCTCATTGTATTCATTGCCATGCCAGATTTTCAACTCAATAATAAACTGTTCGCCAAGATAATCTACTATCACATCCGTCCGCCTTGCATCCCTTGTCTGCGCCTCGATATAATAGTTTCCTGTCCCATTAATGATAGGCTTTAAATATAATAGGAAAAGTTTCCGCCCATACATTTCAATAAATTCCGTATCATTATCTCCGTATATCTCTGTAAAATATTCTACAAATTTTCTCAGCGCAGTGTCCATATCAAGCCGTCCGCCTTGAATAAAATAACTTTTATCACGCTTTGCCATATTGCCTATTGCACTTGACAATTCTTCTTCTGAAAGGAAGTAATTATAAAGCCGCGTTTCAAAAATACGGTTTGCAATCTCTACCCTTCCCATCTTATCCACCGCATATCCAAACATACACGCAAGATTGATTTCTTTTGTGTCTGGATTATATGCAAATTCACTTCCCTGGAACAAAATCGTCTGAAACATCTGCTTCATGGCAGGATATTCGTCAAGGTGTCTGACCATACTTTCAAATAACGGAATATTGTCAATTAATATTCTTTTTACTGCTTTTCTGACTCCTTCTTCTGACCAGAGGCTGCTACTATCTTCCGCTTCCTCTTCTTCCGGTAAATCTTCATCAATATATTTACAAATAGAGGAAATAAGAACCGGATATCCCGATGTATACTCATAAATTTCCTCTGCCACCGCCTGGATATCCATTCCCGTATGGTAATCCGCCTCATACTCTTTTAGCATACCGGCAATCTGCTTTGTTGAAAAACTCATATCAATTTTAAATTTCGCGGCAATATTCCACGGACTATTATATTGATGCTCCGATTCAGGACGAAGCTTCAATTTCAAATTCTTGATATCATACACACCTGCAAGAATTACCGACTGAAAAATGGGGGTTTTATCCCGCTTTAAATAATATCCTCTAAGTTGCGATAAAAAATCGATAAACACTTGATTATTACTCGCACTATCCACCTCGTCAATCATCAATACGATAGGGCGCGGACTATTTTCACACATATTGCTTAAACATTCAAATAATTCATCCAATCCGCCTTCCGGGGTATTCTTTTTAAAATCCAGCAACAACTCCTGCAGTTTTTCTTTCTTCTCTATCTCAATATAACGGAACGCCATAGAAAGTTTTTTGGCAAAGGTCTGAGAAAATACGACCCCATTTACGAAATTAGCTGTTTCAACCTCTTGAAAATCCAATGATAAAACAATATATTCGTTCTTTAAGTATTTTTCCAATGCATTTAAAGTTGTCGTTTTTCCATACTGCCTTCCTCTGTTAATAACAAAATAACTTCCATCATCTATATAATCTTCCTTAATCCTTTTTAATCTGTCATCAAGCCTGATCATATAATGTCTTTGCGGATTACAAGAACCTGTTATATTAAATCTGCGTCTCATTCTGTCTGCCTCCGTCATCATACTCTGGGATTATAAAGTCATTTTAGCATTGCACCCGGACTATGTAAATAAAGGAATTTTAAAGAATAACTTTGGGATAGCTTTTTCCAGAACCCCATAGTAAAATAATAAATGCATAAACTATGCCAAATCATTCATCTAAACGGAGGACTCCACCATGCGAAGAAGCGACAGGGAAATTACAGATTATCATAAAATGCTTCATATTATGCGCTCTTGCGACTGCTGCCGGCTGGGTTTTTCAGAAAGCGGCGGCGCCTATATTGTGCCGCTGAATTTCGGATACCGGGAAGAACAAGGCAGACTGATACTCTACTTCCATAGCGCCGATGCAGGGAAAAAGATAGAACTCATCAAAGCAAATCCCTGCGTCGGGTTTGAGATGGACACAAACCACGCGCTTGTAGAAGGCGACAGAGCCTGTCAGTATTCTTACCGATATCAAAGTATCATCGGCAAAGGGCGCATATCCATGCTCCAGACAGAAACAGACAAGGTCTGCGCCCTACAGTGCATTCTATCCCATTACGCCCCGGATAGGCCGGCGCAGGAATGGACTTTTGACGAGAATCTGCTTGCAAGGGTCGCCGTTTTTGCCTTGGAAGTAACGGAGTGGAGCTGTAAGGCACATTTGTAAAAAAACGCCCCTTGCCATCTACATTTCACCCCTTGCTATCCATATTTCACCCTTCGCTATCCACATTGCGCACAAATTCAAGATACGTCACCAGAAAATAAATGCAATAAATACTGAAAAACAAGGCAAGAGAAATCCCGAAATAGCGGAATGCCGGCGTTTTTATCCCGGTATAGAAATTGAATTTCCCGCCCACATACCCGGCGATGCTTCCGCTGATGGCGACGGCAAAGAGCGCCGGACAGAGATAAAATGCGACTAATTGCTTTAAAATCAGTCCGGCGGTTTCTTTCGGAGCCATGCCTATTTTTTTCATGACGCCATAGCGGAATCTATATTTTGCCGAATCGCTCAACTGCTGTACGGACAATACCGTCAGCGCGACGCATAAAAACACAAGCCCCATATAGACTAGCGGAAAGACAAGGGAAGAAAGCTGCATCTTCATCTCTGTAACCATGTTATCCCGCACCAGATTATCGGGGGACCAGGTTACAATCTGATCAGAGCCGCAGCACCGGTTTTCTTCCATCATATCTTCTGCCATGTCCTGAAGGGGAAATTCTTCCGGTAAGGACACGGCTGACTCTCTGTTTCGTTTTTCCCTTTCCAGCTCGTCCAAAGCTTCCATGAGATTTTCGGGCGCGCTGCCTTCGATATCCGCCGCCAGCTCCGACCAGTAAGGCGTCATTTCCACAATTTCCCTATCGGACACAACAATCACATAATCGCCCCCGTTGTGCCCATCCTGGGAAAAAGCTTCCGTATGGTATCCCGCAAAATTTAACTCCCCAGCCATGCCGGTTATTTCCAAATGCTCTGAGAAATCCCCCGCTTCCCGGAAAACCCTATCTTTCATATGAATCGCATATTCGTTATCCTGCAGCGCAACTTCTTCATAGCCCAGCATCCGCCGCAGATAATTATAATCAGACAACGCCATATAGGGGTCTTTGGCACAGTAAGCATAGCGATCCTCATCCGTAATCGCTGCCATATCCGGCGTCCCGTCCTCATTCAGATAATCGTCGCCAAAACACCGCAAATGCGTGTAAAGCCAGACGTTGACCTGCGCCGTTCCATTTTCATACAGACGATAAGCATGGGTATCTTTTAGGGAAGTTTTCTTTTCCAAAAGCGCCAGTTCTTCCGTGAAAGTTTCTTCTACAGAAGCGCTATAAATCTGAATCGCGAAAGGCATCTTCTGCTCCAGCATCTTATCCTGGAAAAACTGAAACATCATCGCCACCGAACCGCCCAGAAATGCCAGGACAAACAGCGCTGTCAAGGTTCCCATCGTAAAACGCATGGTTTTGATTTTCGCGGAAAACTGTCTGAGCAGAAACAGATTCTGCCCCTTGTAAATCCCCGCCCCTTTACGTCGCACATAACAGACAATCCAGGAAGAAAGTCCGGTGTAAAAAAGGTAAATCGAAAGAACCAGCCCGATTAGAAAGAGCAGGATGATTTCTGCTCCCCACACTTTTCCGACGCGCAGCCACACGGCGAATCCTATCAGAAACAACACGGATAGCGGAAGCAGCCATTTCTTTATCCCTTCATGAGCTTCCTTGATTTCCTCATTCTGCTTTTCCGCATTCATCAGCTTGTAAATATTCATTTTCTTAAACTTCCTCTTGCAGCGTAAAAGCGCCAGAAGAAAACAGCCCCCGTAACAGGCGAGCGTAAAAAGCAGACAGTTTTTATCAAACTCGACATGAAATCTGTAATCGATATGCGTCATGCCATAAAGCACCGCCAGTAACATCTGCTGCACCAATATCCCCATGACGATACCCGCCAGAAAGGCGCCCGTGCCAAGCAGAATATTTTCCCGCATATAAAGGCGCGCAATCCGTTTCTTCTTCATGCCTAACAACAGATATATCCCAAATTCTTTGCTACGTTTTTCTAAGATGAATCGGACCATATAATTAATTAACCATGCCACGATGAGTACGATGAAAAAGGTCGCAATTCCAATCATAACCTGCATAAGCAGCATTTCTTCAGACATTTCCCCGAAGACATCGGAAAACAAAAGACTGTTAAACGCGAACATCAGCGCCGTAACAAGCGTCATCGTCAAGAAATAGACAAGATAATCTTTTAAGGAGCGTTTTACATTCCGCAGTGCAAGCTTACTGAACATCTGACAGCTCACCTCCCGTCAAAGACAGCACATCTAAAATATCATTCAGAAACTCCCGTCTTTTCTTGCTTCCCCGTATCAACTCATGGAAAATCTTCCCATCTTTTAAGAACAGGATACGGCTGCAATAGCTGGCAGAAAAAGCGTCGTGCGTCACCATGAAAATCGTCGCATTTCTATTCTGATTGATTCTGGAAAATGTTTCTAGGAGCGTTCCTGCCGCCTTAGAATCCAATGCGCCAGTAGGCTCGTCCGCCAGAATCAGCTTAGGATGATTAATCAAAGCTCTTGCACAGGCACACCGCTGTTTCTGACCGCCGGACACCTGATAAGGGAATTTGCCCCGGATATCCCATATATCCAGCAGTTTCATCATCTCTTCGCTGCTTTCCTGAATCGTTTTCCTTCCCTTTCCCTGAATCGTCATGGCGAGAATAATATTTTCCTCTATTGTCAGCGTATCTAACAGATTGTATTCCTGAAACACAAAGCCCAGATTCGCCTTCCGAAATTCTGAAAGTTTATTCTCGGAGAGCATCGTAATGTCCGTATTTCCATAATAAATATGTCCCGCCGTCACGGAGTCGATGGTCGAAAGCATATTGAGCAGCGTCGTTTTGCCGGAGCCGGAAGCTCCCATCACGCCGATAAATTCCCCCTCTTTTACCGAGAAACTCACTCTATCAACTGCTTTTGTCACACTGTTTTCACTTCCATAATACTTTTCCACATCTTGCACTGATATATATTCCATTATCACACCTCCCAGAAACAGCGTAGCAAAAAGAAAGCCGGAGTGGTATCGTTTTCCCTTACGGCAATCTTACAATTTTGAAAGATAACTGCTCAGCGGAAATTCCAGTATGATTTTCGTCCACGCTCCCTCCTGTGACTCTGCCATAATGCCGATTCCTAATTTCTTACAGAGTTTCTTGCAAAGATACAGTCCCATGCCGGTAGAACGCCCGCAGTTTCTTCCGTTTGTCCCCGTGAAATTCTTCTCGAAAATACGCGGGATTTCCGCCTCTTTTATGCCGATTCCATTATCCTCCACCACAAACCGGACACTCCTATCCATCTTCTGTGTCGTCATGCGGATATATGCCCCTTTCTCACGCCGATACTTCGTGCTGTTTTGCACAATCTGATTCAGGATAAAAGAAATCCATTTTTTATCTGTAAACACATGCTCCTCACAGTCTATTTCCACCTGTATGTTGCTCTGAATCAGATAATACTTATTCTTTCCGGCTACCTCTGCGGCAATCTGCGCCAAATCCGTTTCCTGAATCACATAGTCCTTATAGACCTCGTCCGAGCGCGCATAGTAGAGCGCCATATCCACATAATTCTCGATTTTACTGTTTTCCCTGCTGATTTCTTTCATCCATTCATTTTTATGATTCTCACACATCAAAGAAACACTTGTAATCGGGGCTTTGATTTCATGCACCCAGCTTTCGATATATTCCCGGTACTCCTGCTGCCTCTCTTCGATGGCACGGATTCTCTCGATTACCGAACGATTGGATTTGCGTATCATATCCCGATAGAGCTTATCCTCTAATCTGGCGGATACGGGCATCAGTTCGCCCAGCAGATACCGCTGATCCACCTGTTCCAGCACAGCTTCCATGTACCCAAAATATTGCTTTCTTTTATGATAATCCAGCGCCAGCCAGACCATAAGTACCAGAATCCAGCAGGATAACACAATCAAACAGGCATCCTTCGGATATCCGGTCACCAGCAAAAACAAGGTTAACGCCAACATGCAGGAAAACTGCATCAGAAACAACAATACTTTATCCTTCAGATAAGCCGTTATCTTCATAGACAATACCCCATTCCCCTCTTGGTTTCCACAAAACCACACACGCCAATCTGCTCTAATTTCCCCCTGATACGTGTCATATTTACACTGAGCGTATTATCGTCGATAAATATCTGATTGTCCCACAGATACTCGATTAATTCCACCCGCGACACAATTCTGCCGGGATTCTGGAAAAGATAATACAGAATCCGAAACTCATTCTTCGTCAGCTCCGCCTGCTTGTCTCCATGCCGGATACAGCTTTTGGGAACATGAAGTGCGACGTTTTTATAAGTTAATACCTGCTCTTCTTTTCTGTCCATGCGCCAGCTCCTCTTTAGGACCGCTGCAATACGCGCCAGCAGAATCGGCGCCTGAAAAGGCTTGGTAATATAATCGTCCCCGCCCTTTAACATCCCATTCAGCTCGTCCATAGAATCTGTCAGGCTTGTCAGAAAGATAACCGGCACATCCGATACCTCCCGTATCCGGGCACAGATATCAAATCCCGTTTCTTCCGGGAGCTTCACATCTAACAAAATCAAATCCGGCTCTGCCTCCAGCGCAAGATACGCCGCCTCATGAAACTCTGTTAACGCCGTCACTTCATATAACGCATTTTCTAAAAGCAGTTTCAATTCCTGCCGGATTGCCGCTTCGTCCTCGATGATTACAATATGCATGTCTGTCCCTTTCCTAATAAGAAAATTGCTTACGCCATTATCTTAACAAGAATGCTTTACATTCTTCCATGTTGTCGGGCAATTTCCTATTATTTGAAAGAAAAGTGTAAAGCCCGCGTATCCACAAACTTTACACTTCCCAAAAATTATGTACTATAGATAATTAATCGTATAATGTGCCTTGCCTTCCCTATCGATATCCATCAGGATATAGGAAGGGCGCCTGCCCTCCTGCCGGGGATAGCTTAAACTGCCCGGATTAATCAACGTCAAATCCCTGCCTATATCAATAATCGGTTTGTGGGTATGCCCGCACATCACAATATCCACTTCCCTGTCCCTGGCTTCCTGCTTAATCACCTCATAATTCATGGAAATATAATAATTGTGCCCATGCGTCAGCCAGACTTTATAATCAGCTATCATAAACTCCGTCTCTCTCGGAACCGCGGACCAGAAATCATTGTTTCCCCGCACAATATATACCGGACAGCCCGCCGCCTCAGTAATCATATCCTCACTGCCTTCCGCGTCGCCACAATGCACCAGCATATCGATTGGTCCGACTTTTCCCATGACCCGCAGAAAATTGTCGTTTTGTCGATGCGTATCACTCACAATCAGTACTTTCATACAGTCACCTGCTATCTATTTTATCCAGTAGTTCTTTCATGGCGCGCAGCGCCCTGCCCCTATGGCTGATGGCATTTTTATCTTCCTCGCTCAATTGTGCGGACGTACATCCATACTCTGGCAGATAGAAAATCGGATCGTAACCGAAACCGTTTTCCCCTTTTATCTGATAAGCGATTCTGCCTTCTACGACGCCCCGCACCGTAAAAATATCCCCGTTTGGCAACGCCGCTGCAATCGCACAGACAAATCTTGCCGTCCGCTTCTCATCCGTAACGCCTTCCAACCGTTTGAGAAGATTCGCATTTTTTAAATCATAGGAAGTATCTTCTCCCATATACCGCGCCGAATAAATACCCGGCTCCTTATTCAGATAATCAATTTCCAGACCGGAATCGTCCGCTAAGACGATATGCTTCGTTTGGGCCGCTACAGCCTTTGCCTTAATGACGGCATTTTCTTCAAAAGTCCTTCCATTCTCAACGATATCTATTGTAATACCCGCCTCTGCCATCGACAGGATTTCTGCGTCCATATCCGCAAGAATCTGCCGGATTTCGCGCATTTTCCCCTGATTCCCGGTGGCAAACACGATTGTCTTTTTCATGCCTTATCCTCCTGCCTGTATCCGTACTCCCGGCTGCTTCGATAATCCTCATTCATAACGCCTGCACCATAGTCCTCATCTATAGCATCTCACATCATAACGCATATGCCGCTTCGATTGCCTGATAAATGCCTTCCGCAATCTTTTCAATATAATCGTCCCGGTTCAACAGAATGGATTCCTGTCCATTGGTTACATAACCTACCCGGATTGCCGCCGCCGGAACCGTCGCATCCCGGATGACCGTATCGCCTTCCTCTGCGTCCACCAGTCCATTGGCTTTTCCGCTGATTGCCGTCACCACTTCCCGCTCCAGCATATCCGCCAACTCCACGCTTCCAAAACCCGGTATGAAGAATTTACTGTTATAAACCGCTTCTGTACCGTATATCTTGGTATCTTCATTTTCGTTTGTTTCTATACGGATTACCATATCCGCTTTCACACTGTTAATCAGATTCACCCGGCTCTCATCAGAAGGCGCGCTGTCATCCATTCTCGTATAATACACTTTGATATCGGTATCATCCAGCTTTTTCTTTAGGGCGCGGGCAATATTTAATGCCACATCTTTTCCTTTCAGTTTTCCCGACGATGCCCCTGTTATGTCCCCGCCGTAAGCAGGATCGATTACGACGATTTTATCATAAGCCTCTTTGGGCGTCACAAATTCGATATATAATTTACTATCTTCAAAAATACTATGGTATTCATAAATATCCGCCAGACGAAATTTCAGCCAGAAAGTATCCGCTCCCTCCTCAAAATAGCCACTAATCACAGCATCCCGGTTGCCATACGCCCCCTGCTGCCGGTAAAAGTCCGAAAGGCTTTGTATCAGTTCCGGCTGTCTGAGACTCACCCACAGTTCTTTGTCCATATAATGGTTTTCTATCGTCACATTTTCGGCTTTTATCTCTTCGTGAAGCGGAATGCAGAAATAAGTCATTTCCTGCCCGTTACTAACAAACAAAATCTCATTCTGCCCCGCTACAGCCTCTGCAGCGGTTTCCTGCCTGACCTCTTCACTACGCTGCACGACTTCATCCTGCGCCAGATCCGCCACAACCACCACTTTATGGGCAGAATAGTAAAAAATAACCGCCAGCGAACAAATCGCAAACAAAACTGTATAAAATGCCGTCGTTTTCATCAGTTGATTCTGCTGCATGTCAACCTCCCTGCTGCCTTTTCCCACGCTGAGGCGGCTTTGGTCCCATAAACTGATAATAATATGCTTTCATCATGCCATTGTAAATTTTACGATTCTTATCCGCTTTTCTTCCGATGTAACGCTCCGCCTCTTCATAAGCGGAAATCACATACAAAGACCAGCTATCCAGCGCCTGATAACGGCTGCCCAGTGTCCGGTACAAATCAGGAAGACTGGCTTTATCCTCTATACGCTCGCCGTAAGGGGGATTGGTAATCAGAAATCCATACTTCTTCGGATGACTTAACTGCTCTACACTCCGCTGTTGGAAATGAATCATCTGCTCTACCCCGGCAAGGTGGGCATTTTCCCTGGCTATTGACACCATTTTCGCATCAATATCATATCCCTGGATATCCGTCTTGATTTCCCTATCAACAGCGTCATTCGCTTCCTCTACTGCCCGATACCATTCCTTCTTAGGTAAGATATGACCCCATCCTTCTGCCAGAAAAGCCCTGTTCATGCCCGGCGCCATACGCGCCGCCATCATAGCCGCCTCAATCGGAAACGTTCCGCTGCCGCAAAAAGGATCCACCAGAATCCTATCCTTATTCCACGGCGTCAGCATAATCAGTGCCGCCGCCAGATTTTCCGCTATTGGCGCTTTTGCCGTCAATTTCCGGTAGCCTCTTTTGTGCAAAGATTCCCCACTCGTATCCAGTCCCACTACCACTTCGTCTTTCATCAGAAAAACGCGCACCGGAAAAGAAGCGCCGCTTTCCGCAAACCACTCCTTATGATAAACGGATTTCAGCCGCTCCACCATCGCCTTCTTCATGACAGACTGAATATCGGACGGACTAAAAAGCTTACTCTTCACACTCGCTGCCTTCGCCACCCAGAATTTCCCATCTTCCGGAATAAAAGCCTCCCAGGGCAGTTTCTTCGTTCCCTGAAAAAGCTCCTCATATGTTTCTGCGTGAAAACTTCCTATTTTCAGCAGCACTCTTTCCGCTGTACGCAAAAAAATATTTGCACGGCAAAGCGCAGCCGCGTCCCCTTCAAAAGTTACGCGCCCATCCTCTACTGCGGATATCTGATATCCCAAATCTGTAATTTCTCTTTTTAACACTGCTTCCAGTCCAAAATGACATGGTACAATAAAACTAAATTTTTCCATAGGTTTATTTTAAAGTGTCGCCCTTGGTCTGTCAATCTTTAAGATGCAGATTTTCCAGACCTGAAAGAGGGAGCCGAAATACTATCCGGCTCCCTTTTCGTCTCCATCATTGTCTTAGAAGTTATTGTTCTTCTGATTGTCCTGCGCATTGCTGCCAGAGCTGTTCTTGGAGTTGTTCTTGTTGTTCTGGTTGTTTTGAGAATTCTGGCTGTTACAATTGTTAGCCTTGTCCTGCTGTTTTTCATTGTTCTGAGAATTCTGGTTATAATCATTCTTAGACATCTTGCATACCTCCTGATTAATTTTTGTTACAGCAATAGTATGGCAAGATTTTTTGAAAAGTATTCATCGGGAAAATAGGACTTTAGTACTAATTTGATTTATTTTGAATCACTTTTACGACTAATAATACCGCCAGCCCCACAATAATCACTGGCGCAAACACATATAAAAGGGATGTTATCAGCCCGATTACGACGATGACAAGCACCGTGACGATTAGCATAATCATCCACCCTGGCAGCCTGATGCCCTTGACGCTGCGCCCGGTTCTGTCCCATTTCTTATCTTCCTGCGCCATTTCCTCATCATACTCGCGGTTAGAACCGTAATTCTCGCCGCTATGCTTATTCGCCTCGATGATACTCTTCGCCAGCAGTCTTGGATCTCCAAGCTGCGCAAGCACTTCCCGCACCGAGTTTCCTCTCTGCATCTCGGATTCTATATATTCCTGATAATAACGTACATTTTCCGCCACCTGAGCGCTATTTAACCCACTGGAAAGAGCGCGCTGTAATTTTTCAATAAATTCTCTTTTATCCATAAAAATATCCCATCATCCTAAAATCATGCTTCCGTATCCGTATCAAAATCCCTGTTTGCTTTCTGTAACAAGTTTATCACACTCTTTCTTATTTTACTATGCACGGATACTATTTTTTATGGAAATTAATTTTCAGGCAATGTTTGTTTAGTCGCCGGGGGAGGCAGGGCAGACATGAATCCCGCGAAGGCACACTTTCGCTCCGTGAAAAACGCAGCGGTACTAAGCTTAAAAGTCGCAGAACGGCTTTTTCGCTAAGTGCCGGCGTTTTTCAAGGACCTTCGCGGGATTCATGTCTGCCCTGCCAATTCCATGCCTAAATGCTGCTTAAAAAATGTTTTCTTCTTAGCTCTTGCAAAAAGGACGGGAATATGTCATAGTAGAAATACAGAACAATGCCATTATGGCAGACTTTAGACAGTTATGCAAGGGGCTTTCACGATAACCCGTTTTGCCCCATCAAAGAAAGGAGCTCCCCATGACCCAATACCTATCCATCGGTAAAGTCGCTAAACTCAAAAACGTCAGCATCAAATCCTTACGCTACTATGACAAAATCGGTATCTTAAAACCCGCTTTTATCAACACGGAAACCAACTACCGCTATTATACGCAAGAGCAGCTCTATCTTCTGGACGCTATCACACTCTGTATCAAACTGGGAATCCCTCTTCGGGATTTAAACAATTATGTGGAAAACAATTCCCTGCATTTACAGAAACTACTTTATGATGGAAAAAGCCTTGCGGAAGAAAGAATCTTAGAAATCCATAAATGCCTGGAAGCGCTGCAGGACGCTCTACAGCATCTTTCTGTTTCCGTCAACGGAACGGTTAAAATTCCAGAAAGCAAGGCCGGCGTCATGCTGCCGGAAGGTTTTTATCAGAGTACCTACGATAGCCGCACCCTTCTGATCGTGCCTTTAGAAGACATGGATACGCCCAAATATTACGGACAGTATATTTTGAAGTTGTTCGTTTCTGCGCAGCAACTAGGACTGAATGTTTCTTATCCGTCCGGCGTCCTGCATGAGTATCAAAAAGGCAGCATGACAAGATACATGTTTCTGACTATCAACGGGGAT
This sequence comes from Blautia sp., assembly GCA_023664455.1. GTDB lineage: Bacteria > Bacillota > Clostridia > Lachnospirales > Lachnospiraceae > UBA3282. Next base: position 237,812 of record JAMPFM010000001.1, read on the forward strand.
ACGCTTGCGCCGGATGTTTCACCATCCGCAAAAGACGTTGTCCGCACTTTGCCCGCCGGTGATTATATCTGCCGGAGAATCTCTACCCATATGTCAGGGTCTGTCCGCGAAGAAATGAAGGAAGTCATCCAGCATGATTCTTTCCTCATCGTCGAAACAGACAGCCCCTCCGCGCAGAATAAGAAAGATGGCTATCCTTTCGAGCTTCAATATCTGGCGCAGTAAGCTCGCCTGATTACTCCTCAAACGGGCGAATCCGATAAGTAACACCCAGTTTATCACAGATTTCCTGGCATTGCCGCTCTTCCTCTTCTGTAATCGTAGTTGCCACGGTGGACAAAATGACATTGGGCACATACTGACTTACATTTCCAGCAAAGCGGAGCATCGCATCATGAGACTGTATCCCAAATTTACTCCGGGTCAGTCTCAGATACTCTTCCTTATCGGGCGTGTTCAGACTGATAGAGATAGTGTCCACAACGCCTTCATACATCGGCGCCGTATCTTTTTCATAAATCAAATCGGACAGACCATTGGTATTGACCCTGATAGGAAGCCCAAATTTTTCTTTGGCAAACGCGGCTATCTTCAGCAGATCTTCCAGCCGCTGCGTCGGCTCCCCGAATCCGCAGAAAACCAACTCTTTATACTTCTTCATATCAAACTTATCAAACTCCGCAAGTACCTCGTCTACGGAAGGCTCCCGCTCCAGCCACAGACTGCCGGAATGATTCATCTCATCCATCGTCTGACGCAGACAAAAAGTGCAGGCGCAGGGACAGCGGTTTGTCAGATTCACATATAAATTTTCGTGTACTTCATATAAAATAACCATGTTACATTTCACTCCTTCTTATCTCCATACTTACATAAGTAATTGCGAAACTAAGATTTTACAACTCCACACTTTTAAACTTTTGTTCCGCAATTATCCGACAAGCATAAATAACTCAATTCCGCTTCATCTGATACAGAATTTCTTCAAAACATACACCGTCGGTTTTCGGGATATCCAGCTCTATCGATTTCAGGATACATTTTTTCACAAACCCGGACGCCTTCCTTACAGATGCATAAAAAGGCACGCCATTCACGCTGTCCGCGGCGATAATCGCGGCGAAAACATCCCCCGTACCGGAACGCTCCGTTCCTACCCGGTGTGTCCGTATCCATCTCGGCTCCTCGCCCCGCTCATAAATATAATTGGCGATGAAGTCCCCCTGCCTGATACCCGTAATAACGATTTTCTCCGGTCCCTGCCCGGCAATTTTTTCCGCCATTAAGTACAGCTCTTTCTTCTTCCATCCCGTATCTTTATAGGGCGTATCCGTCAATTTACAGCATTCCGTCAGATTCGGCGTAACGATATCCGCATAGGAAACCAACTGCTTCATTTCCTGACACAATTCTTCCGTATAAGTGGCATAAAGTTTTCCATAATCACCCATAACCGGGTCTATCACAATCTGCGTATTCTCTTGGGAAAAATCCCGGATAAATTCCTTCACAACCTGAATCTGCCTCGCTGAACCCAGAAAACCGGTGGCAATTCCCTCAAAAGTAAGTCCCAGCTTTTTCCAATGGTCAATATACTCCGGCATTTTTTCCGTATAATCATCAAAGAAAAAATGCGGATATCCGGTATGGTTAGAAAAAATGGAAGTCGGCACCGGGCAGCACTGCACCCCCAGATAAGAAATAATCGGAAGCGCCACGGCAATAGAACATCGCCCAAAGCCGGATATATCGTTAATAACCGCTAATTTTTTCTGCATACGCATCCCTCCCCAGGCAAATTACCGCCTTTTCACACTTTATCACTAATCTTTCCAAACTGCAATATGGAATGCACTTATCTATCCTGAACATCTTCCATCCGCCCTGTCGGCACATTTGGTTTATCCTGATTTTGCGGCTGATTTATGGCTTTCATTATGGTTAATTTACGTTTTTTTCTGCTTGCCAATTATCTAAATCCCAATTATACTAAGAGTAGCAGACAGCATTTCCGCACGAAATTCTGTCATTGACAATATCATATTATCATATTACGGAAGGAAAGCTCGTTATGAAGAAAAAACCAAGCATTATTACCGTGTTACTTGTGTTATGTTTATTACCCGCTGTTTTAGCCATTTCCGTGAATGTCCTTACTTCTTTCCGCTACATAGAAAACACTGCGGAAGAGGAAATTGAAGGTACCCTGAGGGCAACTGGATATACCTTGATGAATGCGTTTGACGCTATCGACGACGGCACTTACTGGTTATCCGGCAAACTGCTATACAAAGGCGGCACCAACCTATCTGAAAACCTTAATATTATTGATTCCATTAAAGAAAAAACAGAAATTGAATGTACTTTTTTTTACGGAGATACCCGTTATCTTACAACCGTACTCGATGAAGACGGCAACCGTATGCTTCTGACGCAGTGCTCCGATACGGTCAAAGAAACCGTTCTAAACCAGGGCAATACATACTTTGCCAGAAATATTGACATCGGCGGCAAAGATTATTATGGTTACTACATTCCGATAGAAGAAAATGGCAAAGTAACCGGTATCATTTTCACAGGTAAGCCAAGTACTGAACTGGCTCAGGCTACCGGAGCGTATCTAAATTATATCCTGCTCGTCTGCCTCGGGCTGATGATACTAATCGTCATTATTGCAGTCATTGTCGGCAGACTGACTGCCAAACAGATGCAGACTCTACGCGACGAAACCGTTATCCTTTCCAACGGGGACTTGCGCCACAAAATGAATAAAAACAGTAATAAAATCCGGGAGCTTTATGAAGCTGCAGAAGCTGCCGATAAACTGCGCAGCCAGTTGGTGGAAGTCGTACAACTGATTTTAAACTGCTCCCGGACAATCGATATGTCCGTTAGCCAAGTGGATGATTCCCTCGGAAACTGTTCTCAGGCAGTCAAGGATTTGAGTACCACCACGGAAGAACTTTCCTTCTGCGCACAGAGCATGGCTGGCTCCGTAGAAAAACAGGCGTTAGATATGAATGAAATTTCAGACAGTATCACCCAGATTGCAGACAGTTCCCTTTCCACACAGGAAGTAACCGAAACAGTATCCCAGGTCAGTATGACCGCCAAAACCAACCTGGGCGAATTATTAAAAGCCAACACTTACACTACGGAAAGCGCCGACAGTGTTATTACCAGTATATCCAGCGTCAGCAGCGCTGTGGAACAAATCACGACTGCTGCACAGATGATTATGGATATTTCTGACCAGACCAACCTGCTTTCCTTAAATGCCAGCATCGAAGCCGCAAGGGCGGGCGAAGCGGGCAGAGGTTTTGCGGTAGTTGCCAGCGAAATCCAGAAACTTGCGGAACAGTCCAATTCGTCTGCACAACAGATTCAGACTATCATCACGGAAATTACTGATAAAACAGACGAATGTACGAAGTTTGCGGGACAAATCCAGGACGCAGTAGGCAAAGAAGCAGCTGCGCTGCAGATTGTAAACCAAAGCTTTGATAATGTAGAATCCAATATTTCCGAAGCTTCCAGCGCAGTCAATACGATTACTGCCCTAGTGGACACCGTGGATAAAAATAAAACCAACGTGCTGAACGCCGTCAGCGATTTGTCTGGCATTTCCGAAGAAAACGCCGCTTCCGCAGAAGAAGCCAACGCTTCTACAGAAGAGCTCAAAGCCAATATCGAAAGCGTTGCAAAGCAGACAGAAGAATTAAAATCCGTTATGGAACAACTCAACAACAGCGTTGCGTTTTTCCAGTTGTCATAGAAGCCGTATAGGATTCAAAATTTCTCTTGACATTTGCTAGAAAACCATTTACAATTTGTATGTTGTGAAAAGTCAGGATATCGCTTTTTACAACGTCATGTGCGTTTAGCTCAGCTGGATAGAGCGTTTGGCTACGGACCAAAAGGTCGGGGGTTCGAATCCTCTAACGCACGTTTTTATGTCGTTTAAGCATGGATTTTTTGTGTGTTTATGCGCTGTTTTTATATGTAGCAGGGATAATTCCTCATTATAAGAAACATGCAAAAGAGATGCGCATGCCCATATCCTATCAAATTCCTGCTGAAACTGCATGGTCTACAAAGAGTTATTACTATATAACACGCATCTGCAATCATTTCATCAACCAGTTTTTCATAAGCTATACAGTCTCTGCCCTCCAAGACCTTTGAAACAATCATGTGGAACTAAAAGAATTTATAACATTCACTTGTATTATCAAATATTTGACTTAAATATTGGATTTCTAGAGTATCGGAATATGGAAGTTACATATGGGGTGTCCTTTTGGGTTTTATTTTTCTAGTTTTATATTTTTACTTTTTTACATAGTTTTTGTTCTTTGTTTCTTTAATAGGCTCAAGGGTTGCAATTTGCTTATTATGGTAAGTTTTCTTAATTATACTATATTTATCAAATATTTAACAACTGATATAATAATATCATAAAAGATTATCTCATTGGTGGTATCTCTAAATATTTCATATTGAAATGCTCCAGCAGACTGTTATTACCTTTTATATGTTGTTCTACCCGTATTCATAAACATATCCGTAGAAAGTTGTACGATTGCATCCAGCCAATCATTTTCCAAAATATATCTTCTAATCTCTGATGGACCGCTTCCGGCGTCGCCTGAAAATAAAGGTGAACCATTCTGTATAATTGCCATTTTCCCATTTGGCGCAAGCTTGGAAAGTCCATTTAACACAAATAACTGCTGCCCGTCACTGATTTTGGGAAGTCCGGGCGCAAATCTCCCCTGCTCGCCTCTCGCTGCTTCTTCTTCCACTTTTTTCTGTTCGCGCTTCCAGTCAATTCCAAACGGCGGATTAGAGATACAATAATCAAATGTAAAGCCCACAAACTGATCATCGGACAAGGTATCCCCAAACCGCATATTGTCAGGGTCGCCCCCACGAATCATCATATCCGCTTTTGCAATCGCATAGGTAGATGGATTAAACTCCTGCCCGAAACATGTTACCTCTATATCGCTGTTTAAATCATGGATTCTTTCTTCCATGCAGGAAAGCATCTGGGACGTTCCCATCGTCATATCATAAACAGTCATTCCGCCTGTATCTAAATCAGCATCCGCAAGAAGCAAATCTGTCATGAGATAAATAATATCCCTGCTGGTAAAATGCGCTCCTGCTTCTTCTCCAAAGGACTCTGAGAAGCGACGCACCAAATCCTCAAAAATATATCCACAATCCACAGCACTAATTTTATCAGCTCCCAAGTACCCTTTTTCGGAATTAAATTCCTTAATGATAAGATACAGTGTGTTGCTCTCTACCATTCTTTTGATGATATTATCAAAATCAAACTTGGACAATACATCCTGTGCATTTGCAGAAAATCCGGCTAAATAATCTCTAAAGTTCATTTCTATGTTATCCGGATCAGCCAAAAGTGTTTCAAATGTAAACTTACTTGTGTTATAAAACTGATAACCTGACGCCCTTGTTAAAAAACCATCTATTACTGCCAGATGTTTCACTTTTTCATACTGCGCAAGCACCTGCTCATGCGTAGGCAGTAAGCAGTCATGAAATCTCTTAACCACCGTCATCGGCAAGATAACAAGTCCGTATTCATGCGGCTTAAACGGTCCCCTGAGCATATCTGCTACATTCCAAATGACAGTAGCCTTTTCCGCTATATTGATTCCAACATCACTGATTTTATCGTTGCTCATTTTTATCAGTTTCCTCCTGCGTTTTTTTACACAAATCCCCTTTTTTCATGTCCTTATCAATCAATAGTTTCCATAGTCCGTGATTGCCATACAATGCTTCCTCTCGCTTTCCATAAGTCAGCATTCAATACTTATTGAAAAGTATAGCATTATATTATCAAATTAGCAATTTAGAAAACACTGTGTTACCTTATAATTTCCAACACAGACTTTCAAATAATCCATAATGTTTACTTCTCCAAAAAATGTCTATGCATTTTTTGCATCATAAGTCCTCCACTAACAAAAGGCTTTCCAATGGTAATGGAAAGCCTAATTTCTATAACTACCTATTCATTTGTATTTTCTTTTTTATAACTTAAAAGTTCCATTCTTTGATATGTATAATTTTCTATGAAATACAATATATTGGCTATTGCCAATACACTTGCTTGATTATATGCCAAATCAAGCTTTAATAATCGGCAAAAAACATCTTGATATATTTCATCTGAATTATTTGTCGGTGGAAAATAAAATTGCCCCACATCTGTTTTGTCTTCACTATTGTTTAAATATCCTTTTAGAAGTTGTAAACCTATGCTTAAAGCCAATTTCTCATTAAAAACATATTCTTTCCCATTAGAGTCCTTTTTCTGTTTGTTGTATAGTAATCTAGTTTCACTAATTGCCAAAATCAACGCCGCACTAACCTTATGCCGATCCAACAATCCTGTACTATTTTGCATAAAATCTTTTTTACATGCTTATTAATCTCACTATGCCTATCAAAAACTTGCATTTTGACTCTTGATGAAATTCCACAATTCCCTCATTGGCATTAACAATATCGTACGCCTCTGGAACAATACCTTCCTCCCATATAGTATCAAATTCCTCAATAGTCGTAATCCTACTCCTATTACCTCATCTTGCCAAAATTTTTTAGCGCTTGTTTCAGTTCTATATCCGAATTCACATATCTAGGAATAATAGAATATGTCTCATCCGTACTATTTGATTTATTTTTAAACAACAAATTCAACCCAATTTTAACAATTAATGCAATCAGAAATAGGATTCCAAATATAATAAAAATTATCATTTTTTCTATCCTTTCTTATCAAGAGTAAATCCATGATCAGGATAATCTTCAAAAATACAAAAATAAAGGATAACCCATAACATATCAAAAAAGCATTTTCATAAACACTTGGAATAATACTATTTTCCCCAATATGAACAATTTTAATCATCAAAAAGAAACATATTGGCACCAAGATAATTCCTAAAATACTTCCCACAACTTCATACATTCTTTGATTTTTTTCTATTTTACTATGAAAAATCCCCTTATATACTGAAGTCTCTTCTGATGTATTCATGCATTCAATCCAAGCAGTAATTATAAAAACAAACAAACTGATGTATGTAGTCGCATCTACTTTGCTAAAAATATATATTACTGCGTATGAAATCAAGAAAAAAGTCAATTTTATTATTTGTAACCCTGTTTTACTATCAACTCTCATCTTTTCTCCTATGTATCAAATTCAAGATTATTAACAGCTTGGGGTTAAAATTTTTATTGCAATTGATATTTTTCCTATTCACTATCACATAATACTCTTCAATATACTCTATTCTAGTTCCCCCAATGTGTACATAAAATAGAGCACTTTTCATCACAAGAATTTTTCTTTTATTAAAAGGGCTTCCTAAAATCTAGAAAGCCCCTTCAATTTAAACAATTCGTAAATTACTCTACAATACTAGCCACACGCCCAGACCCAACAGTCCTGCCACCCTCACGAATAGCAAACGTCAACCCCTGCTCCATAGCAATCGGATGAATCAATTCGATTGACATCTCTACGTTATCGCCAGGCATGCACATTTCTGTACCTTCCGGTAAGTTGCATACGCCTGTTACGTCGGTTGTTCTGAAGTAGAACTGAGGTCTGTAGTTGTTGAAGAAAGGTGTATGACGTCCGCCTTCATCTTTGGTCAGAACGTATACCTGAGCCGTAAATTTTCTGTGGCATGTTACAGAACCCGGTTTTGCAAGAACCTGACCTCTTTCGATGTCTGTTCTCTGGATACCACGAAGCAGAACACCAATGTTATCACCAGCCTGTGCCTCATCAAGCAGTTTACGGAACATTTCGATACCTGTTACAACGGATTTCTGTGTTTCTTCCTTAACGCCAACGATTTCAACATCATCAGACATATGAAGTGTACCACGCTCTACTCTACCGGTAGCAACAGTACCACGGCCTGTAATAGAGAATACGTCCTCTACAGGCATCAGGAACGGCTTATCAGTGTCACGCTGAGGATCAGGAATATAGGAATCTACGGTATCCATTAATTCCATAATCTTGTCGCCCCATTCGCCGCTCGGATCTTCCAGGGCTTTTAAAGCGGAACCTTTGATAATCGGGCAGTCTGTGAACTCATATTCTTCGAGCTGCTCTGTGATTTCCATTTCTACTAATTCAAGCAATTCAGGGTCGTCTACCATATCGCATTTGTTCATGAATACTACGATATAAGGTACGCCTACCTGACGGGATAATAAGATGTGCTCTTTGGTCTGAGCCATAACACCGTCAGTAGCAGCGACAACAAGGATAGCGCCATCCATCTGAGCTGCACCGGTAATCATGTTCTTTACATAGTCAGCATGTCCAGGGCAGTCAACGTGTGCGTAGTGTCTCTTCTCTGTCTCATACTCAACGTGAGCTGTAGAAATTGTGATACCTCTTTCTCTCTCTTCGGGAGCTTTGTCGATATTCTCAAAATCTGTCGCTGTATTACCTGCAACTCTTTCTGCAAGTACTTTTGTGATTGCAGCCGTCAGAGTTGTTTTACCATGATCAACGTGACCGATGGTACCAATATTACAATGGGGTTTGTTTCTTTCAAATTTAGCTTTCGCCATTTCTAAAGTCCTCCTTAATTTGAATTTCTTTCCTCGTTTTTGATAAACTTCTTTTTTCAATCAGCTACTTTTGATTATATTAAAGATTGCCAATATTTTCAAGCATTATTTCGTTTTTACACATAATACTTTCTCGCGGAACCAATTTTAGCGTCTTTATTTGGTTTTTGCCGCCAAAACTTTTTCCTGTACACTCTTCGGCACCTGCTCGTATTTCTCGAAGAACATGGAGTAGTTACCGCGTCCCTGTGTCTTAGAACGTAAATCGGTGGAATAGCCAAACATCTCTGCAAGCGGTACATATCCTTTTACCATCTTGCCGCCGCCGATATCTTCCATACCTTCGATGCGTCCGCGGCGGGAGTTGATATCGCCAATAACGTCGCCCATATATTCTTCGGGCATTGTAACTTCCACTTTCATGATAGGCTCTAACAGTACCGGACCCGCTTTCTTCATGGCCTCTTTGAAGCACATGGAGCCGGCGATATGGAACGCCATTTCGGATGAATCGACTTCATGGTAGGAACCGTCGTATACGTTCGCAGAAACGCCGAGTACCGGGAATCCTCCCAGAATACCTGCTTTTGCCGCTTCTTCGATACCTTCGCCGACTGCGGGGATATATTCTTTCGGAATCGCACCGCCGACAACGCTGGACTCGTATTTGAATATCTCTTCGCCATTCGGATCCATAGGCTCGAATTTTACTTTACAGTGTCCGTACTGTCCACGACCGCCGGACTGTTTTGCATACTTGTATTCCTGATCCACCGGTTTCGTAAACGTCTCTTTGTAAGCAACCTGTGGAGCGCCTACGTTTGCCTCTACTTTAAATTCGCGAAGCAGACGGTCTACGATGATTTCCAGATGAAGCTCGCCCATACCTGCGATAATGGTCTGACCCGTTTCTGAATCCGTATGCGCACGGAAGGTCGGGTCTTCTTCTGCAAGTTTTGCCAGCGCTTCACCCATCTTGCCCTGACCCGCTTTGGTCTTAGGCTCGATTGCCAGTTCGATAACCGGCTCAGGAAATTCCATAGATTCCAGAATAACAGGATGCTGCTCGTCACAAATAGTATCACCGGTTGTCGTCAGTTTAAAACCAACTGCAGCCGCAATATCACCAGAATAAACTTTATCCAGCTCTGCTCTCTTATTTGCATGCATCTGTAAAATACGTCCGACACGTTCTTTTTTATCTTTTGTTGCATTCAGTACATAGGAACCTGCGTTCATCGTACCAGAATACACTCTGAAGAATGCTAATTTCCCAACAAACGGATCCGCCATGATTTTGAATGCCAGCGCTGAAAATGGTTCGTCGTCGGAAGAATGTCTCTCGACTTCGTTTCCGTCCAAATCCGTACCTTTGATAGCCGGAATATCTGTCGGTGCGGGCATATATTCAAGGATTGCGTCCAGCAGTTTCTGTACGCCCTTATTTCTATATGCGGAACCGCAGCATACGGGAATCGCCCTGCATTCGCAGGTAGCAAGTCTCAACGCTTTCTTCATGTCCTCTGTGGAAGGCACTTCCCCTTCCAGATAGGTCATCGTCAGATCATCATCCAGCTCGCAGACTTTCTCTATCAATTCATCACGGTATAATTCAGCCTGGTCTTTCATATCATCCGGGATATCGATGATATCGATATCGTCGCCCTTATCGTCATTGTAGATATAGGCTTTCATTTCAAATAAATCAATAATGCCTTTAAAATCATCTTCTTTACCAATCGGTATCTGAAGAATAATCGCATTTTTACCCAGTCTCGTTCTAATCTGGTCTACTGCACCATAAAAGTCTGCACCTAAAATATCCATCTTATTGATAAATGCCATTCTCGGTACATTATAGGTATCAGCCTGACGCCATACATTTTCTGACTGGGGTTCAACGCCGCCTTTTGCACAGAATACACCAACAGCGCCATCCAGTACACGAAGAGAACGCTCAACTTCAACAGTAAAGTCAACGTGACCGGGCGTATCAATGATGTTGATACGATGCTCTAAAGCGCCCGGCTTCGGCTTGCAATTTTCTTCCAAAGTCCAGTGGCACGTCGTAGCGGCTGATGTGATCGTGATACCTCTTTCCTGTTCCTGCTCCATCCAGTCCATCGTTGCAGTGCCTTCATGAGTATCACCAATCTTATAGTTAACGCCAGTATAATAAAGGATACGCTCGGTCAACGTCGTTTTCCCGGCGTCGATATGAGCCATAATACCAATATTCCTGGTTCTCTCTAATGGATATTCTCTTCCAGCCAAGGTCTTTTCCTCCTGTCTTAATTAAAAGCGATAATGTGCAAAAGCCTTGTTTGCCTCTGCCATCTTGTGCATATCTTCTTTTCTCTTCACAGCTGCACCTGTATTGTTTGCAGCGTCAAGAATTTCGTTGGCAAGTCTCTCTTCCATTGTTTTCTCGCCTCTTTTGCGTGAAAACATGGTCAGCCAGCGAAGCCCTAAAGCCTGGCGTCTGTCTGGACGTACTTCAATCGGCACCTGATAGGTAGCGCCACCGATACGTCTTGCCTTTACCTCAAGAACAGGCATAATGTTGTTCATTGCCTCTTCAAATACTTCCAGAGCCGGCTTTCCAGCCTTTTCTTCTACTCTGGCAAACGCTCCATATACAATTTTCTGCGCTACGCCCTTCTTACCGTCTAACATGATGTTATTGATAAGCTTGGTAACGACTTTATTATTGTATAAAGGGTCTGCCAATACATCTCTTTTTGCAATATGTCCTTTACGCGGCACGGTTCTTCCCTCCTTATTAATATTTGCACCAATACGCCTGTATTGCTGCCCCAAATAAATCAACGGTACTCACATGTGTCCTCTAATTCAATGTGTTCGTGCGGTTTTCCTATATTCACTTGACCCACTGGGTCAAATTTTAACACAGGATGCTGTGCGTTGCAGCTTTCCGAAACGGCGCTGCATAAGAATCCCAACACTAAATTAGTTCTGTTTGTGGTCCTAATTCCTCAGCCTATTTTTTAGGTCTCTTAGCGCCATATTTGGAACGAGCCTGTTTTCTGTTGGCAACTCCCGCCGTATCAAGCGTACCTCTGATAATATGGTATCTTGTACCGGGCAGGTCTTTTACTCTTCCGCCCCTGATTAAAACAACGCTATGCTCCTGGAGATTGTGACCTTCGCCCGGAATGTAGCTTGTTACTTCGATTCCGTTGGAAAGACGAACTCTGGCAA
>JAMPFM010000001.1:249776-297714 GCA_023664455.1 Blautia sp.
CTGACGTCCTTTTCTGACTAACTGGTTAAATGTTGGCATTCTTTTCACCTCCTGTAAATTTTCTTAATCTTTCTATACTTTTTGGCGCACGAAAAAAACGCATCCGCGTGCACACTAAAATAGTATACTTACCCGCAAATGCGTTGTCAATACATTTTTTTCATTTTTTAGCAAAAATCGCTTGCTATTCCAGAATCTCTTCCATTCCCGCCTCTTCATCTGAGATTTCTTCTAACTCTTCGAGCTCTTCGATTTCCTCTTCGCCTTCCTCGTCTGTCAATTCCTCTTCGTCCGTCAGTTCTTCTTCTAACAGCTCTTCTTCAACGGTTTGTGTATCCTCTGCTTCTATTGTCTCTTCCGATTCAAAACCATCGTCAAAGTTGATCTCATCTTCTTCGGCAAGACGCGATAACAGGTTCTCATCCGTACTCAATTTCGTGGTGCGGTATCTCTTCATACCTGTCCCCGCCGGAATCAGCTTCCCGATGATAACGTTTTCTTTCAGACCGATTAACGGGTCTACTTTTCCTTTGATTGCCGCTTCGGTCAGGACTTTCGTCGTTTCCTGGAAAGAAGCTGCGGATAAGAAGGAATTGGTCGCCAATGCCGCCTTGGTAATCCCAAGCATAATCTGTTTGCCTTCCGCCGGTTCTTTTCCTTCTTTTATTAAGGCTTCGTTCATGTCCTCATATTCCAGTACGTCTACTAAAGTGCCCGGCAGATAGTCTGCGTCGCCGCTGCTCTCAATCCGCACTTTTTTCAACATCTGGCGCACGATGACCTCGATATGCTTATCGGCGATATCAACACCCTGCAGACGGTAAACCCTCTGTACCTCACGGAGCATATAATCCTGTACCGCACGGATTCCCTTGATTTTTAACAAATCGTGGGGATTCACGCTTCCTTCTGTAAGCTCGTCGCCTGCCTCCAATGTGGCGCCATCCAATATCTTGATACGGGAACCATAAGGAATCAGATAGGTCTTGGACTCTCCTGTCTCGTCATTGGTAATCACGACTTCCCGCTTCTTCTTCGTATCTTTAATGGTAGCAACGCCGCCAAATTCTGCAATAATCGCAAGTCCTTTCGGTTTCCGTGCCTCAAAGAGCTCCTCAACACGGGGAAGACCCTGGGTAATATCGTCACCAGCAACGCCGCCCGTATGGAAGGTACGCATGGTCAACTGAGTACCCGGCTCGCCGATAGACTGCGCTGCAATGATACCGACTGCTTCCCCGACCTGTACTGCCTCGCCGGTCGCCATGTTGGCGCCATAGCATTTCGCGCAGATACCATTCTGGGAACGGCAGGTCAGAATTGTACGGATTTTCACTTCCTCCATCGGTTCGCCTTTTTCATTCACGCCGACATTTAGAATCTTTGCGGCGCGGCTGGGCGTAATCATGTGATTTCTTTTGACAATCACATTGCCGTCTTTATCTTTTATTTCCTCACAGGCAAATCTGCCGGTGATTCTGTCTTTCAATCCTTCGATGGTTTCCCGTCCATCCATGAACGCCTTGACATACATGCCCGGAATCTCGTCCTTACCTTCGCTGCAGTCTGTCTCGCGGATAATCAATTCCTGCGATACATCGACCATACGTCTCGTCAGATAACCGGAGTCGGCGGTACGAAGCGCAGTATCCGAGAGACCTTTTCTTGCGCCGTGCGCCGACATGAAGTATTCCAGTACGTCCAGACCCTCACGGAAATTGGACTTAATGGGCAGCTCGATTGTCCTACCGGTCGTATCCGCCATCAGACCGCGCATACCTGCCAGCTGTTTAATCTGCTGATTGGAACCACGGGCGCCGGAATCCGCCATCATGAAGATATTATTATATTTATCCAGACCGGACAGCAAGACGTCCGTCAGCTCTTTATCCGTCTCATTCCAGGTCTCGACAACTGCACGATATCTTTCTTCTTCCGTAATCAGGCCACGTCTGAAATTCTGGGAAATCTTATCTACAGTCACCTGCGCCTCATCCAGCATTTCCTGTTTTCTGGAAGGCACGGTCATATCCGAAATGGATACTGTCATGGCAGCCTTGGTAGAATAATTATATCCGGTGGATTTAATCAAATCCAATACTTCCGCAGTCTTTACTGCACCGTGGATATTGATGACCTTCTCCAGAATCTGTTTCAGCTGCTTCTTGCCAACATGGAAATCTACTTCCAGTTTCAGGAAGTTTTCCGGCTTACTTCTATCTACAAAGCCTAAATCCTGTGGCATGATTTCGTTAAATAGGAAACGTCCCAGCGTGGACTCTTCCGTGCCGGAAATTATCTCGCCGTCTGCATTTTCTTTCTGCACCCTCACATGGATTCTGCTGTGCAGCGTACATTCTTTATTCTCATAGGCAAGAATTGCCTCGTTGATGTTCTTGAAGTACTTGCCTTCCCCGACAGCGCCTTCCCGCTCCTGGGTCAGATAATAAATACCAAGCACCATATCCTGCGAAGGCACCGCAACCGGTCCGCCGTCTGAAGGTTTTAACAGGTTGTTCGGAGATAACAGCAGGAATCTGCATTCCGCCTGCGCTTCCACAGACAAAGGCAGATGCACCGCCATCTGGTCGCCGTCGAAGTCAGCGTTAAACGCCGTACATACGAGAGGATGCAGCTTAATCGCCTTACCTTCTACAAGAATCGGCTCAAATGCCTGGATTCCCAATCTGTGCAGTGTAGGTGCACGGTTCAGCATTACCGGATGCTCTCTGATGACTTCTTCCAGCACATCCCACACCTGCGTATCCAGCCGCTCTACCAGCTTCTTCGCATTCTTAATATTTTGTGAGATACCTCTCGCTACCAACTCTTTCATGACGAAAGGCTTGAACAGCTCGATTGCCATCTCTTTGGGCAGACCACATTGATAAATTTTCAGTTCCGGTCCTACGACGATAACGGAACGCCCTGAATAGTCAACACGCTTGCCAAGCAGATTCTGGCGGAAACGTCCTGATTTTCCTTTTAGCATATCCGACAGGGATTTTAACGCCCTGTTTCCAGGTCCGGTAACCGGACGCCCTCTTCTGCCGTTATCAATCAAAGCGTCTACCGCTTCCTGAAGCATTCTCTTCTCATTGCGCACGATAATATCCGGCGCCCCCAGCTCTAAGAGTCTCTTCAAACGATTATTTCTGTTAATGATTCTTCTATATAAATCATTCAAATCGGACGTTGCAAACCGTCCGCCGTCCAACTGTACCATCGGACGTAAATCCGGCGGAATGACCGGAATCGCATCCATAATCATCCACTCCGGCTCGTTGCCAGACTCCCTGAACGCTTCGACTACTTCCAGTCTCTTAATAATACGGGCATTCTTCTGTCCGCTGGAATCTTTTAACTCCGATTTTAACTCCTCGGCTTCTTTGTCTAAGTCGATTGCCTGAAGCAATTCCTTAATCGCTTCAGCGCCCATTCCTACACGGAATTTAGAACCCCAGTTTTCTTTGGCGTCCTGATATTCCCTTTCGGAAAGTACCTGTTTGTATTCTAAGTTAGTCTCACCGGCATCCAATACAATATAAGACGCAAAATACAACACTTTTTCCAGCACTCTCGGAGACAAATCCAGGATAAGTCCCATACGGCTCGGAATCCCTTTAAAATACCAGATATGGGATACGGGCGCCGCCAGCGCAATATGCCCCATACGCTCCCTGCGGACGCTCGCCTTCGTAACCTCGACGCCGCAGCGGTCGCAGACAACGCCTTTATATCTGATCTTCTTATATTTACCACAGTGACATTCCCAGTCCTTACTCGGTCCGAAAATCTTTTCGCAATACAGTCCGTCTTTTTCCGGTTTTAATGTTCTGTAATTGATGGTTTCCGGCTTTAGTACTTCCCCCCTGGACCATTCCCTGATTTTATCAGGGGACGCCAGACCGATTTTAATCGCATCAAATGTCATAGGTTGATATGCTTCCTGTTTAATTTCTGCCATATTCAGCAGCTCCTTTCTCGCTTAAACCCCATGCCGCGCAATAATCTTGATTGCTAAGAAATTTTCATCCTATTCGTAAGATTCTTCATAGTCCATATCTAATTCCATACTTTCCATACCGTCCTCAGGAAAATCTTCTTCCTCACTGTTGACAAGCTCACCGCTTTCCTCATCAAATTCCTGTTTCTGGTATCCCATCGAACCAAGGGAATCCTGCTCGTAATCATAGTTACGGGAATCGCCTTCCATCTCATAGCGGTAATCATTCTCGCTATAGTCAACCGATTCCATAATTTCCACTTCGGACTGATCCTCCCTGAGAACCCTGACGTCTAAGCCAAGAGACTGTAATTCCTTTAATAAAACCTTGAAAGATTCCGGTATACCGGGTTCTGGAATGTTATCGCCTTTGATAATTGCCTCGTAAGTTTTCACACGACCAACGACGTCATCAGACTTCACAGTCAAAATTTCCTGCAGCGTATAAGCGGCGCCATATGCCTCCAATGCCCATACTTCCATTTCCCCGAAACGCTGTCCGCCAAACTGCGCTTTACCGCCCAGAGGCTGCTGCGTTACCAATGCGTAAGGACCTGTAGAACGCGCATGAATCTTATCGTCTACCAGGTGATGCAGTTTCAGATAGTGCATGTGCCCGATGGTTACAGGCGCGTCAAAATATTCTCCCGTCCTGCCGTCACGGAGCCTTACTTTACCGTCTCTTGAAATCGGAACCCCTTTCCATACTTCTCGATGGTCCCTGTTTTCATATAAATACTCCATAACTTCTGGCAGAAGCTCTTCTTTATGCTTTTTCTCAAATTCTTCCCACTCTAGATTGACATAATCGTTGGCAAGGTCGAGGGTATCCATGATATCACCCTCTTTTGCACCGTCAAACACCGGCGTCGCCACGTTGAAACCAAGCGCTTTCGCCGCCAGTGAAAGATGGATTTCCAGTACCTGCCCGATATTCATACGGGAAGGCACGCCCAGCGGATTCAATACGATGTCCAAAGGACGTCCATTGGGCAGATAAGGCATATCCTCTACCGGAAGCACACGGGAAACAACACCCTTGTTACCGTGGCGTCCCGCCATCTTATCCCCTACAGAAATCTTTCTCTTCTGCGCAATATAAATACGCACCGCCTGATTCACGCCGGGAGATAATTCGTCCCCGTTTTCTCTCGTAAATACTTTGGCATTCACTACGATACCATATTCGCCATGAGGCACTTTCAGGGAAGTATCGCGCACTTCCCGCGCCTTCTCACCGAAAATTGCACGCAGCAGCCTTTCTTCCGCCGTCAGCTCCGTTTCCCCTTTCGGCGTTACTTTCCCGACAAGGATATCGCCGGCGCGGACTTCCGCCCCGATACGGATGATGCCTCTTTCGTCCAAATCTTTGAGCGCATCGTCACCGACGCCCGGAACGTCCCTTGTGATTTCTTCCGGTCCCAACTTCGTATCCCGCGCTTCCGCCTCATATTCCTCTATATGAACCGATGTATAAACATCTTCCTGAACAAGCCTTTCACTGAGAAGAACCGCATCTTCATAATTATAGCCTTCCCAGGTCATGAAACCGATAAGCGGATTCTTCCCAAGCGCCAACTCGCCGCCGTCCGTGGAAGGTCCGTCTGCAATTACTTCGCCCTGCTCTACATGATTCCCTTTAAATACAATCGGTTTCTGGTTATAACAGTTAGACTGATTACTTCTGGAAAATTTGGATAAACGGTATTCATCCTTTTCCCCGTCGTCATAAGTCATCTTAATCAGATTGGAAGAAACATAATCAATCGTACCCGCTTTTCTTGCCACAACACAGACGCCGGAGTCAACCGCTGCTTTCGGCTCCATTCCAGTCCCTACGACGGGCGCTTCGGTAAACAGAAGCGGCACTGCCTGACGCTGCATGTTAGAACCCATGAGCGCACGATTGGCATCGTCATTCTGCAAGAAAGGAATCAACGCCGTAGCGACGGAAAATACCATCTTCGGCGATACGTCCATATAATCGAACATCCCTTTCGGATATTCCTGTGTTTCTTCCCGGTAACGCCCGGATACGCTGTTACGCGTAAAATGCCCTTCCGCATCCAGCGGCGCGGACGCCTGCGCTACATGATAATTATCCTCTTCATCCGCCGTCATATAGACAACTTCTTCCGTAACGCGCGGATTTTTCGGGTCGTTTTTATCAATTTTCCGGTAAGGCGCTTCCACAAAACCGTATTCGTTAATTCTTGCATAAGATGCAAGCGAGTTAATCAGACCGATATTCGGACCTTCTGGCGTCTCAATCGGGCACATTCTGCCATAATGCGTATAATGAACGTCACGGACCTCGAACCCTGCACGGTCACGGGATAGACCGCCCGGTCCTAAGGCGGATAAACGCCTCTTGTGGGTCAGCTCGCCAAGCGGATTGTTCTGATCCATGAACTGGGACAACTGGGAAGAACCGAAAAATTCTTTTACCGCAGCCTGTACAGGTTTAATGTTAATCAATACCTGCGGGGAAATTTCCTCTGCGTCATGGGTGGTCATACGCTCCCTGACAACCCTTTCCAGTCTGGATAGACCAATCCGGTACTGGTTCTGCAACAACTCCCCTACCGCACGGATACGCCTGTTGCCCAGATGATCGATATCGTCATCATTGCCGATGCCGTACTCCAAATGGATATTATAATTAATGGAAGCAAGAATATCTTCCTTCGTAATATGTTTCGGAATCAACTCGTGGATGTTTTTCTGAATCGCCTCTGCCAAAATGCCCGCATCGTCGCTGTACTCTTCCAGAATCTGCTGCAATACCGGATAATAAACCAACTCCGTCACGCCCAGTTCCCTCGGATTACAGTCCACGAAATTAGTAATGTCTACCATCATGTTAGACAATACCTTGACATTTTTCTCTTCTGTCTGAATCCATACATAGGGAATCGCCGCGTTCTGAATCGCATCTGCCTTCTCTGCCGTCACCTTTTCCCCTGCTGTGGCAATAATCTCTCCTGTAGACGTATCCACGACGTCTTCTGCCAGGATATGATTCCTGATTCTGTTTCTAAACATCAGTTTTTTGTTGAATTTATATCTTCCGACCTTCGCCAGATCATATCTTCTGGGGTCAAAAAACATCGCCTTAATCAGACTTTCCGCGCTCTCGACGCTAAGGGGTTCGCCGGGGCGTATCTTCTTATATAATTCCAAAAGACCTTCCTGATAATTCTCAGCAACGTCCTTGGTAAAGCTTGCCTCTATTTTAGGTTCGTCACCGAACAACTCCCTGATTTCATCGTTAGAGCCTACGCCCAACGCCCGGATCAGCACGGTAATCGGAACCTTTCTTGTCCTGTCAACGCGCACATAAAACACATCGTTGGAATCCGTCTCATATTCCAGCCATGCGCCGCGGTTTGGTATAACGGTAGATGAAAAAAGTCTCTTGCCAATTTTATCGTGGCTGATTGCATAATAAATACCGGGAGAACGCACTAACTGGCTGACGATAACACGTTCCGCCCCATTGATGACAAAGGTGCCTGTTTCCGTCATCAGAGGCAGGTCGCCCATGAAAATTTCATGCTCCGTAATCTCGTCTTTCTCTTTGTTAATCAGACGGACTTTCACTTTCAACGGCGCCGCATAAGTTGCGTCTCTTTCTTTACACTTCTCAATAGAGTATTTCACATCCTCTTTGCACAGCTCGAAATCTACGAATTCCAGACTCAGATGCCCGCTATAATCGGAAATCGGAGAAATATCATCAAAAACTTCCTTCAATCCCTCACCTAAAAACCACTGATAGGAGTCTTTCTGGACTTCAATCAGGTTTGGCATTTCCAGAACTTCTTTCTGTCGTGCGTAGGTCATTCGTATATTCTTACCTGTTGCAATCTCACGGATTCTGTTCTTTTCCATTGACAATTTCACCCCGTTCTTTATGATTCGCGCCTATCCGCGGGAAAAGAGACCCCGAATAAGCATACCACACCACAATAGTGCACCATACATTGTACTACAAGTGGAAAAATGAGTCAATGAGAATTTTCAGAATTTTTAGAATTTTTAGAAACCAAACTCCGCCGCCATTTTTTCAAGGAAAATCTGCGCCTCTTTCCCCATCCTGTCCAAATAGATTTCCAGGGCGGTCCCATCCGGCGCCCCGATATAACAATCCGACAACGCTTCCCTGCAGCGGTTGGCAAGAACCGGAAGTTCCGGGTTTTCCAATACGTCATAGAGTTTCAGAAGCTTCTCTTCCATCCGCCATAACAGCTTCATGGACAAAGCGCAGACTTCCCCAAAAGACCCGGCGGGATGTTCCGCCATCATCAGATTTCTAAACGTCTCAAACTCCTCTGCCAGTACGCCCGCCACAGACAGGACTCCCGCTTCGGAATTGTTTTCCTGCGCAAACGCATAGACGTCCGCGTCTACTGTAAGTGTATAAACCGTACAAGATCCAAAGCCACTCCTTGCCGCACGGCAAAGGAGCGCTTCCGCCTCTTTTGGAACTTCTTCCTTTTTCGTATAGAAGAAGACTTTTCCACCCATTCTGATTTTGGATAAAATATCGCACAAAATCTGTAAATCTGCGCATCTATCCAAAGAAACCACTGCCGCCTGACAAGATTTATCGAGCAGCGCAGAAAATACGAAGGGCTGCTCCGGCAGCAGGATAAATGAACTGTCTTTTTGCAGAAACGTCATAAAATCATGCAGCAGTCCCGATACCTGCTCCCCCTCCCCGATTCCGTAACCTATCACATTTTTAGCCTGGGCGTTTGCCAGAAGAAAGGGATATAGCTGTGCAAAAAGCAGTCCATAACAAGCAAGATAAGGGGAATCCCCGCAAGTATCCTGCAATGCCTTCATTAGATGACCAGCGCGTTCCCAGACGGTTTCTTCTACTACATGATAGTTGACGACCAAGGGTCTTTTACTCAGATTAGAATAGTCGTCCACTTCCGGTTTTTTCATAATTGTATAAGGAGCGCTTCCGCCTTCCGCTTCCATAAAGATTTGATTCTCGTCGATTGCTATCCTCATCCCGTTTTCACTCCCCCTCCGCAAAATCAAACAGCAGCCGCAGCCGCTCTGCCACTCTGTCATAGTCGAAATATTCTTTTACATAACTTCGTATCTCATGGAAATTGTCTGCAAGGAACTGCCTATCGGCGCAAAGCCTGGACAAAGCCCCTGCATAAGTCTTAATGTCGCAGAGCGTATCCACGACTCTTCCCACCCTGCCATTGTCCGTGATATCCCCAGCAGCGTCAACGTTTGTGGTAATGACCGTGCATCCATATCCCGCCGCTTCCGCAAACACATTCGGGCAGCCGCCTTCCATATAAGAAGTCAGGGCAAAAATTTTCGCCTTCCGGTAATAAGCGCACAACTGCTGCCTGTCCTCAATCTGTCCTGTCAGCCGGACATGGCGGGCAATTTCCGGCAGTTCTTTGCGAAATGCCTCAAATATCTGCTGAAACTCTGGCGTCACAGTCCCCACCATCACAAGTTCCCACGGCTCTTCAAAATAAGGAAACGACATGGCGTAGGCATACAAAAGCACATGGGAATTTTTCTGGCTGCTGCCTATCCTGCCCACTGTAAGGATGATGTTTTCTTTTTCCTCATAGCGGCACTCCTGCATTCCTGGGTAAAAAGGATAATAGACGCCGTTTGGCACATATTCGATGCGCCTGCGCCACTTATGATAAATAAACTGCTGTAATCTGCGGGATTCGCAGCTCACGATATCCGCCGTTTCCAGAAAGCGGGCATAGGTTTCTTCCCCAAATGGAAGCGCATTCGCCCAGCCGGAATTGAGGTCTAGTTTCAGATAAAGAATGCCCGACGGATTCAGCGCCTTATAGGCAGACGCAAGCTCGATATACTCCAATCTCGGTCCGAATAAAAAGAGCAAGTCGATATCCGCCGCATGGTCTTGCACATATTGAACCGCTGCCTGCATATGGTCCAAATCCGTCGTACAAGGCAAAAGAGAAAGCGTAACGCCTTCCAGATAATCCAGATAGGGATACTCTCCCTTTTTCTCAGTCACAATAACCATACTGCTGCCAAAATGCCTGTAGCACACATAGGGAATCACCACCCGGTCTTTCATTAGCTGCACATTTTCTAACGGGTATGCAGGGATGACGCAAATGTTACACCTTTTCATAGCAATAACCATGCCTTTCTTCTACTTCGTGGTATTTGTGGCCGCAACCGCAAATTCTTACAGTACAAGAAAATCGCTCCGCGATTATCTTGGGAAGAATGCAAAGCATTCTTCCGCGTTGTCAATCAATTTCCTAATATGATGAAAAAGACTGCACCGTGGTATCCCACACGCAGTCTTTTCATAACGCTTACTTTATACGGTTTGCCCTGTCTTATTTCAGGGTTACTTTCGCGCCTTCAGCTTCTAACTTCGTCTTGATTTCTTCAGCTTCATCTTTAGATGCGCCTTCTTTCACCATCTTAGGTGCAGAATCAACTAAGTCTTTCGCTTCTTTCAGACCAAGACCTGTTGCTTCACGAACAACCTTAATAACTTTAACCTTGTTCGGACCAACTTCTGTCAGCTCAACGTCAAATTCGGTCTTCTCTTCTGCTGCTGCGCCTGCATCGCCAGCGCCTGCTGCTGCAACAACTACGCCCGCTGCTGCGGATACGCCAAATTCCTCTTCGCAAGCTTTTACTAAATCATTCAACTCTAATACGGTTAACTCTTTGATTGCATCAATAAATTCCTGAGTGGATAACTTTGCCATGATATTTTACCTCCGTTATAATCATTCTTTTAATTTGATTTGTTATGCAGTGTCTTTTACTGCATTAGAAATTCTTTTTGTCTTATGCTTCGGTGGGAGCTTCCTCAGCAGCAGGAGTTTCTTCCGTTGCCGGAGCTGTTTCCTCAGCCGCAGGAGCCGCTTCTTCTGCTGCTTCTTCTTTAGCCGCAGGAGCTTCGCACGCCGATGCGCCGCCTTTTTCTGCCAACTGGTTCATAACGCGTGCAAAATTTGCAACCGGGGACTGCATACTTCCAAGTAACCTGGACAGCAATTCCTCTCTGGACGGAATCTTGGAAATATTCTTAATTCCCTCTGCGTCATAAACAGCGCCTTCCACGATGCCGCCCTTCACTTCCAGCTTATCCGCAGTCTTGGCGAATTTGCACAGAACCCTTGCAGGCGCTGTCGCGTCGTCTGTAGAAACCGCCATTGCACTCGGTCCTTTCAGATAAGGAACAAGCGCTTCACAATCCGTTCCCTTGAACGCGAAATTCATCATGGTGTTTTTGTAAACCTTGTAGCTGATGCCCGCTTCACGAAGCTGCTTACGAAGCTCTGTATCCTGCTCCACCGTAAGTCCTCTGTGATCGACCAGAACGACTGACTGCGCGTCCTTAATCACTGTGGCAATTTCTTCTACGATAGGTTTCTTCAAGTCAACTTTTGCCATTGCTTCTACCTCCTTATAGATTTTACGCCGATAGGAGTTTGCTCTATTGCGAAAAAACCTTCCCAAAGACGGGAAGGTTTGTATACAAATCTCAACTCTTCTCCTCGGTAGGCGGTATCCTTACGCCATAACGGCACCTACTGTCTTCGGCATGACACGGAAACTGTTTTCCGCGACTTGTTTACTATAACATACCTGTTTTTCATCTGTCAACTGCTTTTTCTAAAACAGCCTATTCCAAACAGCATATTCCGTGATAGGTATTTTACCATAGGAACCCATTTTTCAATCATTTTCCGTCATGGAACCTGCAGGGCAGACACAAAACCCTCTTCATCAATCTGTACGTCTTCCGACAGTTCTTGCATTTTATCCAACGCTTCCCGCTTTTCCTCGCCCTCTAGCAAAAGAGTCCGGCAGCCGCTTTGAAGACAGGGGATAAATTGGAAACTTTGCAGCTTTCCTTCGGAAAGTGTCACTTTCACCATACCGGTATCAATCGTCCGGGAATTGAACCAGAAATTCCCCAGGCTGTAAATCACCGGCACGTCGTCTATGATGTCGATTTTCTGTAAAATATGCGGGTGATCCCCGATAATCAAATCTGCTCCCGCCTCCACTAATTGAAGAGCCTGTTTATCCTGCGCCCAATCTGTCTCTTCCTGATTTTCCGTCCCCCAGTGGACATATACGATGAGGAAATCGCAGTTTTCCTTTGTCTCGGCTACGGTTTCCAAGAGTTTCGCAGGATCCCAGCAGCGGAAGACTCCCGGCGTTGTTTCCGTTGCGCCTTTTGTATCCGGGTTTTCCAGCCTCTCAATCTGGGTCGCCGCAAGGAACGCGATTTTCGTATTGTTGGCGATAAAATAAACCGGTGCGGAAGCCTCTTCCAGGTCTACGCCCGCACCCACATAGGGAACATCCGCATCCCGCAGCGTCTGTAAGGTATCTAAGAACGCCTCTTCCCCATAATCATAAGCATGGTTATTGGCAAGGGCTACGATATCGACTCCCAAATCGTCCAGATAGGACACATAAGAAGTCGGCGCCCGGAAAGTAAAAGCTTTCTCTTCCGTAGGCGTCCCCCTGTCCGAATAGGGAAACTCATTGTTCAGCATCATGATATCCGCACTTTTCATTTCCTCTATCAAATCCGCCTCAATCCCCTCGGAAATATCCCCGCCCCGCTGCTGCAGCGTCGCCATAATCGCATAATTGGGGTCAAAAAGAATATCTCCTGCGAAGGTAATGGTCACGCAGTCTTCTTCCGCCGTCTCTTTGGCATAAATATTGTTCTTTGCCATATAGGACTCATCCTGCAGGATATCCTCATATTTATCGTTCTGGCTGATAATTTCCCGTACTTCCTCTTCCGCAGGCACAGTCTCTTTCGTCAGTTGGAACTGATGATATACGGGGCGCGTATCCGTCGCAATCCAGAGATAGGCAAACATCAGAAACAGTCCCGTCAGCACAGCAAATGTGAGGGTCACAAAAAATGGCATTATGAAATTGTATCTTCTTCGGATTCTTTGTTTTCTCATACCCCCAGTATATCACATCTTTCCATGAAAAAATAGAAAGAAAAAGCATCCTGGACCAGTTTTTTCAAACCGCCCAGGATGCTCCCTATTCTCTTTGTTTCCTAATAGCAAATTAGAACTTTGCCGTATTTACCTTGATGCCAGGCCCCATCGTCGTAGAAAGGGTAACGCTTCTTAAAAACTGTCCTTTCACTGCTGACGGTCTTGCCTTGATAATCGCTTCCATCAAGGTATCAAAGTTTTCCTGCAGTTTCGCTTCCTCAAAGGAAACTTTTCCGACAGGCACATGGATAATGTTGGCTTTATCAAGTCTGTACTCAATCTTACCTGCTTTAATATCATTGACTGCCTTGGTCACATCCATAGTTACCGTACCGGCTTTCGGATTCGGCATCAAGCCTTTCGGACCAAGTATCTTACCGAGACGGCCTACCACACCCATCATATCCGGCGTCGCCACTACAACATCGAAATCCAGCCAGCCTTCGTTCTGGATTCTGGGAATCAGCTCGTCGCCGCCTACATAATCGGCTCCCGCTGCTTCTGCTTCCGCGACTTTATCCCCTTTGGCAAATACCAGGACTTTGACAGCCTTACCTGTTCCGTTCGGCAGTACGACTGCGCCACGGATCTGCTGTTCTGCATGACGTCCATCGCATCCGGTTCTGATATGAACTTCTACGGTCTCATCAAATTTTGCTCTTGCTGTTTTCTTCACTAATGCAACTGCCTCTGCCGGCTCATATTGCACACTGCGGTCTACCAGTTTGGCAGTTTCCTGATAATTCTTACTACGTTTCATATCCGCCCCTCCATTACTCTTCTACTGTGATGCCCATACTTCTTGCGGTTCCGGCAATCATGCTCATGGCAGCTTCCAGACTTGCCGCATTTAAATCGGGCATTTTAAGCTCTGCGATTTCCTGAATCTTCGCTTTGGAAATCGTTGCAACTTTCGTTTTGTTCGGCACTGCAGAACCTGATTTGATATTGCATGCTTTCTTTAACAGGACTGCAGCAGGCGGAGTTTTCGTAACGAAACTAAAACTTCTGTCCGCATATACCGTGATAACGACAGGAATGATAACGTCGCCTTTATCAGCGGTCTTGGCGTTGAATTGTTTGGTAAATTCAACAATGTTTACGCCGTGCTGTCCAAGTGCAGGACCAACCGGCGGCGCCGGGGTAGCTTTCCCGGCAGGGATTTGTAACTTAATATATCCTTCTACTTTCTTTGCCATAATGGCACCTCCTAAATATAATGTGGTATAGGCGTAACCGCTTTAGCGCAGCTAAAGTGTACTCCCACACTTATATTTAAACCGCCTAAACGGAATAAATATCTGACTCCGGGATTCTTATTTCCCACCGAACCCTTTGCCGCTTTACTGCATACTTCTTACTTCCGCGAAACTGATTTCCACCGGCGTTTCCCTTCCAAACAATTCCACATTGATCGTGGCAGTCTGTTTGCCATAGTCCATTCGCTGGACAACGCCTATCGTATCTTTCCATACGCCCGCAATCACTGCGATGGTATCACCTTCCGCAAAGTCTACCGTAATATTTTCAACCTTGATGCCCAGCGGTTTCATTTCTGCTTCCGACAATGGCACCGGCTTGCTTCCCGGTCCGACGAACCCTGTAACGCCTCTGGTATTTCTCACAACATACCAGGTATCGTCGTTCATTACCATATTAATTAACACATAACCCGGAAACATCTTTTTCTGGACATTCTTTCTGGCTCCGTTTTTCATTTCCATTACATCCTGCATCGGAACCCGGACTTCCAGAATTTCCTGCTCTAAATGTCTGTTCTCAATCGTTTTCTCAATATTGGCTTTTACTTTATTTTCATACCCCGAATAAGTATGCACAACATACCAATTTGCTTCCGCCATACGATTACCTCTCACTCTACAATGTAAATGTTGTCAGAAAATCAACGCCATACTGAAGCACAAAATCCAAAACGGTAATGATTGCGCCTACAACAACGGAAATCGCAACAACCGCAATAGACTGTTTCAGAAGATCCTCCTTATCCGGCCAGGTAATTTTCTTAAATTCGGTTTTCACGCCATCCCAGAATTTAACGGGTTTTAATTCTTTATCTGTTTTTGCAGATTCTCCCATAATCTGATACTCCTTCCTTATGCCGCATTATTTCGTTTCTTATTTTGTTTCTTTATGCAGCGTATGTTTTCTGCAGAATCTACAATATTTCTTGATTTCCATTCTGTCAGGATGTGTTTTCTTGTCTTTCGTAGTATTGTAATTACGCTGTTTGCATTCCGTACATGCCAATGTAACTCTTGTCCGCATTCTTGCCACCTCCACGTGTCTATTTGCTTTGATTCATCTTCTAAATTTGAGCATAAAAAAAAGACCTAAATCGTATCTCGTTTGAATACTATATCATAACAGGAAGTTTTCGTCAACTCTTTTCCCAAAAAATCTAAAACAAAAAAATGAAAAATTTATAAATTTTTTCCCAAAAAAGCTTAATTTTCCAGCGCTGCTATACGATATAATAGATATAATACTGATATTTTATATATTTATGCAAATTATGACAAGGTTCAGCTTGCCTGTCAGTTTATAAAATGATAAAATAAAACCATAATCTTCATATTATAATATTCTGGCATTTGAGGCAACGGACAGCCCGCCATTTACATGATATCAGATTTCAGGGAAGAAAGGAGGGGTATCATGGCTTATAATAGTATCCATAATTATTCCAATATCTACAACTATTATATGACTTCCTATGCGCCGAAAAGCAGTACGCCTTATGACACACATAAGAAAAGTGAGCTGCGCAGCGTTTATAATTCCATTGTCAAAATGAATAAAGACGCGCCTTTGTATATTCTCGATACGAGCAGGGAATCCTGTTCCTTTGCCGTCGGCATGAAAGAGAACGCAAGGGATTTACGCAATACGATAGCCTCTCTGGGCGGTCTGGATGAAAACGAGATGCTAAATAAGAAAGCGGCTTATTCCAGCAATGAGAATATTGCATCCGCTTCCTATATCGGTACGCAGGATACTTCTGCAAACGTGCCTTCTATGGACGTAGAAGTGCATGCGCTTGCTTCCCCGCAGGTTAATATGGGAAATTACCTTCCCGGAGACGAGCCGGTGGGACTTCCTGCCTCTACCTATTCTTTCGATATCAGCATCGACGATTTAAACTACGAATTTCAGTTTAACATCAAATCGGAAGACACGAATAAAAACGTACAGGAGCGTCTCGCCAGATTAATCAGCAATGCCAATATCGGCATTACCGGGCAGGTTCTGGCGGATGATGAAAACCGTTTCTGTCTGAAACTGGAATCCAACGCAACCGGCGTCAAAAATAATAAATCCCATATTTTCCATGTGTCGGATCACCGCACGAGCAAGACTTCCGGCGCTGTCGATTATCTGGGACTGGATCATGTGGCGTCGGCTCCTTCCAATGCCAGATATTCGGTAAACGGTCAGGAGCATACCTCACCTTCCAACCATGTAACCATCGGGCACACTTATGATTTAACTCTAAACGGCGTCAGCAGCGAAGAAGGCGAGACTGCTTCCATCGGTCTGAAGACGGACGTAGAATCCCTGACGGATAATATCAGCACTTTGGTAAACGGATTTAATTCGTTCTTACGTGCCGCAGCAGAATACAGCGACAGCCATCCTAAGAGCAGCCGTATCGTCCATGACCTCAGTAACATTACACGCCTATATGCGCCGGGACTGACTTCTGCGGGACTGAACCTAAATCTTGACGGCACGCTGGAAATCGATAGCGACGTGATGCAGAAAACGGCGACTGGCTCTAATGCGCAGGAAGCGTTTTCCTCGATTACAGATTTCACCCAGTCATTGGTGCGCAAATCCAATCAGATTGCTTTGAACCCAATGGATTACGTCAACAACATTGTCGTGGCTTATAAGAATCCGGGTAAAAACTTCGCAACCCCCTACATCACCAGCGCCTATAGCGGGATGATGTTTAATAGTTACTGCTAGGAGCAGCTTTGCAAAAGAAAATCCTCTATGATATCGCAAGGTATCGTAGAGGATTTTTATTTTCTTAATTACAATGGAATGTTCCCATGCTTCTTTCCCGGTCTTTCCACCTTCTTATTTTTCAGTCCGTGCAGCGCCTTAATCAATGCATCCCTTGTTTCTTCCGGCTTAATTACCTCGTTGACATAGCCCCTCGCCGCCGCGACATAGGGATTGAGAAAACGCTGTTCATACTCCGCCTTGCACTGGGCGCGCATCGCTTCCGGGTCTGCGGCGGCTTTAATCTTCCTTTTAAATGCAATGTTGACCGCCCCGTCCGCCCCCATGACGGCAATTTCCGCAATGGGCCAGGCATAAACGATATCCGCCCCCATTTCTTTTGAATTCATCGCAATATAAGCGCCGCCATACGCTTTGCGCATAATCAGCGATATTTTCGGCACGGTCGCTTCCGAATAGGCATATAAAATCTTCGCCCCGTGACGGATAATTCCGTTATGCTCCTGCGCCGTTCCCGGTAAAAAAGCGGGCACATCAATCAGCGTGATAAGCGGAATGTTGAAACAGTCACAGAAACGGATAAATCTGGCAATTTTATCCGATACATGATAATCGAGGGAACCGCCCATGACATTGGGCTGATTGGCTACAAAGCCCACGACCTTGCCATCCATTCTTCCCCATCCTATTACGCCGTTTTGGGCAAATTCTTTCTGTACCTCGAAGAAGCTTCCCTCATCTACGATACAGTGAATCACTTCTTTTACATCATAAGCATGACGGGAATTGTCCGGCACGATATCCTTAATCTGCGCCGCCTTTAACTTCAACGCCCCATCCGTTTTTCCAAACCTACTAAATACTTTACCGACGCCGGTCAGATGCTTCTGCCTTTCTTTCGTATTAATAACAGGCGGTTTCTCTTCATAATTGCCTGGCAGATAGGATAACAGCTTGCGGACGCCCATCAGGCACTCCCCTTCTGATTCGTAAGTAAAATGGGAAACACCGCTTTTTTCTGCGTGTACCTGCGCACCGCCCAGCTCCTCCGTCGATACCTCTTCGTTGATAACTGTCTTCACTACATTGGGACCGGTGATAAACATTTTGGAAATATCTTTGACCATAAAAATAAAGTCGCAGATAGCGGGTGCATAACAGGCGCCGCCGGAACAAGGACCTAAGATGACGGCAATCTGCGGAATAACGCCGGATGCCTGTGTATGCCGCAGAAACATGCCGCTGTAACCGCTTAAAGAAGAAATCCCTTCCTCGATTCTGGCGCCGCCGCTGTCATTGATACAGATAAGCGGCGCTTTCATCTGCATCGCCATATCCTGAATCCGGCAGATTTTGAAGGAATGATATTCGCCCAGCGTCCCGCCGATTACCGTAAAATCCTCACTGGATACAAAGACCAGCCTTCCGTCGATTTCCCCATAGCCGGTCACAACGCCGTCACCCGGCACACGCCTTTTATCCAAATCAAAATCGTCGATTCTGGATTCCACGAATCCGTCCACTTCGACGAAAGTGCCTTCATCCAGCAATATCTCTATCCGCTCCCTTGCCGTCAGCTTGCCGCTTTGGTGCTGCTTCTCAACCCGCTGCCTTCCGCCGCCCGCAAGCGCCCTTTTCCTTCTCTCATCCAGTTCCCGAATCGCTTCATCCCAGTTCATACCAAACCCTCCCGCTCTTCTACGAATCTCCTTCTAATACTCCGCCTTTGTCTCATGCTTCCCGCTTCTTTTTACATCCTTTGATTATTTGAATACTTTACCATTTGATATCCTAATATTTTGATATTCAAACTATATAAATGTATTATAGCAGAGAACAGGGAATTGTCAAGAGGAAACCAGACAGGGCAGAAAGCATATGGTATAAAAGCAACGGTACAGAAGCCGATACAACGAAAAAACAGCCAGGGTTATTATTTCCCCCCGGCTGTTTCCTGTCCTACCATACGCAATGCCGCCGCAATGACTTTGTCCATGTCATAGTATTGATATTCCCCAAGACGTCCTCCGAACAGAACCCGCGGTTCTTTCTCGGCAAGCGCCCGGTAAGCCTGCAGCAAAGTGTTATTTTTTTCATCATTCACTGGATAATAAGGTTCCTCACCTGGTTTCCATTCCGCGGAATACTCCCGCGAAATCACAGTGCCCTTCTGTTTCCCGAATACAAAGTGTTTGTGTTCTATCACCCTCGTATATGGTGTTTCCCTATCCGTATAATTAACTACTGCGTTTCCCTGATAATTATCACATTCGGGCATTTCTTCCCATTCAAACCGCAATGAGCGGTATTCCAGACGTCCGAGACAATAGTCGAAATACTCATCAATCATTCCCGTATAAAGCACTTTTGCAAAGGTATTCCCTGCCCTGTCCGCAAAGTCTTCCTGCCGCCCTGTAGATGCGGGCAGGATATATTCCTGATAAGAAACTCCCGTCTTCACTTCTATCCCGGCTAACAATTTCTCTACGATACCCGTATACCCGTCAACCGGAATCCCCTGATAGATATCGTTAAAATAATTGTTATCATAGATGAAACGAAGCGGCAGTCTTTTGATAATAAAGGCGGGCAGTTCCTTGCAGCTGCGTCCCCATTGTTTCTCTGTATAACCTTTGATTAATTTCTCATAGACATCTGGTCCAACCAGAGACAACGCCTGTTCCTCTAAGTTCTGCGGATTCCCGATTCCTGACTGTGCTATCTGTTCGGTGATTTTTGCCTTCGCCTGCGTGGGCGTTACAACGCCCCACATCTGATGGAACGTATTCATATTAAAAGGAAGATTATAAAGTTCCTCACCGTACCTTGCCACAGGCGAATTTACATAATGATTAAACTCTGCAAACTGGCAGACGTAATTCCATACCGACTGATCCGACGTATGAAAAATATGTGCCCCATACTTATGTACGGGAATGTCCAGAATTGTCTCTGTATAAATATTTCCTGCTATGTGACTTCTTTTGTCGATGACCAGGACTTTTTTCCCCTGCCTGGCCATCTCATGTGCAAAGACGGAACCGAACAGTCCGGAACCGACTACCAGATAATCATATCGCATAACCGCTACTCCGCCGCCTGATATTTCTCAAGCTGCGCATAATCCTCCATCAGCTCCAATGCCTTCTTACGCCCATTTTTATTGAGTTTCACATAGTACTGCATGACTCTGTTTTCCAGAATCTTGCTGCCAAGCGGACTCTTCTTATCCAATGGAGAAAAATCAACCGGATTCAGGTTCAGCTTATCGCACATCCTGATTACGGTCCCGTATGCCATTCCCTCGATACCTCTGTCCAGTGCGGTTACAAGTGTAGAATATGGAATTTCCATTTCAATCGCGAATTGTCGTACGCTCTTGTACTGTAATAAAATTTCTGCTTTTAACATCTCTGCCTTAGTCATATGCAGTCCCTCCTAAAATGTAAATTTTCATACTCATAGCGAAGATGACCTCACCAATCACTTTGCATAGTGATATTTTACCATAAAAACCACAAAAAAGAAACCATTTCTTACATGTTTTAAACGTAATTTCGTAGCTATCATCGAAATTTTCTAAAAAAATCTTGAAAAATCGGATAGAATCGGGGAAAAACCGGGTCAAATCCAAGTGAAATCATTGTAGGAATCCGCAAAAAATGATAAAATAAGTTTGAAAAAAATTAACTTTAAAAAATTACGATTGCATAAAAAGAAAGGCTGATTGACTATGTTACCCATTACCGTTTGTATGATTGCCAAAAATGAAGACATTCATATCGAAGAATGTCTCAAAAGACTGCGCCCCTGTAAATTTGAAATCGTGGTGGCAGATACCGGCTCTGTGGACAGAACCATAGAGACAGCGCGAAAATATACGGACAAGGTCTTTCATTTCGACTGGTGCAATGATTTCAGCGCCGCAAGAAATTTCTGCATCAGCCAGGCAACCAATGACTGGATTCTGAATATAGACTGCGACGAATATCTGGAAAATATCAACCTTGCTGACTTAGAGGATCTCCTGCAAAACAATGCAGAGTCCGTAGGTATGATTATCCGCAACAATCCCTATATCATCCAAGGCGTGCGCTCTGTCATGACAGAACGCATCGGCAGGCTTTTTAACCGCAGCTACTGTCATTATGAAGGCAGCATTCATGAACAGGTCACAACTTTAGATGGAAAAGAGCCGGACTCCTTTCCGCTTCCGCTCACCTTCTATCATGAAGGCTATGTGTCCGAATCTGATAAACGGATGCGCGCCACCCGTAATCTGGAAATGCTTCTGCAGGATTTGGAACTGAAAGGGCCAAACCCCTATATCTATTTCCAGCTTGGGCAAAACTATATTTCCTTAAATGACTTAGAAAAAGCCGCCTACTATTATAAGCTGGGTATGGACCTCAACGCCGACCCGCATTCCGCTTTCGTCCAGAGTATGACGGAAACTTACGGCTACTGCCTGATCGAGCTTGCCAAATATGATTTGGCGCTGACCTTACAAGACCACTACAGCCGTTTTGAAAAACATGCCGATTTCGTCTATCTGATGGGCATGATTTATATGAAGAAAAAAATGTGGGATAAGGCGCTTGCAGAGTTTCAAAAAGCCACGACGCTTTCTTCCTATTCGCGCAAAGGCGTCAACAGCTACCGCGCCTACTACAATATCGCCAGTATCTATGAAACGCTGGGAGACATGGAAAACGCCAAAAAATATTACCAAAAATGCGGCGATTACAGTAACGCTGTAAAAAGACTGGGAGAACTAAATCAATGAAACCAATGCCACTGCCAATTTCCGTTTGCATAATTGCCAAAAACGAAGAAAAACATCTGGAAGAATGCTTAAAGAGGTTGAAACCCTACCATTATGAGATAGTTTTGGTGGATACCGGCTCCACTGACAAGACACTGGATATCGCTGCAAACTATACCGATAACATTTTTCATTTTGACTGGATCAACGATTTTAGCGCCGCCAGGAATTTTGCACTATCCAAGGCTTCCAATGATTGGATTTTATCGATTGACTGCGACGAATATCTGGAATCCATCGAAGAAGACAAACTCCGTCTCTGCATGGATAAACACCCCCGCAGTCTGGGGCGGATTCTCATCCGCAGCCGTTTTAAGGAACAGGGTCTGACTTCTCTGGAAAACAGCCATGTCAGCCGCTTTTTTAACAGAAATTACTATTGCTTTTACGGCGCTATCCATGAACAGCTCGTGCCAAAAGAAAATTTCCCCACAGATACTTACGCCGCCCCTATTGCCGTTCTGCATGTGGGCTATGACGGTTCCGAAGAAGAAATGCGGGCAAAATCCCTGCGCAATCTGTCCCTCTTAGAGAAAGAGCTTGCCGCCAAGGGACCTGATGCGTACCTATACTGTCAGCTCGGACAAAGCTGCCGCAAACTGCAGGATTATGAGAAAGCCTATGAATGGTTCCAGCTAGGGCTTGCTATGGATGTAGACCCCTCACAGGATTATGTGCGGACGATGGTCGAATCCTACGGCTACTGCCTGCTGGATTTAAAACGCCCCAAGGAAGCCCTGAATCTGCAAGGGGTTTACGACGTTTTCGCAGACAGGGCGGATTTCGTCTTCCTGATGGGACTTATTTATATGAACAACGGACTCTTCTCAGAAGCGATTGCAGAGTTTGAAAAGTCTACCACGATAAAACAGTTCAGCGTGGAAGGCGTCAACAGTTACCGCGCCAATTATAACATCGGCGTCATCTATGAATGTACCAATCATCCAGAAGAAGCCCGGACATATTATAAGAAATGCGGTGACTTTGAACCGGCAAAAGCACGGCTGCATTTTTTATCCAGACATTGATTATTCTGCAAAATTATGTCATACTATCTATATGAAAATACTATTGATTGAATGGGCAAGTTTTGGAAATGAAGATATGAAAGAGGCTTTTCGTAAAGAAGGGCATACTCTCGTCTGCTTTCCTTTCTCCAATAAGGATTCCAGACATGACGAGGCGATAATGGCCAAGCTTTCTGCTTCGCTGCATCGGGAAGTTCCCGATATCGTCTTTTCTTTTAATTATTTTCCGGTAATATCCAATGTCTGTAAGAAAGAGAATATCCCTTATATTTCCTGGATTTATGACAGTCCTTATGTCATGCTGTATTCTTACACCACCATCAATCCCTGCAATGTGATTTATGTATTCGACAAAGAATTGTACCTGGAATTTCACAACGCGGGCATCTCTACAGTGCACTATCTGCCTATGGCGGCAAATACCGAGCGGCTGGATGGACTAAGCGTAAGCGATACGGCGCCATGCTATGATATCTCTTTCGTCGGCTCTTTATATACGGAAAAACATAATTTTTTTGACAGGATGAACAGCTTATCTGACTATACAAAAGGCTATCTGGACGCGCTGATGGCTTCCCAGATGCAGATACAGGGCTATAACTTCATCCAGGAATCCTTAGCCCCCATTATGGAGGATTTATACCGTGCCCTGCCTATGGATCCGAATCCTGACGGTGTAGAAACAAGAGAATATCTTTATGCCCAATATGTGATTAACCGCAAAATCACCGGCATGGAACGCGTCAGTCTATTACAGGCAATTTCTGCGCGCCATCCCTTTGACTTATTTACCCATGACCCGCAATTTAAGCTGCCTAACCTACAAAACCACGGCAGCGTGGAACCCTACCGGGAAATGCCCCTGGTCTTTAAACGCAGTAAAATCAACCTAAACATTTCCCTGCGCAGCATCAAAAGCGGTATCCCGCAGCGGGCTTTCGACATTATGGGCAGCGGCGGTTTCCTGCTTAGTAATTATCAGAATGATTTCCTGGACTATTTCATTCCGGGGGAAGATTTCGATTTTTATGAAAGCGAAGCAGATTTGCTGTGCAAAATAGAATATTATTTATCCCACGACGAAGAACGGCGTGCGATTGCCAGAAACGGACACGACAAACTTGTGGCCGGACACACTTACCGCCACCGCGTAAGACAGATGCTGCAGGAGCTGCCGATGGCGTGAGACTTACGATGATAAACAATTCAAATCAATAAAGGAGAACCCCATGATTCCTATTTCAGTCTGCATTATTACGAAAAATGAAGAACAACATATCGGCAAATGTCTTGCCCCCTTAGTTCCTTACGGTTTTGAAATCATTGTCGTGGACACCGGCTCCACCGATTCTACCAAGGAAATTGCCTTGCAATACACCGATTTGGTATATGATTTTGAATGGATTAACGATTTCAGCGCGGCAAGAAACTTTTCACTGAAAAAAGCGTCCCATAACTATGTACTAATCCTGGATAGCGACGAATTTCTGATTGATTTGGATATTGATGCGCTCTATCAGGAAATCGAACAACACCCCCGCTCCGTCGGGATGCTTCTTAGGAACAATTACTATGACGCCCAGGGGAAAACCTACAATTCCCCTGATAGGGTAGAACGCCTTTTTCATAAACGTTATTACGAATATCGCTCGACGATTCATGAACAGGTTACCGAAATCAAGACAAACGGCACCTATTATGAGCGGTATAACATTCCTCTCACCGTAGACCATATGGGCTATATTGGCGGCAGGGCGGCCATGCTGAAAAAAGTAGAGCGTAATAATACCCTTTTGCTGAAGGAAATTGAAAAACACCCGACCGAACCCTATTTCTATTTCCAGGTAGGGCAGTCCTATAACAGCATCGACGATTATGAAAATGCCTATCTCTATTATAAGAAGGCTTTCGAGTTTCCCATCAGTGACGACCAGCCCTGGCTGCCGATGATTGCGTCTGCATTTATGAATGCCATGACGAAAACCGGACGCCATGCAGAAGCCCTCGCCTTCTTTGAACCCAGATACGAGCGTTTTGCCAGGGAAGCGAGTTTTCTTACCAATATGGGGCTTGTCTATCTGAATAATAATCAGCCGCTGAAAGCGATGATGGAATTTATCAAGGCAACCAAATGCCCCTATACCGAAGTGGAAGGTTCCAATACCTTTATCGCCTATTATAATATGGGATTAGTCAATGAAATGCTGGGGAAACTTCCCACTGCCATCGAATTTTATCAGACCTCTGCGGGCTATGGGTATCCGCTAGCGATTAACAGGCTGCAGGAGCTGAGGGTTCCGATGAATCGGACAGAATAGAAAAAAAGAAAGGAAATATCGAAATGCAGCCCATTTCCGTATGTATTATTGCTAAGAATGAAGAAAAAAGAATTGAGAAGTGTCTTGCTTCTATTAAACCTTATGATTTTGAAATTATTGTAGTGGATACCGGATCTAGTGATGGCACGAAGGAAATTGCGGCAAAGTATGCGGATCGGGTTCTGGATTTTGCCTGGTGTGACGACTTTAGCGCCGCCAGGAATTTTTCTCTGCGCGCAGCCTCCAACAATTGGATTTTCATGATGGACTGCGACGAACAGATTAAAAATATCGATGTGGAAGAATTGACCTGGTTCCGTAAACACTTATCAGGCAGTGTAGGCTCGGTATCGAGGGAAAACCTTGTTACCGAAAATGGGGTTCTTACACTCAACAATACGGATTATACAGAACGTTTTTTCGATAAAAGGCTCTTTCATTATACCGGCATGATTCATGAGCAGCTCACGCCCATCCGGGGAAAAGAAATTTCCGCCTATCTACTAAAAACAACACTCCTGCATACCGGATACGACATGACCGAAGAAGAACGCATCGCCAAGCATCAGCGTAACTTAACGCTCTTACAGAAGCAGCTTCTACAGGAACCAGACAATCCCTATCTGTATTATCAATTAGGAAAAACCTGTGAGATTATCGAAGATTTCGCCCATGCCTGTGAATACTATGACAAAGGACTGTCCTTTGATTTAGACCCGGAGCTTGCTTATGTACAGGCGATGGTCGTATCCTATGGGAACGCCCTGCTGCGCACCGGACAGGAAGAAACTGCGCTGGGCTTTGAAGGGATTTATGACGCTTTTGCACCTGTCGCGGATTTCCTCTATCTGATGGGGAATATCTATAAACAGAATCACATGTATGAACAGGCGCTGACGCAGTATCAAAAAGCAATCGGCGTCCCGCTTTGTAAACAAAACGGCGCCAACAGTTTTCTTCCAATTTATCAAATCGGCGAAATCTGTATGCAGCTAGGGGATATCCCTTCCGCCGCGGCCTGTTATGAGAAATGCGGCGATTTTGCACCGGCAAAAGAGCGGCTGGAACGATTAAAGAAGGGGGGCGCATTATGATTCCTATTTCTGTATGCATCATTACCAAAAATGAAGCGGAGCGGCTGGAAAAATGCTTATCCGCCATCAAACCTTACGGTTTTGAAATCGTCGTCGTGGATACCGGCTCTAGTGATTCTTCCAAGGAAGTCGCCGCCAGATACACCGACAAACTCTACGATTTTGAATGGATTAACGATTTCAGCGCAGCGAGAAATTACTCCATCAGCCGTGCTTCCCATAATGTCATCCTCTGCTTAGATACGGATGAATATATCACCAAACTGGATTTAGAACAATTACAGATCCTGATTGGGCAGAACCCGAAAAGCACTGGTATGATTGAGCGGCTGGATTATTTCGAGGAAGGCGGCGAAAAACGCTGCCAGATTTGCCGTATCGAGCGCATCTTCAATCGCAAATACTATCACTATGAAAGAGCCATTCACGAAGTCCTCGTTCCTCTGGGCAGCATTCCCCATACCTCTTATGACGCTCCCCTTACAGCGGAGCACGACGGCTATATGGGCAGCGGGGAGCAGCTTAGGGAAAAAGCCCTGCGCGATAGGGATCTTCTGCTGGAAGAAATCAAGGCGGAGCCGGACAATCCCTACAACTACTTCCAGGTTGCCCAAAGCTATATGCTGATGCGGGATATGGAACATGCCTGCGAATATTTTGAAATTGCCATGAAGCATCACCCCAATCCGGCGGACGAGTACACGCCTGTCCTGATTTGCAATTATGGCAATCTCTTATTGGATAACAATAAACTTGAAGAAGCGATATTACTCCTATCTTATTACGATTATTATGATGATACCGTAGATTATCTCTGTATGATTGGACGCGCCTACCTTCTCGCAAAGCAGCCCTTAAAAGCGCTGCCGGAATTTGTAAAAGCCCTGACCGCGCCTAAGCGTATTTCCGTAGAAGCCAAGGTTCCTTCCTATTATATCGGTTTTATTTACGAGCTGTTTGGGAAAAAAGATATCGCCCGCGGACACTATCAAAGCTGCGGTACCTATGCGCCGGCATTGGAAGCGCTGGAACGATTAGAACACTGATTGACATTTTATTTTAAAAAGAAGCCACTCCATCTGGAGTGGCTTCTCTGGTAGTTTTACCTTACGATGTCTTGTAACAACTATGCTGTCATTAGCCAAGTAAGGACAGTGCCAACTGGTTGGACTGATTTGCCTGTGACAACATGGATGTACCTGCCTGCTGTAAGATCTGGTTGTTGGAGTATCTAACCATCTCAGTAGCGATATCCGTATCACGGATTTCTGCTTCAGCAGATGTGGTATTCTCAACGATGTTGTTCAAGTTAGCAATCGTGTGCTCAAGTCTGTTCTGGATAGCACCGAGGTCAGATCTCTGAGAGGATACTAATGCCAACGCGCCCTTGATAAATGCATTCAAGCTGTTGAAATCCTGCGTCGTAGCAACTGTCGTATCATCACCTGTCTTCAGGTTCATGAAAGATGTCAGCAGTTTCTTAGCAACCGCACTGCTCATTGAGGTCTTGTTATAACCATTTTTACCCATTGCATTCCATGTGTTCAGAACTTTTGAAGCTGCTGCACCCTGAACAACATTACCAACCATCTTATAGGTCGTACCTGTAATCGTAGTCTTACCCGCTACCAAGTTGTTGTAAGTAATCTTGCTGTACAGTTTGGTATCGATGTTGTTTGCCAGACCAAACATACTCATGTTAGCTACGCTGATTTCGATGTGCTGACCAGCTTCTGCACCAACCTGAAGACCTTTGATGAAGGAACCATCCAGAAGGTTCATCTCGTTGAATGTAGTTGTACTCTGTACACGGTCAACTTCGCTCATCAGCTGTCTGATTTCAGCCTGGATGGAAGCACGGTCTGTTGTTGTCAGAGTGCCGTTTTCACCTTTAACAGCCAGTTCGTTCATACGTTGTAACATATCCTCAACTTCGTTTAACGCACCTTCTGCTGTCTGTACTACAGAAATACCATCCTGTGCATTTGCAGCTGCCTGGGTAAGACCTCTTACCTGACGTCTCATCTTCTCGGAAATGGAAAGCCCTGCTGCATCATCTGCTGCACGGTTAATCTTGTAACCGGAAGATAACTTCTCTGTTGATTTTGCCTGAGCGCTTGTTGTAACGCCGAGCATTCTGTTAGAGTTCATCGCTGTAATGTTGTGTTGTACTACCATAATATATTCCTCCTTGAATTTAATACGGCATCCTTGCCGCTATTTTTTTTGTTGCAATGGACCTCCGGCTCGTACGCTGCCATCGAATCCATTACTGCTAGTTAAGTAAGTAGCTTTGCTTTACTTGTAATATATATCGGTGGGAATCTGATTTACTTTAGGGCTTTTAAAAAATTTTTTTGAATTTTTTTACCCTACTTCTTATTGTCATAAAACTGCGGCGCCACAAAGTTGAGCTTATTCATATTATTATAGTAATTCTTCGCCGCATTGGTCTTGGATACCGCATTTTTGATATCTTTGGATTTCTGCTTGAAAAAGTTTTCCGCCCGCATCTGGTTACGCATCTTGGCAGCGTTGATTGTGACTACCTTATCCGTAATCTGCTGGATCTGCTCCTGCATTCCGGCAATTTCCGTCTTGTACGCGGTACGGTTTGCCATCAGTTCGCTGCGCATGCGTTCATATAACAGTTCAAACCCTTCATCCAGTCTATCCAGCTCCTCGACAAACTCCCCGATGCGTTCAATGGAAACGTCCAAAGCGTCCATATCGGGATTATCGCTTTTTAAAAGCTCTTCCTGAATACTGTTCTGCTCGATAATTGCATCCAGTACCGCGTTTTTCTTTTCAAGGCTCTGTAGTAATATCTGTGCGCTATTCTGACTCATACCTGCCCTTTCTACGCCTCATTGCAGCGTTTCATAACTTCTTTCCAGGTATCCCTGACACTCCGCAGATGCCTGTTGACCTCTTCCAGGATTTCTTTATCTTTCTTGACATTCGCATCTAACAGTCTCTGGAGCAGATAGGTATATATCTTATCAAATTCCTCTGCAACCTCATACTGCCTATCCAGGGAATTTCTAAATTCCTCAATGATACGCTGCGTCTTCTTGATATTGACATGCGCCTTTTCCATCTCGCCGTGCTCGA
This sequence comes from Blautia sp., assembly GCA_023664455.1. Taxonomy (GTDB): domain Bacteria; phylum Bacillota; class Clostridia; order Lachnospirales; family Lachnospiraceae; genus UBA3282. The sequence goes on from JAMPFM010000001.1 coordinate 279,184, forward strand.
TGGCGATAATCGCTATGTTACAGAACTTAATAGCGCCTTCATACAACATCAGTGTCACTTCCGCCGGGGAAGCCGTCAATATTTTATTGTTTGTATACTCTGCAAACGGGTTGCGTGCCGGCATAGCCATTCATCCTCCTTGATTTTAACGCGCTTCTTGATGCAGCATTCCTGTTACCATCAACCGCCAAACAGACTTGTCAGGGAACTGCTTCTGGACTCTAACTTCGCCATGGCAACTTCCATCTTGGAAAACTTACTGTACCATTTGTCCATCAATGCATTCAGCTTTTCTTCCTGCGCCGTAATCTTCTCCGTATAAGCTTCATATTCTTTCTTCATCTGTTTATCATTATAAACCGTGAAGGCGCTGCTCATATCGGAAGTCGCCATCTTATCGGTCAGATTATCATACAGATTGGTAGAAAGCTGGGTAAAGAAACTCATAACGATTTCCGGGTTTGAGGCAATCATCTGCTTTAAGACATCCTCGTTTGCCCGCGTATCCGCATCATCTGCATCGCCGTCGATATGGTAAGCGTTTCTTTCGTTCTTCTCCGCCTTGAAATATCCCAGCGTATTGACGCCGAAATCCGACAGATACAGCTGCACCCCGTTCACTTTCGCTCCCTGCAGCATTGCAGAAACCATAGAAAAGGATACGGAGCTTAATGTGCTGTCCCTGCGGAGCAGGGAATCTTTGATTTTCTTCTCCCACTCTTCCACTTCGGTATCCGACAATGCATCTTTCTCTTCCGATGTCAGCGGGTCATATCCCTTGGAAGAATCTGCATTGTATAAAGAATCCATCTCATTAATCAGTTTATTATATTCTGAGAAGAAATTCTTAATCATATCATAGATGCCGTCCGTATCGGTCGATGTCGTCAGCGTTACCGGACTGCTTGTCACTTCCTGCGCCGTCAGCGTCAATCCGTTGACAGTAAAGGTATTGGTATAAGAGGTAAAAATTGCATCGTTGATGGATATCTCGGCGTCCTGTCCCTCAATTTTCGTGCCTTTCGCTAATGCAGCATATTCACCGTTCGTAACCAGCTTCGCAGCATCGATTTTCTTATCAAATTCCGCCTGGACAGCATTTTCTAAATCCGTCGTACCTACCGCTTTCGCATCATCGCCTGTGCCAGTGACTGTGTAATACTTGGAAACTTCGCCCATCCGTGCCTCATTTTTAACTATGGCGTCCCTGTTGGCTTCTGTATTGGCGAATGCAGCGAGCCATTTATTATAGGAAGCTGCCTCTGCTTTCAATTCGTCCGCAGTCACGCCATCGGGAAGTTTGCCCTCATTCTGATATGCGCTCCACTGGTCGGCAAGACCGCCGCCCTCGCGCACCTTAACGGTTTTGCTGTAATCGTAAACAGGCTTGGTCTTATCATAAACCGGCGTTACACCGTCCGCTTCAAAGACGGGATTGCCCCCTTCCATCTTCTGCTCATACATCAGCTCGCCGTTGTCATATTTTTTCTGCTCATATACGAGATTACCGCTCTCATCCTTTTTATCAACCAGCTTACCTGCATACAAGTCATCTAAGAAATCCGTCGCCTTTGCCCTGGTCTTGTCATACTGCTTCTGAATAGCATCCAGATCCGCCTTCTTGTCATCCAGATCTGTCTTCTTGTCGTCCTTATCATCTTCTGACGCATTCGCATAAGCCTGTGACGCCTTCTCATAAGCCTGACGCGCTGCCTGCAGCTGATCGTAGAGTCCGTCTTTATCATACAGGTCATGATAAATATCGGAAAGGGCACTTCCATTTTCTGTAAAAAATTTGGAACCGACTGCATCCGTATCGTCCATTTCCTTCACAATCTTCTGATTATCTTCATCCAGTTTTTTATTACTCTCTGTAAGTGCATCGTATTGTGCCTTAAAGGCTGCAGCACGGTCCGCTACCGTCTTATCAAAGAGCGTAAGATAATTGGTTGTATAGTTTCCATCATTCCTATTGCCGGTCGCTGCGCCGCTTCTGTAGGCAGCCCATGTGGTATATTCAGCGCTTGCCAAATCTTTATCCGACAACAAACCAAGAACCGCCAGTGCATTCATACCGCCTTCATCGTTTCCGATTAAGGTAAAATTGCTGTACTCGCCCGTATTCTTGGCGCTGGCAAAAATTCTCTGGCTATTCTCATCATAATTGGCGTTTAATCCCGCTTTCTGTAGCTGGCTGACTACATCGTTAATGGTCGTATTGGCCGTAACGTTAATCTGATAAGAAGAGCCATCCTTACCTACTACACTAAAGCTTCCCGACAAATTACTACTGCTATTCAGACTCTTGGCAGGATCTAAATCTTTATTATTGTCACTGCTTAGCATACTGAATTTTAATACCTGCGCCAGACTTGCGCCGCCGCTAAACCCAACATCGCCCTTTCCTGTCAAATCCGCGCCCGTCAGATAGGCAGTCTTAGCAAGTTTATTGACACTGACGGTTCTTACACCGTCCACTGCATCCGCTCCGGTAACGACGCTGATTGCATTGGAATTGGATACCTTCGTCGTTTTCTTCATATAAGAAGACTCATAACGCATATTGCTGAGCGTATTGGTATAAAAACTGTAAATCTTCGTATTCAATGCTTTCCACGCATCCTGTTTCCAGCTCAGTTTCGTCTGGGCCTTGACAAGAGAGCTTTTCTTCACACTCTGCGCAGATACCAATTCAGATATAATACTTTCCGTGTCAAGACCGGAATACATACCTGTAACCCTGATTGACATCTATCTTACCTCCTATCTCTTCTCATCTACGAGAATCCCCGCCATTTCCCAGACTTTCGCTATCATGTCCAGTGTTTTCTCCGGCGGAAACTCCTTGATAATTTCCTTCGTGTCTTTATCCACGATTTTAATCATAATTCTGTTCGTATCCTCATGGACGCCAAAAACAGCCTCTTCGTTACTGTTGTTGATTTTGCGGTTCATTTCCGCAATCGCTTTTTTCAGCTGGTCGTTGGCGGACTGGGAAGTTCTCATCTGCTGCCGCTCTGCACCCTCACTGGCGCCTTTTTCGCCTTTTTCTTCCTCACTGTCTTCCGCCTGGGTCTGAACGACAGACGCTGTGGTCTTATCCACATTTTCAGTCTGATCATCCGGTGAAACCTCCATGTTCACCGGCTGCGCAGTCTGTACCCGCGGTTTGGGCGCATCCTGCGCCTGAAAAGTCATTACACTGCTTAAAGGTTCAATTGCCATTGTGAATCACCTCCGTGTGATATTGGATTAATAGTATCTCTTATCTATAGAATAGAATCGTCCAAGATATGCCCTGCCCCAAAAATTTGCGCAAAAAGACAAAACATAATCCTTTGCTGTATATATCGGAAAAAACATAAAATAATTTAGGGTGCAGAGTATAAAATGGATATAATTTTCTCCACCTGCTTCTCATATGTATAGCATTGTTTTATTTTCTGGCATCCATTTCTGGCGATATGCGACCGTTCCTCTTCATGCGTCAGATAATAATCCGCCTTTTCCACCAGTTCCTCCGGGCTTCTAAATGTCACGATTTCCTTATCCTCTTCAAACAGCTTAGGAATTTCTTCCTGATAGTTAGAAAGGACAAACCCGCCTATACTCATGATATCAAAAACCCGCAGCGGCACGCCGCTTTCGATGCTGCGCATCGTAATATTCAGATTGATTTTACTGGCATGGAATACTTTATAGGCCTCCGTCTGCGGATCCACCTCGCCAAAGCTTGGCACTCCTGCGGGAACCTGTTCATTATCTCTCGTATACAGCCGGAAATCATAGCGTTCCGCCAACAGCCCCATCAGAAGCGTCCTCTCGATATGGGTCAGCTTCCGCGCAAAGAAAATTTCCTTAAAATAATATTCCAGCGGCAGCTCGTAGGGCGCATTATAAACTTCGGGACAGGTCTGATAAAGATACGCCGCAAGCCCCGGCGTCAGAAAACGTCCCAGCCTGTCCTGTCCGTCCCAGCAAAAGGCGCTCTGCTCCAGCATATCCGAAAAAGATTGCTGCATTTTTAAGGGGAAGCGTCCGATAAACCCATCATAGGCATTTCCGCTATATAAAGCCCCTACAAAAGACATCTCGCAGCCATATTTCCTGACGTCCGCGTCTGTGACGGTAATCTTCCCAGCCGCTTCCAGATCCCCGGCAAGCGGCAGATAAAATACATGCGGATATCCTTTCTGCTTCGCCGATAGATACTCCCTGTAATCAAAATAAAAGAAATAGCAGTTATCATACTGCTGGAACGAAGGCAGATAGGTCTCATACATCGGCGAATCCATCCCATAGACGGCGTATCGGATTTCCATCTCATAGGTCAGCCGTCCCACCGCTGGCGTCCCTGCATTGGAAATCACGAAATCCACTCTCTTCTTTTCCAAAAAGACCCTGAGTTTCTGCATCTCTTCTTCTGTTTCCAGCTCCTCCGCCGCACACGGATAGACTTCCACTTCATGTCCCAATTTGGAAAGCGCGCGCACAATACCGACAACAGTCTGTATTTTGCTGTATAGAAATAAAATTTTCAAAACGCTACCCCTTCGTTTTCATTTATGTTAAAATAAGCTATGTTTCGTCTGTTATGTACCGCTATGACAGTCGTTATATAGTTTATTATAGCATAGGAAACCCAGGAAAGGTATCTCTATTTATGGAAATTCTTATTTACCGTTACAATAGCATCTGCGAACCCGATATCATCCAGGTATTCCAGGATTTCGGTATCATCGTCCATCAGGAAACCATAGAAATGACTGATAAGAGCGTTACGCCCACACAATGCGCCTCTAAAATTACGGAATGGATTCTCTCCCACCGGCTTTCCTTTGTGTTCAGCATCAATTTCTATCCGGCGATTTCCTATACCTGTAACCGCTTCCATGTGCCCTATGTCTGCTGGAGCGTGGACAGTCCGGTGGCGGAGCTTTTTTCCAATGCCCTGAAAAATGAGTGGAACCGCATTTTTCTATTTGATAGGGCGCAGTATGAGTTTTTCCGCCCCTATAACCCGGAGCACATCTATTATCTGCCGCTTGCCACCAATGTAAAGCGTATGGAACAGGTGATTCTGTCCGCGGACGAAGAAGAATGCTCCAAATATGACAAGGATGTCGTTTTTGTAGGTTCCCTTTATTCCGAAAAATGCAAATATGACAAGCTTGTCGTTTCTGATTATACGCAGGGCTATGTAAACGGTCTGATACAGGCGCAGATGAAAGTCTTTGGCTATAACTTCATCTATGATACGCTGCCGGATGGCGTCGTGCAGGAAATCGCTTCTGCAGACCCGGATTTTTATAAGGGGCAGGACGTCTTTCTTGATACGAACCGTTATCTGGCGGCGCATCAATATATCGGCATGAAACTTGCCAACGTGGAAAGGGTGTCGATTCTTTCCGCGCTGTCAGAACGTTTCGACGTATCCCTCTATACCCGCAGCGACGCCTCCCCCCTGCCGAAAGTCCACGCGATGGGCGGCGCCAATACGCTGACGGAAATGCCCAGGATTTTCCATCATGCCAGAATCAACTTAAATATCACCATGCGCCCGATTGAAACAGGGCTTTCCCTGCGCGTATGGGACGTGCTAGGCTGCGGCGGCTTCCTAATCAGCAATTATCAGGCGGAACTGCCGGAATATTTTGAAATCGGAAAAGATTTGGAAGTATATGAAGATACGAAAGATTTGATTTCCAAAATAGAATATTATCTGCATCATGACGATGTACGAATGGAAATTGCCCTAAATGGCTTTGAGAAAGTGGCGAAATACCATACTTATGAAGTGCGCCTTGCTGAAATGATACGCATTTTAAGCGAAAATAACGGAGCTGCCACACCAGATAATTAATGTGGCAGCCCCTTATTATGGAATCATCAACAATTCATCACTTTTACAACTTCCACTTGCAGGTAGGACTCACCTAAAACATACTACGCAGTCAATCAAACAAATTCCTAAAGTCTTCCAGACTGTTGACATCCATCGCTTCCTTATTGGCATTCTGAATCTGTACATAGACTTCCTTACGGTATACAGGAACTTCCTTTGGTGCGTTAATGCCCAGCTTCACCTGTTCCCCTTTGATTTCCAGCACTGTAATCTCAATATCGTTATTGATGATGAGCGCTTCACTCTTTTTTCTGGATAAAGCTAACATTTACTCACCTGCTTTCTTCTTATTGGCATTTAAAATATCGTAAATCGGGAATTTTACCGGGTATGCGTCCCCTTCGACGATGACCTGCGTTGCCTTCCTGTCCGCCGCATTAATGACGATGGGACCCTTGAGGTTTACCGTCATCTGCGTAATATCCTTGGGCACCGTCACGGTAACGAGTACCAACATTTCCGCAGAATCCAGTTTTCCTAAAGGTTTGAGCAGTTCATCCTCTACCTCCGGATTATAGTCGGGGCATACGATCAGCGGGTCGAGAACCGGCATGGCGAATGCGGGTTCCTGCAAAGACTGCAGCCAATGCACCGCTTTCATGCCTTTTTCGGAATCGTGCAGCAGCGCGAACTCGGTCAATTCTGCAAATCCGATAATTCCCTTTGGAAATGTAATGACTTTATCATCATCTATCGTAATCTCACCAAATACCTTCGTTGTTATCTTCATAAGATTTCCCTCTCTGGAGCAAACGGCTCCTGTTGTAATATGCTCTTTTTAGATATAATGCATCAGACTCGTCTGCATAATCTTGCTGGTTGCCATAAGCGCCGCTTCATAAGTAAGCTCCGAACTCTTTAACTGTACCGCCACTTCGGACACGTCCACATCTTCATTTGCGCTCTGCAAATCCTTAAAGGTGGCTTTCTGCTCCATCAGTCTGCTGTTAATCAGCTCCAGACGGCTTCCGCGCGTACCGTTATTGGTAACGGCAACGTTCGTATCGTCGATATAGCTCTGGTATTTCGTAATCTGGTTTTCAAACCTTTTCTGCACGTTGTTCCTGATATAGGTATAGGCTTTGTTGGCAGCGTCCAGCTTTAACTCCAGATTCTTATACTCAGTGCTTTCTTCCGTATATTCCTTCATTTTCGCCTGGATATCGCTAATCTTGGCTTCAATATCCCTAAGCTGATTCAGATAAACCTCGAAATCATCGATATCTCTTTTGGCGCCATGCGTAAACACTTCATCCGCATGGGTATTCACCTGGATATTCTGGTTAAATCCGACGTCATAATAGATATCCTGGTCCTTTTCATCGGAATTATATTCAATCACAAGATTGCGGATTCTGCCGACTTCTGTTTCTGTATCGTCCGCTACCATTTCCGCAGCGTCCAATGCTGCAACTGCCGCTGTCCAGACTCCCGTACCGCCCGGTATGGCTGCAATAACCGCGTTGACTGCCGTAATCGCCGCCGTCAGATTCGCCGGATCAATCCCTGCCGCGCCGTTTAAGCCGTTTAATTTATCCAATGCGGCATTGGCAGCATCCAGCGCCACGCCCGTATTGCTCGCATTATTCACTGCTTTCTGCAAATCTTCCAGTACAGACTGCGCACTCGCATCTGTCTTTTCCGCCGCTTCTAACGCCAGCGCGTCTTTTTTACTCTTCTCATCGCAGCCGATACAGTGGAAATAATGCACGGGGTTGATATCGCCTTCTTCCCAGCTGCTCTTGGTATATTTCACCCTGACCTGCATATTTTCCGAAACTTTTGTGCTTTCATAGTTTGGATTCTGGTAATATTCTTCTCCGAATACGATTTCACCTGTAGACGGAATATAAGCGATGGATACCGGATCTTGTACATCGTTGCCGGCCGCGTCCTGAACTGTCCGATAACCGTTTTTCACCGCACGGTAAGCTTCCTCTGCGCTGTCAAACTGCGTCGGCGTTACTTCCTGCCCGTTGATATAAAGCTGTAAATCTGTGGAAGGCTGTGTCAGTGCCGTTACCGGATTCCCCTGCGCGTCCGTAGTCGTTTCCGTAGACGCTACCAGGTCTTTATAAGCCAGGCGGAAACGGTACAACGTCGTATTGGATACATCCCTCTCATCCGTAGCAACTGTTGCATTCGCGATATCCGCGGTATCCACTGCATCTAACCAATCCGTATAGCTGATCGTCGAAATATCTTTATAACCGAGATTTTCTTCAATCATATATGTTTTCAGATTATCCGGGTCTTTCGTGTATTCCTTGATGTCTTCCGCCGTAAACGTAATCGGCGTATCGGTCCTGAAACCTGAGAAAATATATCGACCCGCATAGTCAACGTTGCCGCTTGAATAAAATTCTTTCGTATAGGATTTCATCTGGGTCAGCACGATGTCCAAATCCGCAGAAGTGTACGATTTCTTGGAAGAATCCGTAGCGTTTTTATAAAGCTGCGTCAAAACGTCGCCTACAGTGCTTAAAGCATCGCCGGTAAGGGAAACCCAGCTGTCCGCATCGGGCGCATTTTTCTCATAATACTGGGTAACCGTCGTCACATTGGTACGCAGACGCAGGGCGCGGATGGCTACCACCGGGTCGTCAGAAGGACGCGTAATCTTACTCTGATTCGTCATCTGATTACTCAGCTTATCTTCCAGGATTTTGTTCTGGTTAATATTATAAAGTGAATTGTTACGCATGATTTTATTTGTCATTCTCATAGTCGTATCACACCTTTCTCTGGCTTCTTTTAAACGCCGGTCTGTAAAATCAGTCTGTCATAAATTTCCGTCAGGGTCGAAATCATCTTGGACGCCAACGTATAGGAATTTTGATATTTAACAAGGCTGATGGCTTCTTCGTCTTCATCCACGCCCGAAATGGAAATCCGCTGATTGTCAATACTCGTTTCCAGACTCAGGTAAGTGCTGTAAAGCGTTTCCGCATTCTCCGCATTGAGCATGACGTCCGCTAACACACATTCCAGGAATCCGCCTGCATCCCTTCCGCGGAAACTGAACTGATTCGTATCCGACATCAGGGAAATAACTTTCTTGACTTGCTCGCACTCTTCCACGCCCTTTGTCGGGTCGAATCTGGTGCCCAGCTTGGACGGGTCTTTGTCCAGCTCCGTTGTAATCGCTACATTGCCGGCCGTCATATAATAATATCCTTTCCCGTTTCTTCTGGAATCGTTCAATTCCCCTTCCGTATACTGTCCGCCGCCGGTAGGCAAATTTCCGGTAAAAAGGATTCCCGCATCCATACTGTCATCGGTCACGCCTTCGGTGAAAATGCCGTTCAGCGCTTTGGCAAAATCACGAATCCATTCGTTCATCTGTGCCATATAATAGGGAACGCCCTGATATCTGATATCATTCCCGATACTTGCTTCCATATACTGCTTACCGTTTACCAACGGCTGGTCGCTCTTCTGGTTATCGATTGTAAACGTATAACTGCCATCGCCGTTATAGCTCCAGTCTGTATAGTAATACAACTGATTGCCGATATTAATCACGCCGCCGGTGTCTGAGAGTTTGGACTTACTCATGCTGTTTAAGTAATCCGCCGTGGTGGAAATATTGACTCTCGTCGTCTCGATATTATAGTAGATTTCATGCACGGTTCCGTTGAAATATTCCCCGTTGTTACCATCGCGCATCTGAATCAGACCTTTAAGTTCCCCGGTCATCGACGCGTTATACATGCCGAAATCAATACCATTCGTCCACTTGATATCATAAAGACCGTCCATATCGGTCTGGTTTACTTTTTCTTCCGGCTCCCTTGCCACACACATTAACTGATTATAATTCTCTGAATCTACCAAAGTCTGTCCGCCGGCTATCTGCACGATACACCTGTTGCCGCCGGAAGGATTGCCCGCCTGATCATACATTGGCAGCTCCCTCACCTTGATATCCACAATACCGGACAGACGATCCAGCAAAACGTCGCGTTTGTCGCGCAGCTCGTTTGCCGTCGTTCCCGTCAGCTCAATTACGTTAATCTGCTTATTGACCGTCGCCAGTTCCTGGGCAATGGAATTGATTTCATCCACGCGCATCTTGATTTCATCATTGACGTCTGACTGTAAATTCTGTAAATTGCCATACATCGAATTAAAATAATCGGTAAGGGTCTGCACACTGGATAAAAACTGTCTCTTGTTCGCGGTAGAACTGCCGTTCTTGGCAATCTCCTGTAAAGAAACGGATAACTGGCCATAAATACTCTTAAAACCTGTAATCTGGTCGTCTTTCAGATAATTTTCTATCATACGCATATAGTAGGCTTTGACATCCTGTTCGCCCAACTTCATCTCATTATCGCGGAATTTATTATCATAAAAACTGTCCCGGATACGCTCGATGGCAATCGTCTCAACACCTGCGCCCGCACACCCATATGCGGCAAAAACACGCAGCGCGTTGGCAGCTTCCGTCGTCACCGCCTGACGGCTATAGCCTTCCGTATTGGAATTGCTGATATTATTGCCTGTCGTATTGAGCGCCGCATTGGCAGCGCGCAGTCCCGAAGACGCTATGGTTAATCCAAAAAATGTAGATGGCATATGTTACCTCCCCAATGTTGTAATGACATGCTCTAACATCTCGCTGATAACGTTGATATAACGGCTGGAAGCATTATAAGCATTCTGATACATAATCATATTGGTCAATTCCTCGTCTGAGGATACTCCCACGACCTGCTCCCTGGCATTGCACAGGGAATCCATCGTAAGGGTCTGGCTTTCCACGATATCGCCGAACACCGCCCCGGAATTGGCCACCTGGGATACCAGATTTTTATAATAATCTACGAAGCATACCGGAGTCTGTACATTCGGATTCAGTGTATAAATGCTTTCCGAAAATGCTGTCTTTAACTGTTCCATCGTCACATTGGCCTCCGAGCTGTCGTGCAGCCTGAAAACGAGTAACGAAGGGTTCTGGCGTAAATCCATATTGACCATCAGATTCCCTACATGCCAGCCGCTCTCTACTACAGTGCCGTCCGGTAAAGTGTAGGTCTCGCCATCGTCGATGATTCTTTCAAACAACTGATAGGGTTTCCCATTACTGTCCCGCAGATAAGTGGAATCTGGATAATTCGCCGTCTCCCGCTCCGCTGCTTCCTGTAAGATACTGTTGACTTTCGTCACTACCGCATTGATTAACTGGTCAAACTCCGCCTCAATATTCATAATGATGGACTGGGAAATATTCGTATCATACCAGCCCGGTATATATTCGCCTTTGTGGTTGACATCTTTTAACTCCTGCGAAGTCGCATGATGGTCGCCCCTCGCCAAAAGAATACTTTTCAAGGAGCCAATGTCCGTATTCAAATCAGAGGAAATCGTCGCCGTCAAATCGAAGACGCTTGCGGATTTCAGACTATCCTCCGTCAGATATTTATTTCCAAACTCGTCGAAATCATAATGGGCAAACATCTCCCAATACGGTGTATAAAACCCTGTTAAGGGATCCTCATGCAAGGACATTTTATTGATAAGACCGCCTTTTACCAAATCCACGCCTTCAAACCTGACGCTGAGATAACCGCCGATATCTTCTGTGTAGGAAATAGAACCCAGCTTGCCAAGCTCATCTAAAATGTAGTTACGCTGGTCGCGTAAATCGTTGGCGTGTTCGACGCCGCCTTCCACCCTTGCTATCTGGCGGTTTAAATCTTCCAGCATATTGGCATATGCATTTATTTTATCAACATCTTCCACCACGATTTGATTCATGTTGTCCTGATATTCGCACAGACCGTCGTAGACCGCCGCCGCTTTCGTAACGAACTCGTGGGAGCGGGTAACGAATAAATTCTGGTTTACCGCCAGCGTCGGATTTTTACTCAGCTCTTCCACTGCGGTCCAGAGATTGGTAATTGCCTCGGAAAACTCATGTCCTTCGTAGGACTCGCCGAGGATTCCTTCTATCTCTTCCATCGCATTGGAAGAAATCTCGTAAAAAGCGCTTCTGCCCGATTCACGACGATAATTTTTGTCCAGAAAATAATCTCTTACTTGTCTTGTTTGGGAATATACGACACCAAGTCCCAGCTGCTGCCAGCTGGTTCTCTGACTTTTAGAAACGGTAATATAGCCGCGCGCCGCCTGCGCCACCTGCTGTCTTGTATAACCGATGGTGTCTAAGTTAGACATATTGTGCGCTGTAGTATTCAACGCATTATTTGAAGTTTGTAATCCTGATACGCCCAGATAAAGGCTGCCCATTAATGACATAGCATTACCATCCTTAACTTAACAATTCGATTCATCCCTACTGTTTTGCATCAAATGCCTTGTGGTTCATCCCGATGACGTCGCCGGTGTTATAAGCCCCTTTGTTGTAATTGGCTGTCTCCGGCGCCGCTTTCATGGACTGGAGCATGTTCATATTGAACTGTACCATTTCCAGCGCGCTCTGAATCAATTCCCGGTTCTGCTCATTGACCCTTGCGACGTTTTTCACAACTGCACGCAGCGCATCAAAAGCTGCCGCCAGTTTCTGCTGTTCTTCCGGTCTCGCCCCAAGCATTTTAATTAAATCTGTAATTTTCAGTGTTGTAACATCCTTGTTAAGTACGTTTGCTATATCATGTACAGTCTCATTCCGCATATTATCTAAATGATTGATTCTGCTTACGATAAGCTGTTCCTCATCCGTGATTTTTGCTAATTGTTCCAGATCTTCCGACACAATGACCGGTGTTTTCTGCATGGATAAATCTAATAAATTCTCATATTCAGCGCTTTCTTTTCCTAAAACATCGATTAAATCTTCCATCAAACTTGCCACGCCAGAACCTCACTTTTCATTGTGCCTACAGACTGGAAATTTCATCGTACTTCTGCAACAGTTTTTCTGCAAAACTTTCGCCGCTCACATGATAGGTACCGTTCGCAATACCTGCCTTGAGAGGAGCGATTACGTCTTCCCTGATATCACTGCCCGCATCTACCGCTGCCTTAGCGGTCTGGAAATCTTTGCCGATGCTGGAAATCTGTATTTTATCAGAAACGCTTATACTTTGCGCAATAGGTTTCTTCACAGCCTTTTTCGTATTGTATAACTGCTGGGTCTGAGTATACGCTTCAATACGCATCGTAACTCCTCCTTCCTGTCCATTCACATATTTTATCAACTGTTATTAATTGTATCGGATAATTTTGTCAAGACTTTAGAGGTTGGTTTATTTTTTTCATGACAAAATCATAGCCTGGCAAAATTCCTGCCTAATCAGCAAGATAGGGCGCCGCCATACGGCACAGTTTGCCGCAGGTTTTCTCGCTCCAGGAATAATTCATCATATATCTGCCGTCAAATGTCGTCTCTTCGATACTTTTGCCATCCAGTATCTCAAAATAATCGCAGGACACTTCCCGCCTGTTCACATAGCACTTCCCCCTGCTGTTCTGAAAGACGTCTTCCAGACCGTATCGTCTGAAGATATTCTTCAGATACCCCACCGCTTTCCGATAGAGACATTTGACCTTATCATCATAGTCCCTTCCTTCCCACAGCAAATCAATGGCATCCTGCATCGTCACATCGCCGCCCTCCCTATCGATGCAGATTGCAAAAAGCTCTTTCGCCTTCCGGTTGGTAAACTCAATCAGCTCCCCGTCTATGAAAATATCGAACTCATCAAAGGTACGCACCATAATTCTTTTATCGGACTTATAGGATAAAAGCTTTACCTTAGTTAGCGCTTCAATTACATCTCGCCGATTATAAGGTTTCGTCAGATATCCATCCGCCTTGACGCCCAGAATCGCTTCTTTTACATAATCCTCATAGCCGGTAACATATATGACAATCGTGTCAGGATTGGTTTTCTTTAATTCTTTGCCCAAATCAATTCCATCCATACCTGGCATCCTGACATCTAACAGCGCGCACCTGATCGGATGGTTCTTAGCGTATGCAAGCGCTTCTTCCGCATTATCAAACTTCCCAGCCACCTCGATATCCAGATTCGTGCATTCCATTTCAAACTGCTCCATGCTCCACAGCTCATCGTCTACCAGAATCACCTTTAACTGCGCCATGCATTTCCCCCTTTCATCCTATTAGTTTTTACCCAGACTTTTCGGAATATGCAATGTGACAACCGTGCCATAATCTATGACGCTCTGGATTTCCACATTGCCGCCCGTCATATACGCTATCTGGCATCTCACTCTTTGTAATCCGCCCCTTTCAAAATCATCTTCCCACTGCGGGACGACATCGTTTTCGATATACTTTTCCATATCTTTGTCCATTTCAAATCCGATTCCGTCATCCTCTACCTGAACGATATATTCCGTAGCAGTCTGGCAGCTTCTAATCTGTACAATTCCTTTTCTTTTTCCTTTCTTTAATCCGTGCATCACCGCATTTTCCACCAGCGGCTGGATTGACATGGGCGGCAGCATAAATTCTGCTTCTTCCCAATCCATATGTATCGTGATATTGTTTCCGAACCTGATTTTAATTAAATTGATATAAGAAGTAATGTTGGATATTTCTTCCCGGATGGAAATATTTTCCATATGGGTCAGGGATTGGAACACTGCCCTGAGATGCTTAGAAAAATCATAGATTAAATCGTATGCTATATCTGAATCATTCTTTGTTTCGATGCGAATCGCAGCCAAGGTATTAAAAACAAAGTGAGGATTTATACGGCGGACAACGCGCTGCCTCTCTTCCAGCCTGGCGTCACCGTATCCGCTTCCCGTGCGAATGCCTTTTCTCACTCCTTGTATTTTGACAAAGCAGATATGATATCCTCTATCCGATATGGCTTGGTAATGTACCCGCTGATTCCGGCGGATACAGCGTCTTTTTCCTCATCGAACATATCTGCTGTCACGGCAATAATCGGCATGCCGCTGTCCTTCCTGTCCAGACCTCTGATGGTTCTCGCCACCTCCATACCGTTTCCTTCCGGCATGTTGATATCCATCAGAATCGCATCGTAATAATTTTCTATAGCATGAACAAAACACTCTATGACTTCCTTGCCACTATAAGCCCTATCCGCTATAATACCCAATTGTTCCAGATATCCACACATCACGTCCATGCCGGCCTCCTCGTCCTCTGCGGCCAACACTCTTCGTATGTTTGGTATGGATGTTATTTCTTCCGTTTCTATTTGTTCGCCTGTATCTTCCCAAGGATGTCCCGTACCATAAAGCACATCGTCCCCATCCGCCTCAAACTCTACGAAAATGCCTGTCCCTTTTCCTTGATGACTGTCAATCCGGATCTTTCCATGCAAAGACTCCACCAGCCGCTTCGTCAGAGAAAGCCCCAGACCACTCCCGGAAACGTCCTTTTTCCTGCTTTCCCTCGCATACTCTTTCCACGCAGAGGATGGAGAAAAATTTTTCACAAGAAATGCCTCGTCCATGCCGATTCCCGTATCCTGCACTTCCAGGAATACCTTTACCCGTTTTTCTTCCAGATATTCCTCTGAAATACGGCATAAAACCTGCCCACCGTCCTCTGTGTATTTAATTGCATTGGAAATCAGATTGATAAGAATCCGCTGGATAATTTCCCTATCCAGATAGAGATACTGATACACCTGCAGCCCTGCCAGAATCTGTAATTTGATATTTTTATCCGCTGCTTCTGGTCCAAACAGTTCTCTTGGATACTCCAGCAGCTCTTCCAGGGTAACGGCCTGTGTTTTTGTGACATTCGTGTCATTTTCTATTTTGGATAGAAACAGCGTGCGATTTATCAGGCGCAGCAAATAATCCGCCGAAGCAAGCGCATTGTCCAGATACTTACCCTCTGGCTGTCCTTTCGTTTTCAACAGGGAAAGACTTCCATACAGATTGTTCACGGACGTTCTGATTTCATGGGACAGACAGACCACATCTTTCTGCAGGGCCAGCAGCTCTTCTTTTTGTTTTGCCAAATCTCTGCGCTCCTGCCCACAAGTCCCATTCCCATATCCGAAAACCCTGGTGACGTTTTCGCAAAAAACCAAAATATGGTTCCTGTCTTTGCCAGTATCCGTCCTATCATAGCAAAAGAGCAATCTCTTATGATAAATTCTGCCTTCCATCCCGAATTTGCACAATACCGCATAACTGTCCCGCAGCGCCAGTTCCCCGACGACATTAATCAGATTCAGCGCTTCGGTAAACGCTTCTTTATCACTAAGCAGCCCATCTTGCAGCGATTGAAGAAACTCTGCGTATTGTCCTTCTTCTTTCACTAAGTATGGCAAATTCCCACTTATGTATTTTCGCAGATACGCACTCGTTTTCACATCAATACGCACTACGAAATCAAAGAGAACGTCCGCCCAAATAAGATTGACCTGCTCATTTACACAATGGTCTTTCAAGAATTGAAACATATGGAGGCCTCAAATAGCTTTCTGAAATTCATAACTCGTTGATTTTAGTCGATAAGAATATTATAAATGAGGAAAAAAGGAATGCAAGCATTATCGCCTGTTTTTATTGACAAATTTCACTGATTTTACAACAAATTTTTACGAAGAATCTGTTCCTTCGGACAAAATCCCCCTAAGATTCCGCAAGGTTTGGTGGCGCTTAGCAAAGCGCCACAATCCTTTCCGGCGTCGTCTGCGGCGGAATGCTCCTGGTCGTCGTCGTATAATATACAAGCAATGTCTGATTTCCGAGATTACAAGTAGTATTCTGTCCGTTTATCGTCTCTATCCTTGTGTTGCGTGCGATATTTAACTGCAAGGAATTATCTCTCGCTACTAGATTCCTATCAAATTCCCGTAGCGTAACCTGTTGGTTTCTGGCCAGCACCGTGACAATCTGTGCCTGATACTGAGGCGGAAAAATAAGCGGCGCCGGAAGCGAGCTATCATAAAATGCCGCTACCCGCAGCCCCGCCCGGAGCGGTCTGCTGTCAATCACGCGGGTATCCGGTCCCACCGCAAAATTCACGATGCCATTGTCTGTGCGAAGCGACATCATCTGACTACAGCAGTTATTACCTCTTGTTATATTCAGTATGACGCCGATAACGGGCACATAAGCCGTATATGCCATGAAAGACCCCTGCCCTTCCACTTATGGGTTTTATTATAAGGTATGTGGATAAGGGGGAAAGGGTGCAGCCTTCTTCCTTTTCCTTTCCATCCAAAGAAAAACACCTGTACAGATAATCACCGAAAAAGCAGACCCGGCGGAAGAGGCAAGCCCCATCGGGAAAAGGGTGTCCGCAAAGTATTTGGAAGCAAGGTAGGCAAAGGGAATGCGGACGCAGAGAATGGATAGCGAGTTGTGGATAAAAGAAATCCCCGACAATCCATATGCACAGAAATAGCCGCTGAAACAGAAATGCAGCCCTGCAAAAATCGTATCCCACACATATCCCCGCATATACTGTCCACCCAGCAGCGCCACCTGAGAGCTTTCCGCAAACAATCCCACGAAAAACTCCGCGTCTGCCTGCATTACGATACACGCCGCGATTCCCCACACCACCGCCATCATGGCGGCATAACGCAGGGTGAGACGGGCGCGGTCATGTTTCCCGGCGCCGATATTCTGGGCGGAAAGCGCAGACACTGTCTGGAGCATGGAAGAAGGCACGAGAAACAAAATCCCGATAATCTTTTCCACGATTCCAACTGCCGCCGCATCGTTTAAGCCCCGCTTATTGGCAATCACGGTAATGACGATAAAGGCAATCTGGATAAATCCATCCTGTATGGCGATGGGAATCCCGATTTTTAACAGCCCCGCCATCGTATCCTGGCGCGGTCTGAAATTGTCCGCCGTAAGCGATATGCCGGTTTTTCGTTTCAAGATGACCGCAATCGATACCAAGACGCTGATGGTCTGGGATAATGTGGTTCCAAGCGCAGCCCCGGCGGCGCCCAGCCCCATCTTTCCAATAAAAAAATAATCCAGCGCAATGTTCGATACACAGGCTACGGCAATAAAATACATCGGACTTTTGGAGTCCCCTATGCCTCGGAAAATGGAACTGATAATATTGTATGCAGTAATAAACGGAATCCCGATAAAACAAATGGTAAGATATGAGACCGTCCCCGCTACCGCCTCTGTAGGCGTAGACATAATCGAAACAATTCCCCTTACAACAAGAAGCAGTCCCAGCGTCGCAAAAATGGACAACGCCATAAACAGTGTCACGGTATTGCCTATCGCACGGGATACCTGCTCCCGTTTCCCGGCGCCGACCGCCTGTCCAATCATAACGGTCGCCCCCATCGCCAGCCCCACAATCATAACGGTCAGCATGTGCATGACCTGGCTGCCAATCGAAACCGCCGTAGTGCTTTCCACGCCGTTAAACTGCCCGATAATGAACAAATCCGCCATACCGTAGAGCGTCTGTAAAAAATAAGATAAAAGAAATGGCAGCGAAAAAGATAACACGGTTTTGAGGACGCTGCCCGTCGTCAGATTTTTTTCCATAATTTTATTCCCCTGCTTTCCGCTATCTATTATAAACACGGATACCGTGGATAAGTCAATAGGGGATTGCTTTCAGCTACGGAAATCAATTTTCAGTCAGCTCTTTCACATTGAACTGGCAGGACAGATAGAAATCCCACGAAGGTCCTTGAAAAACGCCGGCACTT
>JAMPFM010000001.1:297814-322720 GCA_023664455.1 Blautia sp.
CGAAAAAGAAATTTTTTGCTAATTTAGGCTTGACTTTTCATAGCTGGTCTCCTTCACCTGTTCCGTAAATTCTGTGACTTCGTCCTCGGAAATTTCCAGATGCCGCAACATAGTCGCCACTACCCTTTCTACAATGCCAAGCAGCTCGTCTGTAGACTGCGCAGATAAATCTTCCAGATAGTCTTTGGGCAAATTCAATTTCCGAAATTCCTCTGCACTCTGCATCCGGTTAATCAGCATGACAAGGGATAGCTCATCTTTCTTTTCAATGAGTTCTTTCACACTGTATTGGTTCAACTGGATTGGTTTGTAATAAAATTTTGGCGTAAACGGCTCAAATGCCCTGTCAAACAATATTCTGTCCTTAAAATTACGGGCTGCCGTCCATCTCTCTGCGCCTTCATAATATACAATCGGAAGAATCGGCGGATACCGGAAATCTTTTGTCTTGCTGATTCCCTTGTGCTCCCTTTCCATTTCTTTCTCATAATCTTCCCAGATATAAACCATGTACCGGAGCAACTGCATACTTACATTGTAATCTACTTTTGTCTTATGTTCAATAAGGGATATGAAAAATAATGTATTTTTTTCGGATATTTTTACACGCTTTACCGTGTCTGAGTTGCGTTCTTCCGTAAACATCGGAACATACCGCTCCGAAACGTCCTCGATATCTTCCGCCCTTACATTTTTTAAAAGCGGTATGTCCATATAGTTCCTTAAAAACTGTGAACACAATTCGGCGTTCCCAAAAATAATTTTACTGCTGCTGTCGTGTGGTTTACTGTTTGCAATCTGTTGTTTCATGCGCTTCCTCCCTTTTTCTGTAATGACAGATACGAGGAAGCCGTAAGATATCCTTAGTACAGTTTCCTAATCTGTCTTCGGTTATTGATGGATTTTCAATCGTATCAGAAAATACGACTGCCATTCCCGACGGAATGTAAGATTGACACAATAATTTCTGTGTGATGGATTTCATTATATATAATGCATGGAATTTTTGCAAGTATATATGTCGAAAAAACACGGAAAGCAATTTTCAGTCAGCATGTAGATATTAGAAGCGGCAGAGCTGATTGAAAATTGATTTCCGTGTCAAAAAAAAATAGGATAAAATAACAAAACTTTCATGATAAAATTGATATTATTTACAAAGCGAAAAGAGTCTGCAAATGCGTACACACCGCAGGTTGCAGACTCTTAGATAAACATGAATTTTAAAACCGAACCTTAAAATACTGACGCTTAAACACCGATTTCTAATATCACAGCATAACAGAATTTTCCTCTATTTCCCGGCAAATCCCCTGGATGACCAGCTTCCGCATGATTTCCCTTTCGCCGTTCTGATGGAAAACGCCTTCGTTTAATAACATGCTGAAACAAAATATTTTAGAATATACACTGATCACAAGATACTTTATTATTTCCTCGGAAGGCGCTTCTTTTTCCGAAAACTCATCCCGCAGCAGCCGTCCGGCGATATCTATCCCCATGATTTCCCCGGAAGCGGCCTTTTGTTCAAATAATTCCCGCACGCGCTTTCCCATCGCGGAATTACCGGACAGCAGAATCATCCTGAGGATACAAGTTGTCCTCGTAAGCTGCTCTTCCATTGTCAGGAGCAGATAATTGAATTTATCATATAAACTTTTTTCTTTACGGATCCCTTCATACACCTGCTCGCAGAATTTTTCTCCGTTGTAAAAAAGGGCTTTTGCAATCATTTCCTCTTTATCGGAAAAGTACTCATAAGCCGTACCTTTCCCGATACCCGCTTTTTTCGTAATATCCGCCACGGTAATACTGTTTAAATCGGCTCCTTCTTCATATAATTCAAGCACCGCTTTATAAATTGCCATTTCTTTTGGTAAATGCCCGCTGTTTCTCATCATCCCCATCGTACTAATCCCCCATTCTTACTCAGTCCGCCTTATTTTTTTCCCGTATAAAAATATCATAGATACAGGGAATCACAATCAACGTCAGCAGGGTGCCGTAAATTAGTCCTCCGATTGTTACGACAGACATGGGCTTCGACATATCCGCTCCCATATCGTCACTGAATGCCATCGTACTGAGTGCAAGAATCGTGGTTAAAGCCGTCATCATAACTGGACGGATTCGGGTTCTACCCGCAGTCAGAATTGCTTCTTTTTTCTCCATACCGCTTTCCCGCAGTTGATTAATATAATCTACCAGCACGATACCGTTATTTACAATAATACCCGAAAGCATGACAAATCCTATCAGCGCGATAACGCTTACTTCGCTTCCGCTGATAAAAAGTCCGAGGAAACCGCCGGTAAACGCTAACGGAATCGTAAACATGATAATGAAAGGTGAAAGCAGTGACTGGAACTGCGCCACCATGATTAAGTACATAAAAATCAACGCCAAAACAAGCATCAGATAAACCTGCTCCATAGCATCTACAATCGTCTCATTTTCACCGCTCATCATATAGCTGTAGCCGTTTGGCATCTCATAATCCTGCAATGCCCGCTCCACATCTTCCGAAACAAAACCTACGTTATAGCCATCCGCGACCGCCGCCGTGACGCTGATATACCGGGTCTGCTCGATTCTGTTTACGGATTTCGGCGCCTGTGTACTTTCAAAAGAGGCAATTTCAGAAAGCTTGATTTTTTCCTTCTTGTTATCCTGGTTCGTTTTCTCAATTTCCAAATCCTTTAAAAGCTCTCTGGTCAGCTCCATATCTTTTGCATGTTTCACATATACGTCGTACTCCTGTATCTCCGTCTCTAAAGATGTAGCGCTGGAAGCATCCGCCAATTTCGCCTGAATCTGCTGGTAGACCTGCGCGACAGTAATCCCATGCTCAATTGCCTTATCCCTGTCAATTACAATACGCAACTCGCCGGTGGATTCCTCCAGTCCATCGGATACATCTACGGCTCCTTCGACCGTATCTACAATCGCGGCGATATCTTTGGCAATGCTCTGCAGCGTATCCAGCTCCCGTCCTTTTACCTGTACGGTAATACCGCTTCCGCCAAGCGCGCTCATATCCATCGTTGACGTCTCAATCGCCGCCTCCGCCTGGTTTTCTTCGAGAATATCCGCGATATTTTCCTCGATTTCCAATGCAATTATCTGATTATCTTTTTTCTTATTCTCATTTAGAGATACATAGATAGAAGTCTCATTGGTAGACGCATTACCACCGCCGGTAAGCATACTCATGGAAGAGGAACTCGCCATAGCGCCCACGTCTACGATATCTTCCATTTCCATCAGCCTTTCCACGACTTCATCCGTTACTTCCGCTGTTTTCGTCAGCGGCGTATCCTTCGGAAGACTCAGCGTCATGGTAATCTGCGTACTATCCATATCCGGCATAAAGGCAATACCTTTTGAAAAAGCTGCCGCCGCGCTTATGATAAGCAGCACAAGCACCAGAATCAGAACTACCGGTTTCCACTTCAACGCCAATGCCAGGGTTTTCTCATAAACCTTCATCAGACCGCCAAAAATCTTTCCTTCCTTCTGCGGTTTTGCCTTAGACAGGGTGCCAGACGCCATCGCCGGTACAACCGTCATTGCCACAAACAGGCTGGCAAACAAAGAATAGGCGATAGTAAGTCCCATATCCACAAAAAGCTGCCTCGTAATCCCTTCCGTAAAGACAATCGGCAGGAACACGCAGACCGTCGTCAGCGTAGACGCCATAATCGCGCCCGCTACTTCCCTTGCGCCTTCTATCGCCGCTTCTTTCGCCGAATAACCCTCGTTCCGCAGCCTGAAAATATTTTCGATAACGACGATGGAGTTATCCACCAACATACCGACGCCCAGCGCGAGTCCCGACAGCGAAATGACATTCAACGTGATGCCGCTGAAATACATACAGACAATCGCCGCAATCAGACTAATCGGAATCGAGCACGCAACTACCGCCGTTGGCCGCCAGTCTTTCAGGAAAATTATCAAAATCAAAATAGCAAGAATTGCGCCAAACAATACATTATTGATAATGGAATCCATGACAAGGTCGATATAAATTCCCTGATCCATCAGTGTTATTAAAATAAGATCTTCATTTTCCGCCTTCAATTCCTCGAATTTCTCAAGAATCCTGTCAGAAACGTCACCCGTCGAATATCCAGTCTGCTTCTGCATGGTAATCATAATACCGGGTTCGCCGTTTACATTCGCATAAATATCTGCGGAGTTATCCGTCATGAACACATCCGCCACATCTTCCAGCGTAATGATATCCACGCCGTCCATTTCGGGATTTAAGAGCGGCATTTTTTTCAGCTTCTCGATATCCTTGGGTTTGTCGCCCACCCTGACTAAATAATCGATGCCCTCTTCTGTCACATATCCTGCCGGCATGGAGAAATTTTGTGCCGCCAATAAAGATTTTACGGTATCTACGGTAAGAATCCCATTCATGTCCGCCTGTTCATAGGCGTTTTCTCTCGCTTCTTCCAGCTCTTCTTCCCCGTCCTGTATCTGCTGCAGAGCGTCTTTTAACTGCTCCGCCGTATCATTGAGCTGCTCCTCGCCTTCTTTAATCTGGTCCCAGCCGGACTGAATCTGCTCCAGACCGCTTTCCAACTGCTCTTCGCCCGCTTCTAGCTGTTTTTCGCTTGCTTCCAACTGGGTTTCCGCTGTCGTAAGCTGTAATTCGCCAAGGCTTATCGCCGTCTGCGCATTGGCAAACTCGATTGCCGCCGTCAGATTCCCTTTGTAAAGCTCCGTCAGCGCGCTATCCAATTTCGTGATGTTGCCTTCGATTTCCGCAAGCTGCTTTTCATATTCTGCAACCACAAGAAGGCTGGGCGCTAATTGCTCTAGAGATTGCTCTAAACCCGCTTTCGTTTCGGCCGCTTGCTGTTTTGCCATTTCCAACGCTGCAGTAATCTGCGCTGGCGACATGGTCTTGACAATGCTGACGTCCAGATTTAGAATAGACGCAATCACGCTGTTTCTCTCACTTTCCGGAACCTGGTCGATATTGTCAATCGTCGTAATCAGTTCATCGCATTGTTCTATCCCGCTTTTAAGCCCCTCTTCCTGTGCTTTCAAAGTCGCTATTTCCGCAGTCAGGTGCATTTTCATGGCTTCCAGATCTGCTTTCGCCGTTAAAATCTTCGTCTCGGCTTCTGCAAGCTGCTGCGCTGTCTCGCTTTTTTTACTGGCAAGCTCATTCTTACCATCCTCTAATTTTGTCTTATTTTCTGCGATTTCTGCTTTTCCATCGGCAAGCTTCTTTTTATTATCCTCAAGCTCTGTCCTGCTGTCTTCCAGCTCTTTCTGGCTGTCGGTAAGTTCTTGCTTGGTTTCCTCTAACTCCCCCCTGGCGTCTGCAAGCTCCGCCTGTCCATCGTAAATTTCCTGTTTACCATCAGCAAGCTCCTGTTCGGCGTCCTTCATTTCCTCATCAATATAACCGAACACTTTTTCATTGATGGCATCGATTTTTTCCTGCCGGATAATGACCTGGACGCTCTCTTCCAACAGCCCTGTCGCGCTCGCCGATGCAACGCCTTCGATACTTTCCAGCTCTGGAATCACGATGTTCTGTGTCATCTCCGTTACTTCGGCGTCCGTCATGCCCATACCGCCGACAGCAGCAATCATGATTGGCAGCATATCCGGATTTAATTTCATGATAATAGGGCTTCCTACGGAATCGTCCCAATAACTTTTAATCTGGTCCAGATTCTCCCGGATTTCCAAAGAAATCCCGTTCATATCCGCAGACTGTGAAAATTCCAGAATAACCATAGAGTAATTCTCGCTGGAAACAGAACTGATTCCTTCTATATTGCTGACCGTCGCCATCGACGCTTCCACCGGCTTCGTTACGACCATCTCGACCGTTTCCGGGCTCGCTCCCGGATAAGGCGTCATAACAATTACATAAGGCAGACTGATATTGGGCAGCAAATCCGTAGACATCTTGGTAAAGGAAACGACTCCCAAAACAATGACTAAGATAACCGCAACCAATACGGTATACGGCTTTTTTACGCTGAATTTCCCTAACATATGTACACTTCCTTTTCTGGGTATTTATTTATCTTATATTTATTTCCTTTCATCACCGTCCGACCAGTCGGTCAGTCGTGTTATCAGTATATTTTTAAAATGAGGATTTGTCAATTGGGATTTGGGATTTTTGTGAAAAATTTAGATATGCTATAAAATGGCTGCGTAATTATCTTGGAAAGGTTGTCTATTTCTCCTTAATCCTTTTTTCCTGCCATGTCTTCGACATGCACGCACTCACATATGTAATCGGCAATATTGAGGGTGCAGCTTTCGCCACCCCCAATGTTACACGGCTTTTCCCTGCACACCTACAGAAACTGCAACCGCCGCCTTGCAGTAAAAGCCATGTTATCTCGCTGTGCCGTTATAACCTTTTTGCCGTTGACCATTACGGTATTTACTGTATCTTTGTCCATCTCCATCCTGTTTCCTATCCTTTCATTGATAAAATCCTTTGCAATACTTCATAAAAGCATAAGTGAATACATTGTGCGCATGATAATCAGATGTACATATTCTGGATCATTGGATTACGCTATTGTATAGTATTCATCTATTAATGCTATAGAGTCTCTAATAATAAAAATGGCCTCTTCTATCGTGTTTAATATTCTCGTCGTATCTTTTTCTCCTGTTGGATCACCCCAATGAAATAGTGTATGTCTGTTTTTATTATAATAAGTATAACATTTTGCCAAATAATCAAGTAAATCTTTAGAATGAGAATCTAATATAAATTCTTCTTTTAATTTATACTCATCATCATTTATTTTTCTAAAAACACAGAAGTTGCCATAACCTGTTCCTTTTTTACAAATAGGAATATTGTTATTTTTTAATGCTATTTTTAATATTGCTTCAAGTGGCCGTATTGCAGGTTCTACTAAATAGTTTGCCGTATAAACGTTTGTTGATACATGTAAATTAAAAACTGCCTGGTGCAGATATTTCGATAGTTCTTCTGGCAATTTGTTATAAGAATGAGAAAAAAGTCTTATAAACTCACTTTCAATATCATCTTTATCAATGTTAGTTTTATATATTGCATTAAGAAAATCAGGTATTTCATCTATTTCGAGTAATTCAATTATATGATATGTTAAGCGGTTAAATAAATCTTTTTGTTGACCGTTTATCCATATTTTCTTTTTTTCTTTATACAAATTCACAGACAATTTTTGCTTACTTGGATTCATAATCTCTAATTCATATTGTGTTGCATATGGTATTTTTTTATTTGACAATTTTAAATCTGAAAAGTCTTTTTTGAGTAAGTTAAATACCTTGTCAAGATCATCTTTTCTTATTCCATAGGCAACAATACCATTATCTCGTACAGATACGCTATTCTGCGGTTCCTCCATTCCAACAACAACTTTTGCAAGAGAATTTGCTAAATCAATATAAATACCTCTGCCATCTTTATTAACTTGTTCAAAGGCTATTTTTAGCCGGTCTTTAATACTATTATAATATTCTTTATATCCTATAATGTCGGGTTGGTTAGCTTCACATACTCCAGTGTGCCATTTCTCTATATCTTCATTAATATAAAAAATCTTAACGCTCTTGATTTGATTATCTATACAAAATTCCATTACCTTTTTTGTACCTTCTATTCCACCGACAACATTTTTCATCGTTATTAAATTTGAACCATTAAATTTTCGGCTAAGATGTTCTTCTCTGCCGTTATAGAAAATAATTACGCCGTATGAATATTCATTTGTGACTTCATTAAAACACCCATCAACATAAGCAATGGCTTCGGATGTTATATTACCTTTTTCATTGAAATCTATATTATGTAAATAAGTCTCCGCATCCTCTCTTGTAGAAAATGATTTATATTCGGCTCCAGAAACTCCTTTAATATTTTGCTGACATTCTTCCCATGAAGTATAGATTCCTGGTGTTAATCCTTTTCGTATAGCATAGTACTTTTTATCCTCTGTCATAATAAAATTTCCTCCTTATAAATATATAATTTTAATTCAAGTATATATATTATCAAATACTTTTTAATGCCTTGAATCTTTGTTCTTTTATGTATAATTTTTTTGACTAATTCATATTAATTAATTTCTTTTAAAAGGCAGGGGCGAATTGCCCCCTGCCTCTTACCCCTATCATTAAAGAGGGCATATCAAGTCTCCGCTTTTGTCAGTTTAACCAGTAATTCTTTTCACTTGTTCCGTATTTTATTAACGTTGCCCACGTAACGCTCGTATATCCTGTGCTTTCATTTTTTGCCAGATGCTCATCTAAATGTGCATACCACATTGCCTTTTCTTCTGCTGAAAGACCATAGGTATAACTCTTCATAAGAGCACCACAATTACAAACGCAAACGCCCAACGGCTCCGCTGTCTCCTCAATTTTTCCTGATTCCGGATTTTCCACATTTTCCACGGGCGGTTCTTCCACCTTAGGATCTTCCACCGATGGGTCTTCCGCCTTAGGTTCTTCCACAGGCAGTTTTTCCACCACGGGGTTTTCCCTTGGATCTTCCGTCGTGCCGCTTCCGTATTTCCCAAGATAAGCCTCATAAGTCATCCGCCCGATCTCACAGGGTTCACGCCTTGCGACATGTTCCGCTATATGGGCAGCCTTCTTATTATTCGCGTCATCCACGGCATCCTCATCAAATTTATTGAAGAATACAGCATATCCGCAGCTGCATGCAATCGCACTGTCATATCCCACGGCGTCTTCGCCAGGATCTTCCACAGGATCTTCTTCCACCGGATCCTCTGTTACAGGTTCTTCCACTGGATCCTCTGTTACAGGTTCTTCCACTGGATCTTCCGTTGCAGGTTCTTCCGCCGGGTCTTCCACTACCGGATCCTCAGCAGGTTCTTCTGTTGCAGGTTCTTCCACCGGTTCTTCCACAGGTTCCTCTTCCAGCCGGGGAATTATTTCCTGTACTTTTGCCCCGCACCGGCAGCAGACTCCTTCCTGCAGGCCTTCTTCCGTCACCGTCGGCTCCTTCACGACCTGCCACAGCCAGGGCGCATGGGCTTCACGTTCCAGGAAGCGGTGTCCCGCCCAGTAATTTTCCTGTTCGCATCTTGTGCAGACCTGTGCCTCATAACCGTCTTCCTGGCAGCTCGGCCATTTCACCGTCGTCCACTGGTAATCATGCCCCCCGTACAGGTATTCGCGTTCACGGTCATAATTTTCCCGGCCGCATACGGTACAGATCTCGGCCGCATAACCGTCTTCCGTGCAGGTAGGCTCCACCACGACCTGCCACTCGTACTTATGATCGCCCGTGGCAGGGATGACTTCATTTTTCCCTTCCCCACAGATTACGCAGTGATACATGATAAGGCCTTCCGTGCCGCAGTCCGGCTCCCGCTGCAGGGGAATCTCAAAATCATGCGGTATCATCGGGATGTCATCATTGTAACTGT
This sequence comes from Blautia sp., assembly GCA_023664455.1. Classification (GTDB taxonomy): domain Bacteria; phylum Bacillota; class Clostridia; order Lachnospirales; family Lachnospiraceae; genus UBA3282. Next base: position 307,264 of record JAMPFM010000001.1, read on the forward strand.
CACCGCATAAAATACAACCATAAGACATGATTCCCGTGCGGCTGCAGGTCGCTTCCCTTACAACCGTGCCGCTGTCATAAACGTGGCCGCATTCATCCGCAACAACAACATGGCACACGGCCGTCACGCCGTTTGCCGTCACCTTCACATCGGTCTCGCCAAGGGCCTTTGCCGTGATGACGCCGTTCTTCACGGACGCCACCTTACCCTGCGCCACCGACCATTTCATTGTCTGGGCCGGTCCCGTGACGTCCGCCGTGAGGGTCCTCTTCTCACCCGGCGCCATGACAACCTGGCTGCTGCCCAGCCCGATGGACGGATCCTTCACAGTGACCGTGCATAATGTTGTCTCGCCGTTTGCAGAAGCCGATATCATGGCCTCGCCTTCACCGACAGCCGTCACCCTGCCCTTGCTGTTCACGGTCGCGACGGAAGTGTCGCCGCTCTGCCATGTGATCTTTTTGCTGGGACCGTCAACTGTCGCCTTCAGTGTCACCGTATTGCCCTTTTTGCCCGTATACAATGTACAGGAGCGTGTGTTCATCGTGATTGTCGGCTCATAGGGGAGCACGTTCACCGTCACCGTGTCGGAAACGCCGTTTGCCGTCGCCGTGATGACCGCCGTGCCTTCCTTCTTTGCCGTGACCTTGCCCTTGCTCACGGACGCAACCCTGGTATCGGAAGACTTCCATGTGACGGTATTCTTCTTGCCAACAACGCTGGCTGACAGCGTATAAGTCTTTTCCGCCCCTTTCGTGCGCAGGGTAATTGCATCTTCCGCGATATCCGTGGAAATAGTTCTTACATCAATTTCACAGGTATCCGCCATGCCGTTGCATTCCAGCGTGACGTCCGTAACGCCCGGACGCAGTGCAGTCACCAGCCCGTCCTGGTCCACCGTCGCGACGCCTGCACCATCCACTGACCAGTGAAGGACATCGTTCTTCCCTGCATTGGTCGTCAGCTTCACTGTGGGCATTTTTGTCCCGTCCGTGTAAAGCTCGATGCCTTCTTCCTTTATATGGACGCCGCCTTCCTGTACAACTATCTTATAGGAATGGGACACGCCGTTTGCCGTTGCCGTGACATACGCCGTACCGGTCTTTTTCCCTGTCACCTTGCCGCCGCCGGATACGGTTGCAACCGTCTTGTCGGACGTCGTCCATTTCACGGTTTTCTTCGGCCCTATGACACTGGCCTTCAGCGTGTAGGTACTGCCGGAGCCTTTCGTGCTCAGGTATACCACGCCATTCTTTACATTTGTCAGCCATGTGTTATTTTCCTTTACCGTCACGGTGCAGGATGCGGACTTACTGTTCGCCCATGCCGTGATGACTGCCGTGCCCGCGCCTTCCGGGGTCACGACGCCTTTCTGGTCCACCGCCGCGACGGACGAATCGGAGCTGGTCCATGACACATCCTTTGATGCGCCCTTCACGGAAGCCTTCAGCTTCAGTGTGGTTGACGTCCCGGCGGTCCCGTGGTAAAGGGTTGCCGACGTCTTGTTCAGCTTGATGGAAGAACTGACAACAGTCACCGCACAGGTCTTCGTTTCCGAGCCTGAGCGCACCCTGATTGTCGTCTTTCCCGTCTTCCATGCGTTGATCTGGCCATTCTGCCTTACCCCCACGATGTTCGGGTTGTAAGAAGACCATACCAGCGGCCTGTCAGTGCCTGACGCCTCAATGAAGTTTCCGTGGTCATGGACATTGAGCGTCAGTTTTGTCCTGCTTAACGTGAATCCTTCCGCATGGGCAGTGACGCCGAATGCAAAAAGCATTACCAGAAGCAGGAACAGGGTTGTGAGTTTCTTTTTCATGTTTTTTACCTCCTTTTCTTAAATATAAGTAGTGTCGAATCCTACTTAATTAAGTATATAAATCGTATAAATTATACGCTTTTAATCAGTATTTTTCAAGTAATTGTCGAATTATAATAACGATAAATTGAAGTATTGGAGGTATTATAATGATTGATGTTCTCGAACGTATAACTCAGCAACGTTTGTCACGAAATTGGACAGAATACCAGTTAGCACAAAAATCAGGCATTCCACAATCTACAATTTCCTCATGGTATCGTAAAAAAATGCTGCCAACTCTACCGTCATTAGAAAAAATTTGCCATGCATTTGACATGACAATGGCACAATTTTTATCTGGAAACAACTGCCTGACCGAAATCACAGCCGACCAACAAGAACTGCTTAATAAATGGGAACTGCTCAGCCCTGCCCAAAAAAAAGCATTCCTTGACTTAATTAACTCTATTGTTTTACAAGTGAATGATTCAAAATTTCTTATGCTTTAATAAGCATTCTTAAAATTCATTTATTATTCACAATCATCCGCATCCTCAGAATATATTTCTTCATACACCTTATATGCTATACATTGGGTAATGTCTACATAAGATAGTTAAACATATATTTTATATAGCCTAAAAGTGTGCGCCGCAAGACGCGCAAAAAGAGGAATATTCTGTTTTGCTGCAAGAATATTCCTCTTAACACAATTCCTTTTATACCGTAAACGCTTATACGTACTCTGCTGTTTCCTCATCAGAAAGTTCATACTTCTTCTGAATAATCTGCCTAATCTCGATGTCCTCATGCCCTAAGTCACGAAGAACCTCTACCGTTCCCTGTATGCCCCTTTTTAATCCCTCTTTTTTAACACGAGCTTCTATGATTGGCTCCATGCGAGCTTCTACACGAGCTTCTATGATTGGCTCCATGCGAGCCTCTACACGAGCCTCTATAAGTGGTTCTACAAGTGGTTGCATAATTTCTAACAATGCATCGCTCACGCTATCATCTCCTTCCATCTCTTCAATCACTTTTCTATTTACCTGTGCGCTTACTTCTAAAACGGAATCAGCCAACTCCCTGTCTCCCTGTTCTGTAAGCCGACTGACTCTCTTTAACAATTCAGCCATATCCTGCTTCCCGACTCTGTTCGATAAGGCTTTCAGCCACACATGCGCATCCGTATCCAACTCCTTTGTAACAATGATTTGCGTTGGGAACAAAACAGCGCCTTTTATATAATATACCCCGCTGTAAGGGTTCCTGATAGAATACAGATGTTCTTCAAAATATTGAAACAGACCCTCTGGCTTGGTATCACGGATAAGAGATATCGTAACATCATCAGCCTTTATCGAATCCACCGTTTTCCCATAGGCTTTATAAAGGCACGCATATGCCTGTGCTTTATAAAAGGTATCAATATTCAAATGATCTTCCGGGGATTTATACTCCACAATATTATGCCCCTTAAATATCGTCCCTATTTCATTGTCAATAGACGCGGTTTTATCCTTTTTGATTACCAGCAAATCAATCTCTAGCGGTTTCGTATTCAGATTGTATTCCTTAATGAATAGTAAATCGCTCCGATTCTTTGCAAGCTCTAAATTCATAGCAGCGACAAATCCCGGATGCCACTGAATTTTTGTATCTTTCATCTACAATCTCCTTTGTCGCTCTAATTATACCATATCCACTCTTTATAAGAAAGTCGTTAATTCAAATAAATATTTTCATATGGTGTGGTTTTAATTTTAACAAAATCAGACCAACGAGGAATCGTTGGTCTGGTCTGGGAATAATTTACATATTCCGATTCTATTACCTCTTCTTTTCTTCTTTATCCAGCACGCCAAGCACATCTTTTGCCACTGCTTCGGATTCACTTGTCAGGTTACCTTCCTCTGTGAGCACAGGTGTATCCAGCACCGCTTTGATAGTTGCTGCAATGGACGCCGCAGCCGCCACTGTCTGTTTCGCTTCCAGGGTAAAGGCAGAATAGTCTGTCCCTTCCTCCGCAATGACAGTTCTTAACTGATTCAGTAATGGCAGGAAATAAGCATCCAGTCTTGCCAGAATACTATAAAATAAATAAGTTCTTCTTTTAATTGCTATACATTGTTCTTCCGCTGCTTTTAACTGCTCGCAGATTTCTTCTGCCTTTGCCTCATTTGCATAAGCAGTATCCAGGTTCTTACTTGCCTTAGCTTCTGTCACAAGCCCCATAACAAGCAATGCCGGTCCTGCCACCAGCCCGCCTAAAACAGCCGTTCCTCCTGCCATCCCTAAACCTCCTGCTGCAAGAGAGCCTCCTCCAAAAAATGCTAGTGTAGCGTTTTTCGCTGCTATTCCACTAAGAGCGCTAATGGCTGTTCCTGTAGATGCCGTACCAAAAGTCGCCGCAGCGCTATATGCTCCAAAAGCTGCAAATGCGCCTCCTGCAACGCCCGCCACTATACCATCTGCTAGTGAAGAAGTAAAGCTTTCCATTTCTTTTAAAATACCAAATACATCATGGTCTATATATAAATTATGTAAATTATTTAACTCATTTAATCCAAGTGAATCCACAAATTCCACATTTTTTATCCGTTCAAATAAATCCAGAAATTCCCTTACACTTGAATTTAATATTGTAATCTTTTCCTTTCCTAGATGCTCCAATGCTTCTTCGCATTGCCTCCGCGGTTTATCTAACCGTTTCGCCGCATTCTCTACTTTTTCATTTGCACGTTCAATAATTTTTTTTGCCTGGGAATTATCCTGCGATGCTTTAATAGTTTTTCCCACTCCTGCAGTTGCCGTTCCTCCCCAAAGCCCCATAAATAAATATGGTATTGGCATATTTCCACCTCCTATTAAAAATCATCTTCTTCATCAAAGTTCACCATCTAAGTCATCATCGAACTCATCTATGTTCCTACTATCTTTTCTACTGACTCCCGGTATGACCTTGCCCATACCCAATCCATACACATCCTCTTTTACGCTATTTAAAATTATCTCGCGCCTATTGGTGTATTCTTTAATAATACCTGCTGTCTCGGATGATTCTATATCGGAATATTTTCCTTTGATTACGAATGGACTTTCTTTATCTAACATCTGTGCTATACTTCTATCAATATCCAATATCGCTTTCATGGCATTTTCCCATTCTAAAAAAAGCGTCGCATCTAACTTAAACTTTTCAACTACATACTGAAGGCTTTTGCGTTCTGCATCTGCATATGTTCCGTCACTCATAACAATGCTTAACATATTCCATAGAAACATCTTAGAATTTATATAACCTGCCTGCATGTCCAGTCCTCGCAAAATCTCTTTACGCTGGTCACGATGTACCAAATCTATTCCTTCTTTAATAACCGCATAGCAATTTTCTTTACCTGTTATTTTATTTACCTGATTTTGGCATTCCTCAATGAGATCCTCTTTGTACTGGTCAAATAACGGGTCTGTTTCCTTGGCAATTTCCAAAAAAGTTTCCATTTCCTGGTCGCAAATTTCTCCGTCAGCAGCTATCAGGTAATAGTAAATCTGAATAGCTGCCCATTTTAGTAATTTTGTCATCCTGTCCCTCCTTAAAATCTAAATGCTGTATCTGATAACATGAGCTCGTCAAATTCTTCCTGGCTCCTAAACTGAACCTCCTTTCCCAGACATTCCTGAATACGCGCATTTCCACGAATAAAACCATTGACGTCACATTCCATGATCGCCTTATCCATTTCCAGAAATCCCTGATTAAATGTCTGGATATGCTCTGTCATATATTCAGAAACCATGATATTCATTTCCTGCCTATACTGCCGGATTAAGGCAATTGCCTCTTCGCACTCCTGCTCGATTCGGATTCGCTCTTCTCTTGCAAGTTCCGCCTCTTTTAACGCTGTCGCAATTTCCTGATAACAAGCGACAGCCGCTGCATATCCCAAGGTTGCGCCAGCTACGCCGCCGACCACGCCGAGTAATTTCGCAGTACTTTTCGACGCCGTTACTGCTGCACTCTTTGCAAAACTTGTACCCATAGCGGAAAACATGGCGGAACCAATCTCTCCAACTCCCTGCTCGCCTAATTCCTCTACGCACTTAGCGCCTGTTATATCACCGTCAAAATATCTACGAAATGTCCTGCCTACATTCATAGTCGTCGTAACAAGTTCCGCCGCCAGGTTCGATTTCGACAAGCCTCGGCTATATTCCTTTGATGAATTTTGCATTGCTCCTTTTATGACGCTCCCAGAAAAAGCTGTGGTATAACTTACCACCATCCCTGTCCCCGTATCCGCCACAACCGCAACCGCAGCTTCTTCGGGCGTTTTTTCACCTTTGAAACATGCAACGGTATTTCTTACAAGGGAAATTGCTCCCGATACCTTTGTTCCTATTATGGACTGCTCTATTCCTGCGCCATGTGCGATTTTCATGGTATCTTTTGCGGTTGACCATTTAGCATAAAGCCTCGCTTCTACTGATTCGCCTCTTGTAAGTCCGCTTTTTCTTAACTTTTTTTTAATGTACTCGTACTTTTCTATTTGATTTAACTTTTGCTCTGCTACCTCTCCTTTGCCAATATCCTTCGCATGTTCCGCCTGCGTTTTCAACTCCGCAATTTTTTCATCAATTATTCCTTTGTTGCCATTTATGCCTATGAGCGCCTCGTAATCATCGTCCGCAATATCTAAAATCGCCTTGGCGTCAATATACTTTTCATACTTCTTACTGTTTAACTTGCTTAGCAATTCTTCCGGGCTATTGCCAACAAACTTCATCTGTGAAGCGGTTCCCGGTATTATCGTACCATCAGGCGCACGCTCTACCAAATCATATAAAGTATCATTCACTCTTCCAATATCGTCTGTTCGCGTTATTCTGTTTGGTTTTCCGTTAATAATGTTGTCTGCATTTTTCCTTGCAACGGACTTTACTTCCGCAGCAAATCCCGCTTGCTGCTTAATATTCTGATTCCGATATTCGGGGTTAATCTTGCTTTTTGCAATATCTTTAAGACCTTTTGCCAATCTCTGCCCCGTCTCATTATCCATTCCAGAATATGCCACATAATGCTGCTTAACTGCGCTTCCATATCTTTGGACCACTTCAGCCGATGCACCTTTTAATGCTTCTCTTTCCAGTTTTTTAATCTTTTCTTCATGTCCCTTATCCACAATATTGTACCCCTACGAAATCTGTCTGACCCTATCACCCTGACTCCTGATCCACATCTCAATCCCTTTTCCAAAAACTTCCGCCAAAATCGTATAGGTTCCGTTATCTTCCTTTATAATTTTGGCTGTTGGTAAACGGTCGAGGACTGCTTCTACTGCATCTTCCTTACATTCCAGTTTAACCCTCTGAAGTTTTCCCCCAAACATGAATTGAATCCTTTTCCTAAACTCTCCTTCTTCAAAGCGGCTCGCATAAGGTATTTTGAAATGTTCCTCTAAAATCTCTAATTCCTGGATTCTGTCTATGCGGTATATAGTGGGAAATGGATCGTCCGCATTTTCAAAGGCTTTCTGCCTGTCAATATTTTCTATAAAGCCTACCAGATAAAAATAATATTCGGAAAATAAAATTGCCAATGGCTTTAAGTAACGCACTACGGCAGTTTTATTTTTTAATTTTTCGTATTTTATGGATATCATCCGGTACTCCCGGATTGCATTCCCTAATGGCAGAAGTTTGTCCAAAAATACTTTTTTATGCTGTAGCTCCACATAATGAAAACGCTCATTAGATAATAAATCATTTACGACTTTGCGCTCCTCTAACGGCACGCATTTTTTAATTAATTTATCCAATATGGTCATCATTTCCTGCTTCATGAAAGCGCGGCTTGCCAAAAGAATTTTGCTGACAGCCAATATCTCAGCGTTTGACAAGTCTGATTGTGTAGCTTGTTCCAAATAATAACATTTTTTGTGGAAATCATAGACTAATTGAGAACCATAGCCTTCTTCGCCGACTTTTCTATCGAGAAATTCCCTAATTGTTTCTAAATCTCTTTGTATGCTTTTTTCGTTGACATGAAACTGTAATGCCAATTTTTTCTTGCTTATTGTATGCCCGCACATAAGCTCTGTGTAAATATACAAAACCCGGTAGCTCTTATCAAATGTAATTTCATTCATATAATTTGTGTATCCCCTCGATTAACTTTTTACCACATTATACTTTTCTACATGGACACATATTGTCTATCTATGTTTTCTTCTGGCATTTTTTATTTCTTCCTACAGTAAACTATTTATATATTATCACTATTAATTTATATTTGCAATATTATACATTGCATTAGCATATATAAACATTGTTTATGTACATCATCCTACTTTGTAAACTGTAATTTGAGGTGAATCTTATGAGTGAAAAGCGGAAACAGGAATATAAAATGATTGGTCTGAATATTGCTTATTATCGAAAACTAAAAGGATTAACACAATTACAACTTGCAGAAACAATTAATATCAGCCGCACGCATATCAGCAATATAGAAGCCCCCAATATGCGGACTTCTATATCCTTAGATACTCTGCTTGATATTGCAGACGCATTAGAAATTCCGGTTACAAATCTTTTATACTTTAATAGATAAATTAACTCCTTCCAGTCTTTATTTTTTATTGTCTTAACAAAAAATCATCCTCCATCAATCTCTTTAAGAGATAGTTCTTAGCTATATTCTATACTTCCGTATGGACACCCTTTTGTCCTTCCCACGATTTTTTGCAAAATTTTTTAATCCATGAAAAATAAAATTGGAGCAAATCTGTTACCATCCTACAGATTCTGCTCCAATTTTTTATAGGTACTTGTTAATTTAGCGTTTATCTCATTGACGCTTATACATCGCCTGATTATTTCCCCAGATATTTATCTATCCCATTTGCAATTCCTGATACAATCTTCCACTGATATTCCTCTGAAGCCATTAGAAGGTCTTCTTCGGGATTGGTCATATATCCCATTTCAACGATAGTAACCGGAACCTGACACCAATTAATGCCGCTCATGGTATCGGTCTCCCACACATACTGTTTCTTACAGCCCGTTGCTAAAACCAATTCATCCAGAATATCCGTTGACAATGCCTTACTGCTTGAATACAAAGACGCATTATATGGATTTGACTGTGTCTGACAGATAGTCATTGCCCCGCTTACAGAGGTATTTTCCGAGCCATTGGCATGAATCCTTACGAATGCGTCCGCATTCGCGTTATTGGCGATTTCCGCCCGTTCGGAATTACTAAGATTGACGTCATTCGTTGTCCGCGTCATGATTACCGAATATCCCCTATCCAGTAATTCTTCCTCTAACTTCAAGGAAACCATCAGTGTCAGTTCATATTCGCTTAAACCACTGGTCTTTCCAGAAGTTCCACCGGACACTTTGGCTTTGGTCTCGGCGGCTCCGGGACCTACTGGCTCCTGTTCTGAATTTCCTTTACTCTGATGACCTGCATCAATAACTACCAGATAACCGTTAGCATCGTTCGTTACTGGCCTGAGATAACGGCTTGCAATATAGTATTCGGATTTATCCAAATATACTTTGCTCCATTCGCCATCGTCAGAAATTCTCTGAACATTTGTTCGATTTTCTAACGTACAGTAAACTTCAGCCTCCATACTCGGCTGCATTCTTACCCTGACTTTGTCAGTTGTGATAACTTCCTCCAGTTCTGAGGTTATCTCAACGGGATCCTCTGCATCTATGCTTTCCAATCCGTTATCCCTCCCAGCATCAGCCTGGGTATTCGTTCCATTTTCCGTCTGAATCGTATTCTTTTCTTCTGCCTGGGCATTCGTTCCGCTTTCCGTCCGAATCGTATTCCCTTCCTCTGTCTGCGCATCCATTCCGTTTTCTGTCTGGATATCACTCTCACTTTCGGCTTGAATACTATTCACATTTTCGGCTTGTGTATCTTGAATATCAGTTCCATCCTGATTTTCTGCCAGAATGGCATCAGCAGATATATCTGTCTCTGTTTCAGAAACTGTTCCGCACGCACTTATGCAAAGCGTTAAGAAAACCGCCGCAATCAAATACTTTAATCGTCCAATCATCGATATCCCTTTTCCTTCTCATAATCAACAATCAAATCTTTATTTGCTATCTCTATCTCAGATAACTCGCTCTCTTGAAAATCATCCGGCTCTATCGTCCCCTCATACCAATCGCATGCATTAAAATAGGACTGCAGTTCTTCGTCTTTAAACTTTCTGCCATGTCTTGCATAAATCTCATTTCTTGCAATCTTGCACTCATCAGCTGACAGACCTGCCAGTTCTTCTTTTGAGAGGATTCTGGAGTCGCTGTCCGGGAAAATATAATCTGTACTGGCTGCAGGTTCTTCTTCTGCTGCTGTAACGGTTTCCGGCGCTACGCTCTCATCAATGTTATCCTCATGATTATATACGTCCATAGCTGACGTAACCGCAACTTTATAAAGATCATCCAATGTCCAATACCCGTAATATTCCCATCTCTTCGTACCCCACCAGCCATAACTGATACCAGAATCAACGTAAATGTTTTCACTTGGAGTATTATAATTTGTGGTATCTACACTAATACTTCCGTCTGGCTCAGCCATAATATCATGAAACGAAATGTACCAGTAATAGCTGTTAAGATCATTAAAAGTCTCTCCACCATCAGCATAATGGTTCCGCACCTGTGCTTTATATATCAGATAAAGCCTGTTATGATCTCCCCATGAGTCCTTATCTTTCAGCGTCAGGAAATAGTCGCCTATATAAGTAAAACTCTCGATTACCGCACCTTCGTCCCAACGCTGTGCTGCATATGCATTATAAACATCCGACGCCTGCTGCTGCATCGCCGCCAGACTGTCATTGTCTATCTCAGAAAAAGCTGTTACATATCCCCTTAACCCTTCAACAATATATTTTTTTTCTAAAGTATCCGGCACCTTTCCAAGATTTATTGCATAATACTCAAGATTCCCTTCATCGATTGAGACAACAATCTCATCACCGTTGCTAAGTCCGTCTGTTTTATCACATCTGAAATCATAATAATTCAGCTCAGAGCCATTATAAGCAATATTGGCATATCCGTAAGGCGCTATACCCTCATATGTTATCTCAAGACCGGAAAAAGCATCAAAAGTTCCTATTTCTGTCAGCCCTAAAACATTGTATGAGCTATCTTTATATTTCAACTTACATTTAACCATCGTTGAAAGTTCGTCATTAACATGCCATGCATATTCCACTACATCACCATTTGACAACTTGCTTGTTTCTGTCAGTTCTATACTTATGTAGTCTTTCATAAGGTCTATGGGTGACACACCGCTGAATAAACCGCCAAACTCCGTCTGCGCCTGTCCGGTAAAAGAAACTTTGTCACTGTATTTCAATTTTATGGCGTCCCAGTCAACACTTGCTTTTATCGTTCCATATCCATCATATCCGTCAGCTTCAATTTTGATATAGTTGTTCAGGTTAATTGTTGATTTGGCGTTGACAACCACAAAAACGATTACGACCAATGCCACAACAGCCAGACAGCCCCCAATCAACGCTTTTTTCGGCATAGCCTTAATCTTATCAATCATTTGATTTGCATTCTGATTCGTACCTTGATTTACATTCTGACTCGTATTTTGATTCACATTTTGTTCTGCATTCCACGCAGGTTTGCTAAGTGATGGCGCCGATACATTATTGTTATTTGCATCGGGCTGTGTTGAAGCTGCCGCTGCATTTTGATTCACATTACTAACCAGAGGGCTGCCGCATTCATGACAAAATCTTGCATTATCCTCATTTTTTGCCCCACAATTTCCACAAAACATATTTTCCCCTCCTATCGGATTTATGATATCTTTTATCATCTAATCAATGAAGATTGGCGGGTACTGGAAACATACCCGCCAAAATATTTAAAATATATTACCAATAAGTTCTTTTAATATTTCCTGTATAAGCTGACTGGGATTAGAAATATATGAGCTGACACTCTTTAATACAGTTCTAATTGCATCCGGAAGATATAAAGTCCATCCTTTTCCCATGACTAACACTATTATAACTACAAAAATTAAGAACACAATACTAATGGTAAATGAGAAAATATCTTTCTTTTCTTCTGGTATAAACTCCGCCGTTGTCATTGTTATTGTTACAAATCCAAATATATTTCCTACGATGAGCAGACCAAAACCCAATCCCACATTCAATTCAAATAAAAGTAACGATATTAATATAACCGGAACCATAACCGCGCTTCTGACTGATGCTGCAGACAACATTCTTTTATAAGAAGCCTCGCAGTGTAAAATCTTGTGCCCCGCTACTAATAATAATGCTAAAAAGCATGAAAATATAATAGATAATATAAAAGTCACTGCAAATATTTTACCATAAGATATCTTCAACACCCCTGCAACAGCGCTCCCCATACCAGCATATCCTGCCAGTCCGCCTACTGCCGAAATCAAATTATTGACCTTACTTCCTACGGCAATTCCAAATAAAGAACTTGCAACCGCCTGTAAAATCAAACAGATGAATGCAATTTTTACATCTGATTCTTCAACCATTTTCTTACCCACTGTTACTGGCTTTCTCAAAACCTGCAGGAAATTTACCTTTACCTGATTAGCAAGTTCTTTTGTCGCCTGTACATTGGCATTCTGCACGGGCGGCGCTTGCTGCTGCATAGGCGGCACCTGCTGTTGTGTGGGCGGTACCTGTTGTTGTGTAGGCGGTACCTGCTGTTGTGTAGGCGGTACCTGCGGCTGCATAGAAGGCATCGGATTTTCTGTCTGAATGCCTGTCTGGCATGTACAGATTTCTCCTTCCTGCAAAGGACGTCCACATTGTGTACAAAATTTACCCATTTACGTTTCCTCCTCATAAGTTATATATAGCAATCGTTAAACTGTTCAAGCTGATTAAAATAATCAATGACCAGCATGTAAAGACGATTATATAATAAATGTTATATTATGTCAAATTAACGCATAAAATGGCATAATAATTGGGAAACACTTATATTTACAGTGTTTCCCCTTAAAACATTCCTGCCGGCGACCGGAATCGAACCGGTACGGGGGGTTAGCCCCGCAGGATTTTAAGTCCTGTGCGTCTGCCAGTTCCGCCACGCCGGCATTTATTTTAGTTTACATTGTAAACTAAATGGATGGAGGTGGATTCGAACCACCGAAGCAATTTGCAGCAGATTTACAGTCTGTCCCCTTTGGCCACTCGGGAATCCATCCATTTCATTATAATCTCTGATTTTTCAATCTATTTATATCATATCACTACATAAAATGCAAGAAATTATTTCCCGTCTTTGCTACTCCGTCCGTATTGATATGCTGCAGGATGATGGCAGACGTCGGCGGTAGCGTAATCTGGACTTTTCCCGCAATCACAGGATACTCTTTCGCCTCGGTTGTAAAACTGTCGGCGGTGGTCAGGATAAGCCGTTTAAGTATACATTCTTTGGGCGTTCCCAGATACCATACGGATAACTCTTTCGTAATCTCGTAATCATTGTTATTGATTAAGACTACAGACTGCTGATTTCTCGTGAAACGTCCATAGCCAATGACATTATAATCCGCTTCCATATGTTTCAGCGAACCCGTCATAAATTCTTCGTTGCGCTTATGGATTTGAATGATTTCCTTATGAAATTCTATCAAATCTTTGTCTTCATGTCCCCAGGGATAGGTTCTTCGGTTATCCGGGTCCGTAAAGCCGCAGACACCCGCTTCATCGCCATAATAAATCGTAGGCGCTCCGGGCCATGTCATCTGGATAACTACCGCTTCCCGGAGAACGGCTTTATTGACGCCTTCGTTCGCCGCTTCTGCGCCCAGCGTATTGATACGCCCGACTTTGTGGTTCGTGCGGGTCAAAAAACGGGAATGGTCGTGATTGGACAGCTCATTCATTGCCGTCTGCAGGGAAGGATTCGTCATATTTGCGCAGTGATAGCGCATAGCGTCCCAGAAGCTGTCGGCATTTCCCCGCAGGTCTTCCCGGTAGTCGTCACTATGCTTCTGCATTCCGGTCAGAAACCAGGTCACCGGCTCCATGAAAGCATCGTAATTCATGATGGTATCCCATTCTTTGCCCTGCAGCCAGTCTTTGGAAACCCCGTAATGCTCCGCCAGAATGATGGCGTCGGGGTTCGCGTTTTTAACTGCCTTGCGAAATTCCTGCCAGAAATAATGGTTGTATTCCGCACTATGCCCTAAATCCGCCGCTACGTCAAGGCGCCAGCCGTCCGCATTATACGGCGGCGATACCCATTTCTGGGCGATGTAGAGCATATAATTGAACAATTCCCTGGAATTTTCATAATTCAGCTTCGGAAGCGTGTCGTGTCCCCACCATCCGTCATATACGCTGTTATAAGGCCACTGGTCTTCATAGAATCTGAAATAACCGTAATACGGGCTTTCTTTGCTGATATAAGCCCCTTTTTCGTATCCCGGCGCCACCTCGTAAATCTGCTCCCTGTCCATCCATTTGTTAAAGGAGCCGCAATGGTTGAAAACGCCGTCCAGAATTACTTTCATCCCGCGTCTATGCGCTTCTTTTACCACTTCCACAAACAGCGCGTTACTGGCTTCCAGATTTTCTTTATTGGTAACACGGTTAATGTATTTGGACGCAAATTTGTTTTCGTGCTGTCCAGGCTCCAGGACGTCGCCCGCCTCATTGACAATTTTTCCGATATGGGGGTCGATATTGTCATAGTCCTGGATATCGTACTTATGGTTTGAAGGGGAAACGAACAGCGGATTAAAATAAATAACGTCTACGCCCAAGTCCTGAAGGTAGTCCATCTTATTCAGAACCCCCTGCAAATCGCCGCCGTAAAATTCCCTTACACCCATGACGGCGGGATATTTATCCCAATCTTCTACCTGGACGGTGCCTTCCCCGATATACTGATATTCGTTTGTAAGGACGTCGTTGGAAGGGTCGCCATTGTAAAAGCGGTCCACATAAATCTGGTAAAATACCGCGCCTTTTGCCCACGCAGGCGTCTGGAACCCCGGAATCACCTGAAAATGATAGTGTTCGTTAATATCTTTTGCAATCCCTCTCGTATCGTAGTAGCAGCAAATCTTTCCTGCATAAACTTCAAAATAATAACTTAACTTTTCGTTCTCTAACTGTTCCGTATGGGAATAGTAATCAAAATACTTGTCCGACTCGATTTTTAACATCATATGCTTTACGCCCTTTGTGATGAAAAAAACGTTGTCAATATTATTTTTAGCGGAGCGGAAGCGGATTGTCACTTCGCCATACGCACTCGGTTCTGCAGGAGAAACATAATTTTCCGTAGTATCGCTGAACAGTGCGTTTCTGTTAAAAACGGGCCGCATCGACGTTATATACTGATAATTCTGCTCTGCCTTCCAAATCTGATTGTTATCCATCCAAGTAAGCCCTCACTTTGTATTCGGAATCCCGCGTTCCATATTTTATCTATAAGCATATATCGTTATTTTATACTATATATTGTGGATATTCAAGTATTCTGCACAAAAACACAAGAAAAGTAAAAAAGACAGCTATAAACGCTGTCCTTTTTAGAGAAGGTATTTCTTTCTTATGGGGTATAGCAAAAAACTAT
>JAMPFM010000001.1:322820-359665 GCA_023664455.1 Blautia sp.
CTCACGGCGGAAACAGGGGTTCGATTCCCCTACGAGCTGCTGACTGTTTATTTTTTAACGAACAGCCCAACCCGGAAAATGCTGAAAAATTGAGGTTTTTTGGCATTTTTTATTTATAGGAATCCTTACTGTTTTTGTTTACCCGGTGTTAATCCATGTTAAAAATTCCTGTCAAATTTTGATTTCCCCTTGCATCTTCCAACATTTGGTGATACACTTAGATAGTTATATAATATTTACACAATAAGAGTGGGCTTGCGAGTCCACTCTTTTATATAGTAGAAAAGAAAGCGAGGATAAAGATGTCTAAACGAGAGACCTACGAGTCTAAGACCGAGGCGCTGCTTTTACCGATTGTGGAGCGTTTTGGCGTGGAAATTTATGATGTGGAGTATGTGAAAGAAGGAAGCGACTGGTATCTGAGGGCTTATATTGATAAGCCGGAGGGCGTTACGATTAACGATTGCGAGAACGTAAGCCGCGCGCTTTCGGAGGAAATGGACAGGGAGGATTTTATAGAGGATGCTTATATATTGGAAGTAAGCAGTCCGGGGCTGGGGCGGGCTTTGAAGAAAGATAAACATCTGGAAAAGAGTATCGGGGAAGAAGTGGAAGTTAAAACTTATAAACCGATTGATAAGCAAAAGGAGTTCCAAGGGATTTTACGCTCTTTTGATGCAGACACGATAACCATTGGGACGGAGGAAAAAGAGAAAGTATTTGCCAGAAAAGAGATAGCGCTTATCAGGCTGGCATTGAATTTATAAGGGAAATTTAAAGGAGGATACCGGAAAATGAATAAGGAATTAATGGAAGCATTGGATATGCTGGAAAAGGAGAAAGAAATCAGTAAAGAAACATTGTTTGATGCAATCGAGAATTCTTTGCTTACGGCTTGTAAAAACCATTTCGGCAAAGCGGACAATATCAAAGTAGAGATTGATAGAGAGACTTGTGATTTCTTATGCTATGCGGAAAAAGAAGTCGTGGAAGAGGTAGAGGACGACTGTCTGCAGATTTCTCTGGATGATGCGCAGAAGATTTCCTGCAAGGCGGAGCTTGGCGATATTATCCATGTGGAAATCAAATCGAAAGAATTTGGGCGTATTGCGACCCAGAATGCGAAAAATGTGATTTTGCAGAAAATACGCGAAGAGGAACGGAGCGTTATTTATAATCAGTATTACGAGAAGGAAAAGGATGTCGTTACCGGTATTGTGCAGCGTTACATCGGCAGGAATATTTCGATTAACCTGGGCAAGACGGACGCTGTTTTAAATGAAAGCGAGCAGGTGCGCGGGGAAAACTTCAAGCCGACGGAGCGGATTAAGGTCTATATCCTGGAAGTGAAGAATACGCCGAAAGGACCGAGGATTCTGGTGAGCCGCACCCACCCGGAGCTTGTCAAAAGATTGTTTGAGACGGAAGTGACGGAAATCAAGGATGGAACCGTGGAAATTATGAGCATTGCCAGAGAGGCGGGCAGCAGGACGAAGATGGCGGTGCGTTCCAACAATCCGAATGTGGACGCGGTCGGCGCGTGCGTAGGAATGAACGGCGCCAGGGTAAACTCCATCGTGGAGGAGCTTCGCGGTGAGAAAATTGATATCATTAACTGGGATGAAAATCCGGGAATTTTGATTCAGAATGCATTATCCCCGGCGAAGATTGTGGCGGTTTTTGCAGACCCCGATGAAAAGACGGCGAAAGTGGTCGTACCGGATTATCAGTTGTCTCTTGCCATCGGCAAGGAAGGGCAGAACGCAAGGCTTGCGGCAAGGCTGACCGGGTATAAGATCGATATCAAGAGCGAGACACAGGCAAAAGATGCGCCTGGATTCCGTTATGAGGATTATGAATACGACGAGGACGGCTATGACGAGGAGTCTTATGAAGGCTACGATGAAGAGCCTTATGAGGAAGAAGACTACAGCGACGAGGATTACGATGAAGAGTCTTATGAAGAGGGTTATAGCGAAGCGGCGGATACCGGCGAATATGAAGAAGACGAAGCAGGTGAAGAACCGGAAGAATAGAAAGGGCAAGGATTTTTATGGCGAAAAAAATTCCCATGAGACAGTGTGTGGGTTGTAGGGAAATGAAAAATAAAAAGGAAATGATGCGGGTATTAAAGACTGCGGACGATTCCATTATTTTAGATACAACCGGCAGGAAGAACGGCAGGGGGGCATATCTTTGCATGACAAAGGAATGTCTTATGAAAGCAAGAAAGAGTAAGGGGCTGGAGCATTCTTTGAAAATTGCCATTCCGGAAGAAGTCTACGAGAGTCTGGAAAAGGAGTTTGAGGAAAATGTGCAGGGATAGCGGAGCGGATAATAATAAGATTTTATCACTGTTAGGACTTGCAACTCGTTCCAGAAATGTCGTCAGCGGCGGATTTGCAACGGAAAATGCGGTAAAATCGGGAAAAGCGGTTTTGGTTATTGTGGCAAAGGATGCATCAGATAATACGAAAAAGAAGTTTCAGAATATGTGCGAATTTTATCAGGTTCCTTTTTATCAATTCGGTGAGAAGGAAAGCCTTGGACATTCTATGGGAAAGCAGGAGCGGACTTCCCTGGCGGTTACGGATATGGGATTTGCGGATTCGATACGGAAATATTTGACGGTTTAATCATGAAACGGAGGTAGGAGCATGGAGAAAGTGAAAGTGCATGAACTTGCAAAAGAGCTGGAAAAGCAGAGCAAAGAAATTCTCGCTTTTTTGCAGGATAAAGGATATGAAGTAAAAGCGGCGCAAAGCTGGGTAGAAGGCGAGGGCATCGAACTGGTGCGCAGTCATTTCAAAAAAGCGGCAGGGCAGGACGTCCAGAAGGAACAGAACGCAAAAAGGGAGCAGGATACTCCAAAGGAACAGAATGCAAAGAAGGAACAGGATATTCCGAAAGAGCAGACTGCCAGGACAAATGAGGCAAAACCGCAGGAGCAGCCAGAATCTGGCAAGGCAGGCGGCGGAGCTTTGGTTAAAGAGCAGAAAGCATCGGGAAAAGGAAACACAGAGGAAAATAAGCAGAGCGCAGCGGGCGTAAAGCAGACAGCTCCCGACAAAAAAACTGCTGGGGCGGAAGAGCCGAAAAAGAAGAAGAAAATCATTTTCGTGGGAAATACGCCCAATTCTAAAATGCCGGGCAATAGACCGGGACAGATGAATGGGGATAGAAGACCAGCGGGCACACATCAACGTCCGGGTTCACAGCAGCAGACGCCGCATAAGATTATCAGACCGACGCAGAAACCGATTCCGGTGACGGCGGAGCCATATGATGTGCGGCAGAAACAGCAGCAGGAGCGGCGTATGGAGCGTCTGCAGCAGGAAAAACAGGAAAGAATTGAGAGACAGGAAAAGCAGGAAAGACAGGAGCGGCAGGAAAGACAAGAGAGACAGGAAAGGCAAGATAGACAGGATAACAGGGAAAGAGCAAATGTTCAAAACAAGCCGGGAAATCAGGAAAGACAGTATCATAATGAGAATAGAAGACCTGAAGGCAAAAATCGCCAGAATTTTAACGGCGGTCAGGGTAATCAACGTGGCGCTTCTGCTCCCACGGGCGGCGGTCGCAGCTTTAACAATAGCGAACGTTCTCAGAGAGGAAATGGCGGGGCGGACAATCGATTTAAAAAAGGTGGAAACAACAAGAGTTTTATGCCGGAGAGTCCCATCAAGGACAATGAGAAGCACAGGGATGAAGAGAAACGTAGAATCGGTCAGGAGAAGGATAAACGCTCTAAGAAAGATTTGATTTACGAAGAGGACGGAATCGGCGGAAAGAACCGCAATAAGCCGGGACGTTTCATTAAACCTGAGAAGAAAGCGGAAACGCCGGTGGAAGAGCAGATTAAAGTCATTACGATTCCCGAATCCCTGACGATAAAAGAACTGGCGGATAAGATGAAGATACAGCCCTCTGTTATTATCAAGAAGCTCTTTTTACAGGGACGGGTTGTGACCGTCAATTCGGAAATTTCTTTTGAAGATGCGGAAAATATCGCTATTGAGTACGAAATTATCTGCGAGAAGGAAGTCAAGGTAGACGTTATCGAGGAATTGCTGCGGGAAGAAGAGGAAGATGAGAGCAAAATGGTGGCGCGTCCGCCCGTTATCTGCGTTATGGGGCATGTTGACCACGGTAAGACCTCGCTTTTGGATGCCATCCGTAAGACGAATGTCACGGATAAAGAGGCGGGCGGCATCACCCAGGCGATAGGCGCTTATACGGTGGTCAGACACAATCAGAAGATTACCTTTCTGGATACACCGGGGCATGAGGCGTTTACCGCGATGCGTATGAGAGGCGCCAATTCCACGGATATCGCGGTTTTGGTCGTGGCGGCGGACGACGGCGTTATGCCGCAGACGGTGGAAGCCATCAACCATGCGAAGGCAGCGGGCATTGAGATTATTGTCGCAGTAAACAAAATCGATAAGCCGAATGCCAATATCGACAGGGTGAAGCAGGAGATGACGGAGCATGAACTGATTCCGGTAGACTGGGGCGGTTCCACGGAGTTTGTTCCGGTATCCGCGAAATCCGGGGAAGGCATCGATGATTTGTTAGAGACGATTCTGCTGACGGCGGAAATTCTGGAATTAAAGGCAAATCCTAACAGACATGCGAGGGGACTCGTCATTGAAGCGGAGCTGGATAAGGGACGCGGACCGGTGGCAACCGTACTCGTGCAGAAGGGAACGCTGCATGTGGGCGATTTCATTTCCGCAGGGGCAAGCCACGGAAAAGTCCGGGCGATGATTGATGATAAAGGAAAGCGGGTCAAGGAAGCGACGCCTTCCATGCCGGTAGAAATTCTGGGATTATCCGATGTACCCAGCGCAGGCGAGGTATTTATCGTCCATGAAAATGATAAATCGGCAAAATCTTATGCGGATACTTACATGGCGCAGCATAAAGAAGAGATGCTTGCAGATACTAAGTCGAGAATGTCTTTGGATGACTTGTTTAACCAGATTCAGGAAGGAAACTTAAAAGAGCTGAACCTGATCGTCAAAGCGGACGTACAGGGCAGTGTGGAAGCCGTAAAACAGAGTCTGATGAAATTGTCCAACGAGGAAGTTGTAGTAAAATGTATTCATGGCGGCGTTGGTGCAATCAACGAGTCAGATGTGAGCCTTGCTTCCGCTTCTTCGGCGATTATCATAGGCTTTAACGTCAGACCGGACGCTACTGCCAAGGCGATTGCGGAGCGTGAAGGGGTAGACGTCAGACTTTATAAGGTTATCTATCAGGCGATTGAGGATATCGAGGCAGCAATGAAGGGGATGTTAGACCCGATCTTTGAGGAAAAAGTCATCGGTCATGCAGAAGTGCGCCAGATCTTCAAAGCGTCCGCAATCGGTAACATTGCCGGTTCTTATGTCCTTGACGGGGAATTTAGAAGAGGCTGTAAGATTCGGATTAGCCGGGGGGATGAACAGATTTATGAAGGTGAGCTGGCTTCTTTGAAACGGTTTAAGGATGATGTGAAGGAAGTCAAGGCGGGCTTTGAATGCGGGCTTGTGTTTGAAGGCTTTGATAAGATGCAGGAGTTGGATATTGTAGAAGCTTATATTATGGTAGAAGTGCCAAGGACATAGATTGAAAAATCAGAGATTTTTCAATCGCAAATTTGTGCAGCGCTATTAGCGCTTTGGCACACAAATTCGCAGGCTGAGATAGGAGCATGGTTATTAGAATGTCGGAATGAATATAAGAGGGTTTCATATGCGTAAAAATAGTGTGAAAAATACCCGCATTAACGGCGAGGTGCAGCGGGTATTGGCGAAAATTATACGCGGGGAATTAAAAGACCCGCGGATTGGGGAAGTGACTTCTGTCGTGGCGGTAGAAGTTGCCCCCGACTTAAAGACCTGTAAAGTCTGGATTAGCGTGTTGGGGGATGAAAAAGTACAGGCGGACACCCTTGCCGGACTAAACAGTGCGGAAGGATTTATTAAAAACCAGCTGGCGCACAAAATTAATCTGCGCAATACACCGCAGCTGCGTTTTATTATGGATCAGTCGATTGCTTACGGGGTCAGTATGTCGAAGTTAATCGACGAGGTGAACAAAGAACAATAGTTTTGGTATTTCTTTCTGATAGGCGGCGAAAGGAGTAAGATCATAAATGAAAATCATTGAGGAATTAGAAGGAGCGAAAACCATAGGTATCAGCGGTCATGTCAGACCGGATGGCGATTGCATCGGTTCCGTTATGGGATTATACCTTTATCTGAGAAAGGCATTGCCAAAAGTACAGACAGATATTTATCTGGAACAGCCAGCAGATATTTTCCATTGCATTCAGGATACCGATAAGATTTGTTCTGATTTTGAGACAGATAAAAAATACGACGTCTTTGTGGCGCTGGATTGCAATGCTGAGCGCTTAGGCGGCGTAGAACTGCTCTATGAGAGAGCCGGTAAGAGAATTAATATCGATCATCACATCAGCAATCCAGGCTGCGGCGACGTCAATGTGATAGAGCCGGAAAAAAGCTCTACCTGCGAGGTCCTCTATGAATTGCTGGATGAAGCGTGGATAGATGTAGAAATTGCGAAGGCTCTTTATATCGGAATCGTCCATGATACAGGGGTTTTCAGATACTCGAACACGTCCCCGGAAACGCTGCGCATAGCGGCCCGGCTGATTGCGTTTGGCTTTGATTTCCCGAAACTGATTGATGAGACTTTTTATGAGAAAACCTATGTCCAGAGCCAGATTATGGGAAGGGCGATTTTGGAGAGTATCCGTTTTCTGGACGGTAGATGCATTGTAAGCCGGGTGGATAAAAAGATGTTGGATTTTTATCAGGTAGGGCCTAAAGATTTAGACGGAATCATTAACCAGCTGCGTATCGTAAAAGGCGTGGAGTGCGCCATTTTCATGTACGAGACGAATCCGATGGAATATAAGGTAAGTATGCGTTCTAACGGCAAAGTGGATGTCGCCGCAATCGCCCTGCAGTTTGGCGGCGGGGGACATGTGCGTGCGGCAGGATGCACCATGAAGGGAACTTACCATGATGCAATCAACAATTTGTCATTACATATAGAAGAACAGTTAGAGGGATAAATGTATCACGGAATTATCAATATCTATAAAGAAGCCGGTTATACTTCGCATGACGTGGTAGCGAAACTGCGGGGGATTCTGGGACAGAAGAAAATAGGGCATACGGGAACTTTGGACCCGGATGCAGTGGGCGTGCTGCCCGTGTGTCTGGGAAACGGATGCAGACTTTGCGACATGTTAAACGATACTAGCAAGGAATATAGGGCGAAGCTGCGCCTTGGCGTAACCACTGATACCCAGGATATGTCGGGGACGGTTCTGATGCAAAAAGAAGTCTTCGTGACAGAAAAAGAGGTTGCGGATACAGCGTATACCTTTCTTGGCAGTTATGAGCAGGTTCCGCCGATGTATTCTGCGCTGAAAGTGAATGGCAAAAAGTTATATGAGCTGGCAAGGGAAGGCAAAGTCATAGAGCGGAAGGCGCGGACGGTTCAGATAGAAGCGCTGGATATTCTACAAATGGAGCTTCCCCTTGTGGAAATGAGAGTGGTATGCTCGAAGGGCACTTATATCAGGACATTGTGCAACGATATCGGCGAGAAATTAGGCTGCGGCGGGGCGATGGAGTCATTGCTAAGAAGCAGGGTGGGCAGTTTTCGGGTAGAAGACGCCCTTCTTTTATCTGATGTGGAAAAACTCTCTAAAGAAGGTGGGTTACAGGATTTCATCATCCCGGTGGAAAAGATGTTTTCTGATTTAGCGGAAAACAGGGTAAAAAGCACTTATCAGAAACAGCTGCAAAATGGGAATCAGCTTGCACCTAAAATGCTCTGTATCCGGCAGGATATGGAAGATAATAAAAGGCTGCGCATTTATAATGAGCAGGGTGTTTTCTATGGAATTTATCGTTATGAAAAAAATACAGATTTATTATATCCGGTGAAAATGTTTCTGCCGGAATAAGCATGGAGGGATTTCTATGCAGGTTATAAGCGCTACGACAGACTTTCACTTATCCCAGAAAAGCGCGGTAGCAATGGGAAAGTTTGATGGAATCCATCTAGGGCATCAAGAACTTCTAAAAAGAGTGTTGGCATGGAAAAAAAAGGGCGCGCTGGCGGTTATCTTTACTTTTGACCCGTCTCCGGAGGTCTTTTTCGGGCACAAGGATACGAAAGCATTGATGACTATACAGGAAAAGCGACTTGCTTTTGAACAGATGGGAATCGACGTTTTAATCGAATTTCCTTTGAATCAGGAAACAGCGGCGACGTCGCCGGAGCGTTTCGTGAGAGAATATCTGACGGATAAGCTTGGCGCTATAGCCATTGTGGCAGGGACGGATGTATCTTTTGGCAGCAGGGGCGCAGGCAATGCCGGGCTGCTGCGCAGGCTGGCGCCGGAATGCGGTTATGAGGTGGAAATCATAGAAAAAGTCAGCCTTGCCGGAGAGGAAATCAGCTCGACTCTGGTACGGGAAGCAATCAATACAGGGAATATGGAAAAGGCGGCACAGCTTCTGGGGGAACCTTACCAGATAAGCGGCGTGGTCGTAAACGGCAGGCAGCTTGGCAGGAAGATTGGGATGCCTACGGTAAATCTTCTGCCAGAGCCGGAAAAGCAGCTTCCGCCCAATGGCGTTTATTATTCTCATGTGTGGGCGGCGGGAAAGAAATATCCCGGCATTTCCAATATCGGTTATAAGCCTACGGTGAGCGAGAAACAGGTCATGGGCGTGGAAACCTATCTCTATCATTTTGAAGGGAATCTGTATCAGGAAGAAATCACTGTAGAGCTGCTTCATTTTAAAAGGGCGGAAAAGAAATTCGACGGTGTGGAAAGCCTGAAAAAGCAGATGCAGCAGGATATGCATGAGGGCGCCGCTTTTCATAAAAGCTTTTCACAAAAGTAAAAATAAGGCTTGTCAGGATATGGGTTTTATCTTAGAATAAAATTGTATGTGATTAGGGATAAAGCGTAAGAGAGGATAAAAGATAACCATGAATCTGAATATCATTCTTTCTATGGCGGGCGGGCTTGGGCTCTTTTTATTCGGAATGCGCGTCATGAGTGACAGCATCGAGAAAGTGGCGGGCGCCAGGCTGAGACAAATATTGGAGCAACTGACGACCAATCGTTTCACGGGCATCCTGGTAGGCGCCATTTTCACTGCGATTATCCAGTCATCCTCCGCCTGTACGGTTATGGTAGTCAGCTTTGTTAACTCCGGTCTGATGACACTGTATCAGGCGGCGGGCGTTATTTTTGGCGCCAATATCGGTACAACAGTGACGTCTTTGTTGGTTTCTTTTAAGTTGGAGAGAGTCGCACCTATTATCTTATTAATGGGTGTTATTTTAGTGATGTTTTCTAAACGGCAGAAGCTGGCGAAATTCGGGGAAATCATCGTCGGTTTTGGTATTTTGTTTATGGGACTCAGCAGTATGTCCGGCGCCATGTCCGGCATGAAAGATTCCCAGGCGGTCTTAGATTTATTTGCTTCTCTGCAGACGCCGATTCTGGGCGTGCTGTTGGGCACGTTTTTAACGGCGGTTATCCAGAGCTCTTCGGTGACGGTCAGTATTATGGTACTGATGGCCAATCAGGAACTGCTGGGTCTGGATATGTGCATGTTCATCATATTGGGATGCAATATTGGCGCCTGTGCTTCTGCGATGCTGGCGTCCTTAACGGGTAAAAAGGATGCGAAGAGAGCGGCTTCCATTCATCTCATTTTCAATGTGATTGGTACGGTCATCGTCTATATCATTTTCCGGCTGGGCGTGCATCAGATTGTGGCGGTATTATCAGGGTTGGCGCATCATGATGCAGGGCGGATTGTCGCTTATGCCCATATTGCCATCAAGATTTTCCAGGTCATCATCATGTCCCCGTTTATTGGCGGCATTGTCAAACTGACTTATATCATTGTGCCTGGCGACGATAAGAAAATCGGCTATCGGGACAGTCATCAGTTGAAGTATATTGGGGAAAAAGTAGTATTCAATCCCGCTACGGCAATTGTGGAAGTGATTAAGGAATTAGACCGCGTAGCGTCTTTGGCAAGCGAGAATTTAAACCGTGCCATGAATGCGTTAATTACGCTGGATGAAGAAGAAATTGCAGAGGTGTACGAGGTAGAGGAAAATATTGATTTCCTCAGCCATGCTATTTCGGACTATCTTGTCAAGATTAATCAGGCGACACTTCCTATCGAGGACTTAAAAAGCATCGGCGCACTTTTCCATGTGGTGAATGATATCGAGCGTATCGGCGACCATGCAGAAAATGTGGCGGACGCTGCTAAATCCAGGATTGAGACGGGCGTGACATTCAGTAAAGACGCTCAGGGAGAGCTGGGGCAGATGCTGGATATGGTCAATACTTTGCTGCGTTTTTCTATGGAAATGTTTGTCAGGAGTTCGGACGAGCATGAAGAGGATGTCCGCAATCTGGAAGAGGCGATTGATGAGAAAGAAAAAGAGCTTCAGCAGAAACATTTAGACCGGCTGACCAATCAGGAATGCACGCCGGAGGCGGGCGTGCTGTTTTCCGATATTATTTCCGGGCTGGAAAGGGTGGCGGACCATGCGTCGAATATCGCATTTGCCACAATGCCGCTGGATACTTGACAGACAGCGTATTGATTGTTATAATAGCAATTACCTTGTAATATATTTGTAACAATTTTAATGATTCTGTTACAAATACAACATGGAAAAATTGTTAGGGACTGCGGAAGGAGCATATTATTTTCATGAAACGCAAACAAATGTGTTATCTTTTGGCAGCAGCGCTTTTATGCCAGTCTATGCGGGTATACGCTGTGAGCGGGCAGAATAACACGACGATAGAGAATGAGAGCACTACAGAAAATGGGAATACTACAGACGGGGCAACATCCGTAAAATCTGTTTTAGGGGAATTGACAGTGGGAGTTGACCTGTTAGGAGGCGGCGTGGACATGACGGGAAAAGGTACGGACGCGCCGACAGGAAGTGGCAATACAGAAGGAGCGGACGATGCGCCAGGGGCGGACGCCGACATGACAGGCACGGAAGCCTCTGGGGAAGACGCGGGACAGGCGGAAACCATTTCCGGGATTAAGGAAGCGTTAGGGGAGCCGGTGGGAGCTTCTTCCATCATTGAAGCGAAGAAGACGGAAGAAGAATACGCGCTGGCATATGAAAAAGCCAGAAATGCAAACTGGGGTTATACCAACCTCGGAATCGCCAATGTGGATAATAACCTGAATATCCGGGCAGTTCCGGCGGAAGATGGTAAGCTGGTAGGAAAGCTGCCTAAGGACGCCGCCTGTGAAGTCATAGATTCGGACGATACCTGGGCGCATATCTCATCGGGAAAGGTAGACGGTTATGTCAGTTGCGAATACCTTTTAACAGGATTACAGGCAAAGCACCGTGCGGAAGAACTTGTCACGACGATAGCGACGGTGACGACAGACGCCTTAAAAGTGCGCGCGGAGGCGAATACGGATTCGGAAGTCATTACGCTTGTACCCAATGGGGAAGAGCTGGAAGTGGCGGAATCGGAAGGCGACTGGATAAAAGTATATCTGGACGATGAAGAAGTCTATGTGTCTGCGGAATATGTGCAGGTAGATGCGAAATTAGATACCGCCATTACCATGACGGAGCTTTTGTACGGGCAGGGCGTATCCGATGTGCGGGTCGATATCTGCCAGTATGCCAAAGAATTTCTGGGCAATCCTTATGTATGGGGCGGAACAAGCCTGACCAAAGGGGCGGACTGCTCCGGCTATGTTTTGAGTATCTTTAAGAAATACGGCGTCAGCCTTCCCCATTCTTCCAGGGCGCAGGCAAACTGCGGTACGAAAATCAGCCTTTCCGAAGCGAAGCCGGGAGATTTGATTTTCTATGGAAAGGGAAAGACGATTAACCATGTGGCAATTTACATTGGCGGCGGGCAGGTAATTCATGCCAGCAGCCCGAAAACGGGCATTAAGATTTCCAATGCATCTTATAGGTCGCCGTTGAAAGTGGTACGCATTTTACAGGATTAGGGATCGCATTAGAAGCTGAAAATTTGTACCTTGTCAAATTTCATCTTTTATGGTAAAATATTTCAGTGTGAATTTGAGCCGATACCCAGGACAGGGAGACTCCAGCCCATTCTTAGTATCCGGCGGTTAATAGGCGGTATGGAATAGGAAGAAAAGCCGCTTGAGGAGAAAGGAGAAAACAGATTATGATTTCTAAAGAAAAGAAAACGGCAATTATGAAGGAGTATGCGAGAACAGAAGGCGACACAGGTTCACCGGAAGTTCAGGTAGCAGTCCTGACGGCAAGAATCCAGGAGCTGACCGAGCATCTCAAAGCAAATCCCAAAGATCATCATTCCAGAAGGGGTCTTCTGAAAATGGTAGGTCAGAGACGCGGATTGCTTACTTATCTGAAGAACAAAGATATCAACAGATATCGTGCATTAATCGAAAAACTGGGACTCAGAAAATAGAAATAAAGGCGGGTGCAAGGCTGGCTTATGCCAGCTTTTCCGCCTTTCATTTTTTTAGGAAATAAGGTATTACCGGCGGAAGAATTATCCGAGACCACAGACATGGACATGACAACGGATGGAAAATGGCAATATGAGCAGGGGTGTGTTGCGGATATGTCTGTAGTTTCGGCGTCTTCTGCCTGAAAAATATAGAAAAGAGGAGAGAAGACTATGTATAAGAGTTACACAATGGAGCTTGCAGGCCGCACGCTGCGCGTCGATATTAACAGAGTCGGAAAACAGGCAAACGGATGCGCTTTTATGCAGTATGGTGAAACAACTGTATTATCCACGGCGACAGCGTCCGAGAAACCGCGGGATGGGATTGACTTTTTCCCATGTAGTGTGGAATACGAGGAAAAATTATATGCAGTAGGTAAAATTCCCGGTGGTTTTAACAAAAGAGAAGGAAAGGCGTCTGAGAATGCTGTTTTGACAAGCCGCGTTATCGACAGACCGATGCGTCCTTTATTTCCGAAGGATTATCGCAATGATGTGACATTAAGCAATATGGTTATGAGTGTAGATCCTCAGTGCCGTCCGGAATTGGTGGCGATGCTTGGCACTGCGATTGCAACCTGTATTTCGGATATTCCGTTTGACGGTCCCTGCGCGATGACACAGATGGGTATGATCGATGGGGAATTTATCGTAAATCCTTCCCAGGAAGAGTGGGACAAAGGAGATTTACAGATGACGGTCGCTTCCACTGCAGAAAAAGTAATGATGATTGAAGCGGGCGCCAATGAGGTGCCGGAGGCCAAAGTAATTGAAGCTATCTATAAAGCGCATGAGATTAACCAGACGCTCATCGCTTTTATCAACCAGATTGTGGCGGAAGTAGGCAAACCGAAACATTCCTACGAGAGTTGTGCGGTTCCTGAAGAATTGATGGAAGAAATCAAGAAAATCGTTACGCCCGAAGAAATGGAAGAGGCTGTTTTTACAGACGAGAAACAGGTACGGGAAGAGAATATCAGAAACATTACCGCCAAGTTAGAAGAGGCATTTGCGGAAAACGAAGAGTATCTGGCAGTGCTTGGCGCGGCAGTTTATCAATATCAGAAGAAGACCGTGCGGAAGATGATTTTAAAAGACCATAAACGTCCAGACGGAAGGGAATTGACGCAGATTCGTCCGCTTTCTGCGGAAGTGGATATTATTCCGAGAGTACACGGTTCTGCGATGTTTACTCGTGGACAGACCCAGATTTGTAACGTATGTACCCTGGCTCCTTTATCAGAAGTACAGCGGGTAGACGGACTGGATGAAAATGTAACGGCGAAACGCTACATGCATCATTATAATTTCCCCTCTTATTCTGTCGGGGAAACCAAAGTGAGCCGCGGACCGGGACGCCGTGAAATCGGTCATGGCGCGCTGGCGGAAAGAGCGCTTATTCCGGTACTTCCTTCAGAAGAGGAGTTCCCCTATGCGATTCGTACCGTATCCGAGACATTTGAGTCCAATGGTTCTACTTCTATGGCGTCTACCTGCGCATCCTGTATGTCCTTGATGGCTGCAGGTGTGCCGATTAAGAAGATGGTTGCAGGGATTTCCTGTGGTCTTGTAACAGGGGATACGGATGATGATTTCGTATTGTTGACAGATATCCAGGGGCTGGAAGATTTCTTCGGTGATATGGACTTTAAAGTGACCGGCACCCGTGAAGGCATTACTGCGATTCAGATGGATATTAAAATTCATGGTCTGACCAGACCTATCGTAGAAGGCGCTATCGCAAGATGCCGCGACGCAAGGGAATATATTATGGAAAATTGCATGAGTCCGGCTATTTCTGCACCTAGGAAAGAAGTTGGCAAATATGCGCCTAAGATTATATCTCTTCAGATTGACCCGGAGAAAATCGGCGACGTTGTTGGTCAGCGTGGAAAGACCATCAATGAAATTATTGCCCGCACCGGCGTCAAGATTGATATCACGGACGACGGTCAGGTATCGGTATGCGGTACGGATACAGCAATGATGGACAAGGCTGTGGATATGATTAAGATTATTACCACAGATTTTGAAGAAGGCCAGATTTTCAAAGGCGTTGTTGTCAGCATCAAAGAATTTGGCGCGTTTATCGAGTTTGCGCCCGGTAAAGAAGGAATGGTTCATATTTCCAAGATTGCGAAAGAAAGAATCAATCATGTGGAAGACGTCTTGACGCTGGGCGATAAAGTTACGGTTGTCTGCCTTGGAAAAGATAAGATGGGACGTATCAGCTTCTCCATGAAAGACGTAGCGCAGGTTTAATCCTTTCACAAATAGCTAAAAAACGGCATAATAAAACTGTCACACCGATTTCTAAAGTGCGACAGTTTTATTTTCGTTGTCATATAGGAAATTGCTCGACGATGCGGAAGAATGCGAAGCATTCTTTCCAAGATAATCGCGGAGCGATTTTCTTGTTTTTAAACGCTTTCATGGAATGTCCGGCTGATAACGTCTGCCTGCTGTTCCGGCGTTAATTTGATGAAGTTAACTGCATACCCTGAAACACGGATGGTTAACTGGGGATAGTTTTCCGGGTGTTTCTGTGCGTCTAAGAGCGTGTCGCGGTTTAATACGTTTACATTCAGATGATGTCCGCCTTTGGTGGCATAGCCGTCCAATAAAGATACTAAATTATCAACCTGTGCTGTGTTGCTTTGTGCCATAATAGAAATCCTCCTTTTATCAACTAAAATTTTCACGAATTGAAATAGTAATAAAAATAGTAATCATTACTATTTATAAAATAATCATATCATATTTTCCAATATTGTCTATACAATTTGCAAAAAAAGATTGTATTTTATCAGGTACATTTAATTTACCATGCTGGCAGTAATTTAACTGGCATAATTTGTGTTGCTGTAACATATATACAACATAGTGTGTGCAAGGTCAGCAACCCCGATGCAAGCAGCTTTACAGGCAGCCGCCTGACCCGTTGCTCGCGGGAATAAAAAATCAAAGACATTCATGAAAATTGTATGAAATATATAGGGAAACGATTGACGGGGAAGCTGTTTTGGGGTATTGTAAACAAGTAACTTTCAAAAGAAGGCGCGGGGACGAAGTCAAATACCCCGCAGCAAGCTGACGGGGCATCAAACTTGTAGCGCAGCAAGCTGCGGGGTATTAGACCCTCGCGGCAGTCGCCAAATGCCTGCAAGCAGTCACTTGGCTCGTTGCTCGCGGGAATAAATTAGAATGAAAATGGGGTAACAAAATTGGCAACAGAAAATGAAAATCAGCAGTATGCTGTCATAAATAATAAGGAGCGCGCGGAAACTGTGCAGATTACGCAGGAGGGATACGACGGACTGATTAAACCCTATGTAGAGGCGTTGGATATTATCCGGGTCCGCTTAAACAGTCTGAATGAGGAGTATCGGAGCCGCCGGCGGGAATATCCGATTCATAATATCCAGTATAGGATTAAAAGTAAAAACAGTATCATGAAGAAATTGGAAAAACGCGGTCTGCCAGTTACGGTAGAGGTAGCGCGGGATGAATTAATTGATATCGCCGGAATCCGGGTTATCTGTTATTTTGAAAATGATATTTACGACGTCGTATCGGCGATTCGCAGACAGGCAGGGATTCTGATCATCAGGGAACGGGATTATGTCAAGAAACCCAAAGGAAACGGCTATAAGAGTTACCATATCGTCTTAGGGGTGCCGGTTTATACCTTGGAAGAGACGCAGTATTATCCGGTAGAAGTGCAGATTAGAACGATTTCTATGGATTTCTGGGCGAGTATGGAGCATAGAATCTGTTATAAAAACGGGCATGATGAAGAGGTGCCGGAAGAAATAAGGACTGTGTTAAAAGGCTATGCAGAAGAGTTAAAGAAAATAGAAGTCAGTATGTATGAACAGAGTAAAATCGTATAAATGACTGCCGCCGGCAATCCAGGAAGCATATTTTTACATATTTTCCCAGAAGCCGGCGGTTTCATGATTTATTCAAGATTTATCTTTGACAGGTGGTTATCCTACCATGACAGGTGGTTATCCTACCATCTCTCACTGTATTTTTCTTCACAGTATTTGCAGCGATAGATTTCCTCTTTTTCATCGGCAAGCAGGAAGATATGGGGAAGTTCCTGTTCGATGGAAGTGATACACCGGGGATTTTTACATTTGATGATATTTTTGATTTCCTTTGGCAGTACCAATTCTTTTTTGTCTACTAACTGCCCATCCTTAATGACATTGACTGTAATATTGTGGTCTATGAATGCAAGAACGTCCAGATTCAGGGTGTCGATATCACATTCCACTTTCAGGATATCCTTTTTTCCCATCTTTGCGCTGCGCGCATTTTTGATAATCGCCACCATGCAGTCTAATTTGTCCAACTGTAGATGATGGTATATTGATAAACTTTTTCCCGCTTCGATATGGTCTAACACGAAGCCTTCTTCAATTTTTCCTACGTTTAACATGATAGAACTATGCCCCTTTCTTAATCTGCTATTTCTATAGAAATTGTGCGTTGGATTGTATATTCTATTTATCGGGTCTCTTACACCTGTATTTCCAAAAGCGTCAAAATCAACGCCATCCTGACATAAACGCCAAACTGCACCTGTTCAAAATAGACCGCCCTTTTATCATCATCCACTTCCACAGATATCTCATTGACACGCGGGAGGGGGTGTAGGACGAGCATATCCTCTTTGGCAAGTGTCATTTTGGCTTTGTCCAGAATATAGAAATCCTTCAGGCGGACATAGTCTTCTTCGTTGAAGAAACGCTCTCTTTGGACACGGGTGACATAGAGCAGATCCAGATTGGGCATACATTCTTCCAGCCGGATGACTTCTTCATAGGATATCTTCTTATCCTGCAGCATATCCGTGATATAATCGGGAACCCGCAGTTCCGGCGGTGAGATGAAAATAAAATGGATATCCTGATAGCGCGCCAGTGCATTAATCAGGGAATGGACAGTTCTGCCGAATTTTAAGTCGCCGCAGAGACCGATGGTAAAATTGCCAAGACGCCCTTTTAAGGTGCGGATGGTCAGTAAGTCGGTCAGCGTCTGGGTCGGATGCTGATGCCCGCCGTCGCCGGCGTTAATCACCGGAATCCTGGATTTGCTGGCTGCGACCATAGGCGCGCCTTCTTTCGGGTGGCGCATGGCGCAGATATCTGCGAAACAGGATATTACCCGGATGGTATCGGAAACGCTCTCGCCTTTTGCGGCGGAAGAGGAGCCGGCGTCGGAAAACCCCAGCACTTGCCCGCCCAGGCTTAACATCGCGGATTCAAAGCTGAGTCTCGTCCGGGTGCTGGGTTCATAGAAACAGGTCGCAAGTTTTTTCCCCTCACATGCGTGGGCATATTTCTCAGGATGCTTCCTGATATCATCTGCCAGCTCAAAAAGGGAATCCAGTTCCTCCACGGTAAAATCAAGCGGATTCATTAAATGTCTCATTTACGTTTTCTCCTTCCAATCATGATTCAAAAAAATAGAAGAGAGGGTATCTCTTCTATTTTGGGATTATGAAATAAAAGATAATAAATCATCTGTGGATTTTCTCTTAGGCATGGACGGGGTCTCATCAGGATAGCCAATGGGAATCAGCGCAACCAATTCCATATCTTCAGGCAGCTCTAGAAAAGACTCGATTTTATCCTGGTCAAAAATACCCATAATAACGGAACCGATGCCTTTTTCATAAGCGGCGAGACAGAAAGTCTGGGATGCAACGCCTGCATCGAACATCTGCCAGGTATCTTTACGGGGGGTAGTAAAAGAGCCGTCTCTTTCATAACCGCATCTGTTCTTAACGACAGCGACAGCGATTAACATAGGCGCATTCTGAATGATGTTTCCATTATTGGGAAAAGAAGTTGTGCCCTCTTGGGCAATTTTATCTTTCAATCCGCCCTCTACGGCAATATAACGGACGATTTGCGTATTCTTCCAACTGGGCGCATAAGAAGCCGTTTTTACAATATCGGCTAATAGCTCATGGTCAATGGAATCTGGTTTAAATTTACGGATACTTCTGCGTCCTGCGATGCATTCTTGTGCTGTCATAAGATACCTCCTTTAGATTGTGCATGACTGCGATTACGATGTGTTTCCCAAGATTAGGATATTTTGTATATCATACCATAAAGAAACAGGCGTTGCAACGCAAAATTTTCCAACAGAAAGTTGTGGAATGTCTGCAAATATGCTATATTAATACAAGAGTATATTTTTAGGGAAAACGGATGGCGTTATACGGATGAGGGAAGTCCGTTTTGTCGGAAAGGAATGTTGTTATGGCATATGAGGAAAGAAAAAGGTGGTTGTTTTTAGGACTGCCATTTACGTTTACGAAGTATACGATAGGGGAAGAGGTGATTACGGTCAACAGCGGTCTGCTGAATACCCGTGAGAACGACTGCTATATGTATAAGGTACAGGATGTGGAGCTGGAAACAAGCCTTGCAGAACGTATGTTCGGACTTGGTACGATTGTCTGCTATACCGGCGATACCACCCATCCGAAACTTTTGATAGAGCATGTTAAAAATGCAAAAGAATTAAAAGATTATATTTTAAAAGAGTCAGAAGAGGCGAGACGGAAACGCCGTACCTTAAATACGCTGGATATCGGGTCCGCAATGTTGGACGATATAGACGATTAGTCTCTGGGGACGATATCTGCTTCATTTTCGGGTGCGTGCTTCACTTTCCAAAAAGAGCCGTTCAAATAAAAGACCAGACAGGAACCAGCAGGGTGTATAGTCCAGCCGGATTACTTTGCCGAGATTCCATCTGGAACGTTCATAATCCCAGGGACACACCCCTTTTTTGCGCAGCAGCGTCCCGGTGATAAATTCGCCGGTAAAAATCATGCCGGTGTAGACCAGACCGCGGAATATGAAGTTTCTGTTTTTTAATAGGCGGCTGACGGGGGCGAGGAAGGCTGCCATTCCATAGATGGGAAACATCCATATGGAAGTTATGCCGGATAGTTTGAAGTCTCTTTTCCGGAAAGACTGGAACGCCGTAAAAATGATTTCCAGACACCAGCCGAGCAGTCCGCAATGAAGGAAATTGTGAATAAAATTTTTCATGATAACAGTATCCCCGGAAATGATGAAATTATACATGCAGGATAAGGGGATTGTTGAGGAGGCGCGGATGAATTACCGGGAGGCAATGGAATATGTAGAATCCCTGCAGCAATACGGCGTTGTGCCGGGGCTTGAAACGATGCGGCATTTATGCGCCTTATTGGGGAATCCGCAGGATAAGCTGCAATTTATCCATATTGCCGGAACCAATGGGAAAGGTTCTGTACTCGCGTATCTTTCTACGATTTTACAGACGGCGGGATACCGGGTGGGCAGGTACATTTCCCCGACTATCTTAGATTACAGGGAACGGTTTCAGATAGACGCAAAACCGATTACAAAACAGGGATTTTGCAAATATTTAGAACAGGTGCAGGAAGCATCGAGGCAAATGGTAGAAAAGGGAATGCCCCATCCGACGCCTTTTGAAACAGAAACGGCAGTAGCATTTCTTTATTTTCTGGATAAAAAATGTGATGTCGTCGTATTGGAAACCGGGCTCGGCGGCCGCCTGGATGCGACGAATATCATCCGAAACACTGTCTGCGCGGTGCTTACGTCCATCAGTATGGACCATATGGCGCTGCTTGGCGGTTCCCTTGAAGAAATAGCGGCGCAGAAAGCAGGGA
Organism: Blautia sp.; assembly: GCA_023664455.1. Classification (GTDB taxonomy): domain Bacteria; phylum Bacillota; class Clostridia; order Lachnospirales; family Lachnospiraceae; genus UBA3282. The sequence goes on from JAMPFM010000001.1 coordinate 343,100, forward strand.
TTATCAAAGATGGCTGTCTGGTAGTATCCGCCCCGCAGAAAGAGGAAGCATATTCTGTTATCGCAGAAGAGGCGAGGGAGCATCACTGTGATTTGTTTACGGTGGATGCTGGCGCAGTCAGCCAGATAAAATACGGGTTGAAGAAACAACGGTTTAGCTATCAGCAGGATAAAAATATGGAAATCGCCTTAGCCGGGCAGTATCAAATCGATAATGCCGTTTTGGCGCTGGAAGTCATTCATAGGTTAAGGGAGCGGGGCTTTGCAGTATCTGGGGAGCAGCTAAGAAGCGGACTTGTGCAGACCGTCTGGCTAGGGCGTTTCAGCATCATTGGAAAATCGCCGCTTTTTGTCATAGACGGCGCGCACAATGAAGATGCGGCGAAGAAACTCGCCCAGTCCATAAGGTTTTATTTTACAAATAGAAGAATCATCTATATAATGGGAGTATTGAAAGATAAAGAATATGAGCAGATTCTTATACAGACCCATGCCTTGGCGGAGCATATTATCACGGTGACGCCGCCCCATAATGCCAGGGCGCTTAGCGGATATGAGCTGGCGCAGACGGCAGGGAAATACCATCCCAGCGTCACAGTGGCGGACAGTCTGCAAGAGGCGGTAGAACTCGCCTATCTGCTTGCGGGCAGGGATAAGGGCGCAGTCGTCATCGCCTTTGGTACGCTGACGATTCTGGGAGAGCTGATTCATATTGTAGAACATAGAGACACAATCAGGAGAGATTCTCATGGTAAATCAGAAGAAGATTGAGGAAGCAGTCAGGCTGTTTCTGGAAGGCATCGGGGAAGATACGGACAGAGAGGGTCTTATGGAAACTCCCGACAGGATTGCCCGTATGTGCACGGAGCTTTTTGCCGGGATGGACGATACGGCGGCAGTACATTTATCAAAAACATTTTCGGTAACGAATAACGATATAGTAGTGGAAAAAGATATTCTGTTTTATTCGATTTGCGAACATCATTTCCTGCCTTTTTATGGCAGGGCACATATCGCTTATGTGCCGGATGGAAAGGTGGTGGGATTGAGCAAGCTGGCGAGAACCGTAGAGGTCTTTGCCAGAAGACCGCAGATTCAGGAGCAGATGACGGCGCAGATTGCAGATGCAGTCATGGAGTATTTAGAGCCAGGAGGCGTTATGGTCATGGTGGAAGCGGAGCATATGTGTATGACGATGCGCGGGATTAAGAAACCGGGAAGCCAGACGGTGACGATAGCGAGAAGAGGCTGTTTTGAAGACAATCTACAGCTGCAAAATGACTTTTTTTACATCATCGGTAAAGATACCGGAAAAAAATATAATGAAATGGAGGATTCGTATGAAAATAGGAACAAAGGAATTTAAAACAAAAGGACACACTTACATCATGGGCATCTTGAATGTTACTCCGGATTCTTTTTCAGACGGAGGTAAGTTTCAGCAGATGGATGCAGCTCTTTTCCATGTGGAAGAGATGATGAAGGACGGCATGGACGTCGTGGATATCGGTGGGGAATCCACGAGACCGGGAAGCAGCGCCGTATCAGAAGAAGAGGAAATAAGCAGGGTTGTACCTGTGATAGAGCAGGTGAAAGCGAGATTTGATATTCCGATATCGTTAGATACCTATAAAAGCGGGGTTGCCAAAGCGGGGATTGCGGCTGGCGTGGATATGATTAATGATATCATGGGCTTAAAATATGATGAAAATATGGCAAAGGTTATCGCAGAAGCGGGAATCCCCTGCTGTCTGGCGCATAACCGGAAAGAGCCGGATTATAAAGATTTCATGCAGGATATTCTGGAAGATTTGGCAGGAACGGTCAGCATCGCGCAGAAGGCGGGAATAGCAAATGAGAAGATTATCTTAGACCCAGGCGTAGGATTCGGAAAGAGCCATAAAAATGATTTGGAAGCCATTGAAAGACTGGAAGTCATGCATAGCTTCGGATATCCGGTATTGCTTGGCGCAAGCAGAAAGTCTGTAATCGGGGAAACCCTTGATTTGCCAGTAGAAGAGCGGTTGGAAGGAACGTTGGTTACAACGGTCTTTGCTGCCATGCGGGAAGCGATGTTTGTGCGTGTGCATGATGTGAAAGCAAATGCAAGGGCTGTCAAAATGACGGAGGCGCTTTTGTATCTCCGCTAAAAAAGAGAGTAAGGGAGTATAAATAGCCAATGGATGAGATTATTATTGAAAATCTGCAGGTATATGCCTATCATGGAGTATATCAGGAAGAGAATGAAACAGGACAGAATTTTTATGTCAATGCAGTGTTATATATGGATACCAGGAAAGCGGGACAGGAAGATAAGCTGGGGCTGACGACAAGCTATGGGGAAGTGTGCAATTTTATCCATACATATATCGGTAAAACGGTCTTTAAACTGATAGAGACCGTGGCAGAAAAAACGGCGGAGGCAGTTTTAACGGAATTTCCCCTTGTGGAAGGAATTACCTTGGAAATCAGGAAACCGGAAGCGCCTATCGGACTAGACGTCCAGTCGGTATCCGTGCGGATTACCCGCAGATGGCATATGGTATGTCTTGCCACAGGTTCCAATGTGGGAGATAAACAGAAATATATCCGGGATGGAATCAAGGCCATCGAGCAGGATGAAAGATGCCGTCTGGTAAGGACTTCCGAGCTGGTACGCACCACTGCTTACGGCGAAGTGGAACAGGACGAGTTTTTAAACGGTGCGCTTGTTGTGAAGACTTTATATACGCCGGAAGAGCTTCTGGAGAAACTGCACGAAATCGAGCAGGCGGCGGGCAGGGAACGGAAACTGCACTGGGGACCGAGAACGCTGGACTTGGATATTATCTTTTATGATGATTTGGTTCTGAATACGGACACCCTGCAGATTCCGCATATCGATATGCAGAACAGGGATTTTGTGTTGGAGCCGCTTTCCCAGATTGTGCCCTATGTGGTGCATCCGGTGTTTGGTAAGACGGTAGTGCAGCTCTATGAGGAAGTGCAGAAGTCGGGAGAAAAACATGTCATCGATTCAGAATATATCCATTAGACCTCTGCGGATAGATGAGGCAAAAGCAGTTTATCTCGAACATGCGCATCGGGACTTTCCCGCAGGCGAGCTGAAACCGTTTTCCATGATAGAGATGCTGTGGAAGCAGGGATGTTACCGCGCCTATGGATTTTATGAGGATATGGAAGGTGAGGATGGCGGGGTAAAAAAGGAAAAACAGAAGCTACGCGCCTATGCCTTTATCATGGCGGATAGCGCTGCCAACATGCTGCTGCTGGATTATTTTGCAGTCTGTGGAAAAGCAAGGGGAAAAGGTTTTGGCACGGCTGCGCTTGGGCTGTTAAAAGAGGAATGCATGGAGTGGGACGGCATTATCTTTGAAGTGGAGGACGATGAAGAGGACTGCACGGAAGAGGAAAGACAAATCCGAAAGAAGCGGATTGCTTTCTATGAGCGAAACGGCGTTGTCATGACCGATGTAAGAAGTTATGTCTTCGGCGTGGCGTATAAGCTGATGGTGTTGTGTCTTGGCAGTGAAAGAGCAGGGAAAAGGTTAGGAGAAAAACTGGCTTCCGTCTATCGCCGGATGCTGCCGGAAGCAATTTTTGAGAAGGAATTTAGACTGCGTTAAACAGTAAAAAGGAGCTGCACTGCTTCACAGACAGGAAAGCAATGCAGCTCCTTTTTATATTGATTTCTCATTCTTTCAGATTTTCCATCGCTGCGTCTCTTGCCGCGTCAAAAGTCGTGACCGAAGTGCCGCCGTATGTGTCTACTTTATAGACAGGCACGGATGCGCCGTATTGGTTAAAATAGACGTATTCGGAAGTGATATTGATATTTTCATAAGTACCTTCTGCAATGATTTCGGGATTGCTGCCGTCTAAATACATTCTCTTTAAGGCAGGATCCGTCTGGGAGCTTTTCTGGTAATAGATGTAGTAGTCGTAAATATTGAAAAAGTCAATCCTATCGTCGGTCAGCACTTCAATCCGGTCGTCGGATAGGGAATAGCGGCATAGGCGGTAATTGTTTGCAACGTCCATATAGTAGACATAATTATCCATATAGACAGGATTCCAGATATTTCCCTGCCAGATGGTAGCCGCTTTGTCGGTTCTCGTATCCAGCGCATAGAGATAGTGGTCTTCCTGGGTGCCGTTGAAATAAATATTACCGTTTACATAGGATACCGGGTTGATAATATAGTCGGCAACCGTTACATGCTCTGAGTTGTCGATTTTTACCTTGCAAAGAGATGGGTCTTTTTTGGTGCCGTTATCCTGATAATATATGTAATTGCCGCATAACTGCATCAGGGTGACGTAAGTCCTGTCCAGGCAGACCGTGCTTTTGCCATTCTGTTTACTGCGGTAGATACCGGCGGTGCGTCCCATATAGCCCAACCCTTTGCCGGAGTTTCCCTCATTGGTTCCACTTTCCATGTAGTAGTAAAGATATTTTCCCCCGGCGTTGATGAGGGATACGGAATTGACGCCCAGCTTCTTCATGTCCGTTTCATCGGGATTCATGGAATAGAGAGAATTACCATCATAAGCGTTTGCAAAATAAACCCGCTCCCCTATCTCGCAGAAAAGACCGCCATTATTTAGATTTCCAGCAGTATTCCCGGCCAGGTTGTCTTCATTCATGGGGATTCTGTTGGTAAATATCGCGACAGCGAATAATAACAGCAGCAGAATCAGGACAACCCCTAGAATCAATAGCGTTTTTTTCTTGTTTGTCATATCGTCCGCTCCTTATTTTGAAAATGAGATTTCTGGTGAAATCTATAGATATAGTATAGTCGCAAATGGGGATGGTATCAAGTGGTTTTTGTCAGGGAAAGGGGTTTTTCACAACAACATATTAAACCTGCTTGCGTGCAGATAGGTTTTGTTATAATATAAAAAGAGAAGCGGAATGGAAAAATCCGGCGGTTATAAAATACACGGAATAACGGAAGGAAAAAAACGGCTTATGGACTTGATGGAATTGCGGAAACAGATAGATGAGATAGACGAGCAGATTGTACAGTTATATGAGAGGCGCATGGATATTTCTTCCCAGGTCGCAGATTATAAAATTGAGACCGGAAAGAAAGTATTTGATAAGACGCGGGAAGATGAGAAGCTGCAGAAAGTGAAATCCATGACCCATAACGATTTTAACAGTCATGGGATTCAGGAGCTGTTCGAGCAGATTATGTCGATGAGCAGGAAACTGCAATATAAGAAACTTTCGGATAAAGGCAGTCTGGGGAAACTGCCCTTTATCGGCGTAGATAGTCTGGATGTGCAGAATGCCCGCATTGTGTTTCAGGGGGCGGAGGGCGCTTATTCCCAGATGGCGATGCAGACCTTTTTTGGAAAGCAGATTAACGACTTCCATGTGGATACATTCCGGGACGCCATGTGTGCGATTGAAGAAGGAAGCGCGGATTTCGCCGTACTGCCGATTGAAAATTCCACGGCGGGCATTGTCAACGAGATTTATGATTTGTTAGTGGAGTTTGAGAATTATATCGTGGGGGAGCAGGTGATAAAGATTGAGCATTGCCTGATGGGGCTGCCAGGTACGAAGCTGGAGCAGATTCAGACAGTTTATTCCCATCCACAATCACTGATGCAGAGTGCCCGCTATCTAAACGATCATCCTGCGTGGAAACAGATTAGTATGCAGAACAATGCGTTTGCAGCAAGGAAAGTAAAGGAAGAAGGCGTCGTGGGTCAGGCTGCGATTGCCAGCAGACATGCTGCAGAGGTGTATGGGTTAGAAGTATTGGAAAGCGGCGTGAACCAATCCCAGACCAACGCCACCCGGTTTATTGTCGTGACGAACCAGAAGATTTTTCTCAAAAATGCCAATAAGGTCAGCATTTGTTTTGAAGTGCCCCACGAAAGCGGTTCCTTATACCATATGCTTTCCCATTTCATATACAATAATCTGAACATGACCAAGATAGAGAGCCGCCCGCTGGAAGACAGGAATTGGGAATATCGCTTTTTCATTGATTTTGAAGGAAATCTTGCAGATAGTGCGGTCAAAAATGCGCTGCGGGGACTGCGGGATGAAGCCAGGAATATGAGGATTCTGGGAAATTATGAGAGCAGGTTTTAGGATTTTAGGAAATTATGAGAGCCGGTTTTAAGATTCTGGAAGCTGCGGGAGCAGGTGTCAGGGTTCTGGCAGCTATGAGAGCTGGTTTTAGGATTTTGGACAACTATAGGAATTGGGTGTAGTACAGAAGCGGAAGAAGGAGCATAGTTATTGGAATGAGGATAGACGAGCTGATTATTTACAGGGATTTTGCGAAAGAAGATGACAGTCTGCTGCGGGATATGGTGTATCTGATGGAAAGCGGGGGAAAGGTGCAGGATAGAGCCCTTTTGTACAACTGTATGCATAGGCTGATGGAACTGGCGGCGTCTCATGGATTCTTCGGGAATCTGTGGCATACGTTTCTGGCAAATCTGCTTGTCAATAACGAAAACAGTTATAGCATGGCGTGTGAAATCCGGGGAAAAGTGGATGGCACAATCAATGAGATGGTTTTGCATGATATCCGTATTTTTAAGGAGCTTTACGACTATGATTTTGCAAATATGATGGAAATCCTGCATGTGCCGGAGTTTGGGATGGCGCTTTCCTATACAAGCTGTTTTCGGGAAAGCAAAGTGTATAATACGCGAATCCGGGATAGAATCTGCCATCTTGCCGAGCGTTTTAACGCGGATGATACGCCGGAAGAGATGAAAGATACGCTGACCGCATTTTATAAAGAATACGGGGTCGGGAAATTCGGGCTGCACAAGGCGTTCCGCATCCGGCATGAGGCGCAGGGAGCGGTGATTGAACCGATTCTGAATATCGCCCATGTGCATTTAGACGATTTGGTCGGTTACGAGATTCCCAAGAAGAAGCTGATTGACAATACGGAAGCGTTCGTAGCGGGAAAAAAGGCGAATAACTGTCTGCTGTTCGGGGATGCCGGAACCGGGAAATCTTCCAGTATTAAAGCGATTGCCAACGAATATTATGATAGGGGACTGCGTATTATCGAATTATATAAACATCAGTTCCAGGACTTAAACGATATAATATCCCAGATAAAGAATAGAAATTATCGGTTTATCATCTATATGGATGACTTGAGTTTTGAAGATTTTGAGATAGAATATAAGTATCTGAAAGCAGTCATAGAAGGCGGACTGGAGAAAAAACCGGAAAATATCCTGATTTATGCGACGTCCAACCGAAGGCATCTGGTGCGTGAGAAGTTTAGCGATAAAGAGGACAGGCAGGACGATTTGCACAAAGGGGATACGGTGCAGGAAAAACTATCCCTTGTGTCCCGTTTCGGCGTAACGATTTACTTTGGCGCGCCGGATAAAAAACAGTTTGAAGAGATTGTAAAGACATTGGCGAAACGTTATGGTATTATGATGGAAGAGGAAGAGTTACTTGCAAAAGCGAATCAGTGGGAGCTTGCGCATGGCGGATTGTCCGGGCGGACGGCACAGCAGTTTGCGGATTATCTGTTAGGAATGGAGGATTAAGATGAAAACATTTGCGGCGATTGATGTGGGGTCTTATGAGTTGTCCATGAAGATTTTTGAGGTGTCCAGGACAAATGGGCTGCGGGAGGTCGATTGCATCAGGCACCGGCTGGATTTGGGCACGGATACTTATGCAACCGGGAAACTCAGTTACGGAAAAGTGGATGAGCTTTGCAGGGTTTTACGGGAATATCAGAAAATTATGGCGGGTTATAAAGTAGAGGATTATCAGGCTTATGGCACCAGCGCCATCCGTGAAATGAACAACGCCGTCATCGTCCTTGACCAGATTGAGCAGAGGACGGGCATTAAGATAGACGTGCTGAGCAATTCCGAGCAGCGTTTTCTGGATTATAAATCCATTGCGTCCAGAGGGAAAGTATTTAATAAGATTATCGAAAAAGAAACGGCGATTCTGGATATCGGCGGCGGCAGCATTCAGATTTCCCTTTTTGTGAAAGATACGCTTGTAACGACGCAGAATCTGAAACTGGGCGTTCTCAGGCTGCAGGATAAGATGAGTCATCTGAATCTGAAGCCGAGCCAGTATGAAAACATTATCGACGAATTTATCAGTTCCCAGCTTGCCGTCTTTAAGAAACTGTATCTGAAAGATAGGAAAATCAGCAATATCATCGTGGTGGACGATTATATTTCCGCCGCGATAGAACATAAAATGACGAAAATAGAAGACGCCTGTATCGAAACTGCGGAAATGGATTTGTTTATGAAAAAGATACGGGAAAAATCCGTTATGGACGCGGCGAAAATCCTGGATATGCCCGAAGAGAGCGTTCCGCTGCTCTATATATCCAGCGTGCTGTTAAACCGTATCGTAAAAGTCATGGACGCCAAAATGATATGGGTGCCGGGCGTGACGCTGTGTGATGGAATTGCTTATGAATATGGGGAGAAAAATAAGATTATCAAGGCAAACCACGACTTTAAGCAGGATATCATCGTCAGCGCGCAGAATATCAGTAAGCGCTATATGGGCAGCAAGAGAAGGGGCGAAACGTTAGAAAAGATTGCCTTGACCATCTTTGACGGCATGAAGGAAATCCACGGTCTCGGCGAGCGGGAAAGGCTGCTGTTACAGCTTGCCACGATTCTGCACGACTGTGGGAAGTATATCAGTCTCATAAAGCTGGGCGAATGTTCCTATAACATTATTATGTCAACCGAGATTATCGGGCTTTCCCATATCGAGCGGGTGATTGTGGCAAATGTTGTCAAATATAATCATATGGATTTTGATTATTACGAGATTATGGGACAGGACGTCAATCTGGATAGGGAAGAGCTTCTAAAGATTGCAAAGCTGACGGCAATCTTGAAAATTGCCAATGGACTTGACAGGAGCCATAAGCAGAAATTTGAGGATATCAAGGCGGTATTAAAGGACGAAAAGCTGATTATCGTAATTGATACGCCTGTGGATATTACGCTGGAAAAAGGATTATTTTACCGGAGGGCGGACTTCTTTGAAGAAGTATACAGCGTAAAACCAGTCATCCGGCAGAAGAAAAACAGCCTGAATTAGAGCGGCGGAAAGGATAGAAGCGGTATGGTAGATAAAACGGAATTTTCCAAATCAGAAAACTATACAAACAGAGAAATGAGCTGGCTGCTTTTTGATAAAAGAGTTTTAAGCGAAGCGATGGACGAGAGCCTTCCGTTGTTTGAGCGGTTGAAATTCCTAAGTATTACAGCCTCTAATCTGGATGAATTTTTTATGGTCAGGGTGGCTTCCTTAAAAGATATGATTAACGCCGGCTATCATAAGAAGGACATTGCCGGGCTGACCCCCGAACAGCAGCTTGTCAAGTTAAATAAGGCAACCCATGAGCTGGTAAGGCAGCAGTATGATACTTACAATCATTTCCTGCTCCCGCAGCTTACGGAGAATGGACTTCGGCTAATCGGCAGTCATGAGGAGCTGACGGAGGCGGAGGCTGCCTATGTGGATAAGTATTTTGAAGATAATGTTTATCCGGTGCTAACGCCGATGGCAGTGGATTCTTCCAGACCTTTTCCGCTGATTCGTAATAAGACGCTGAATATCGGCGCCTTAGTCAGGAAGAAAAACGGCGATGAAGAACTGGAATTTGCCACGGTGCAGGTGCCCAGCGTGTTATCCCGGATAGTGGAGCTTCCTTCTTCTGAGAAAAGAGCCGTGATTCTGTTAGAAGAAATCATTGAACGGAATATCCACAAGCTGTTTTTAAATTATGATATCGTATGCGCACATCCTTTCCGTATCATGCGGGACGCCGATTTATTGATAGAGGAAGAGGAAACAGGAGATCTACTGAAAGAAATTGAGAAACAGTTGAAAAAAAGGCAGTGGGGACAGGCGATTCGTCTGGAAGTGGAAGCGGGCATGGACGAGCGGCTGTTAAAGGTGATTCAGGATGAACTGCATATCGGAAAAGAAGATATTTATCCGATAAGCGGACCATTAGATATTACCTTTTTAATGAAAATGTACGGCATGGACGGTTTCGAGCATCTGAAAGAGCATCGCTATACGGGCGGCCATCCCGTACCGGAATTGCCGGAAGATGCGGATATTTTTGCCCGTATCAGGGAAGGGGATATTCTGATGTACCATCCTTATCAGACCTTCGAGCCGGTGGTGCGTTTCATCCGGCAGGCGGCGAAAGATCCGGACGTGCTTGCCATCAAACAGACGCTTTACCGCGTCAGCGGAAATTCACCGATTATCGCCGCATTGGAACAGGCCGCTGACAATGGAAAGCAGGTGTCCGTCCTGGTAGAGCTAAAGGCGAGATTCGATGAGGAAAATAACATCGTATGGGCGAGAAAATTGGAAAAGGCGGGCTGCCATGTCATTTACGGTCTGCTGGGCTTAAAAACCCATAGCAAAATTACCCTTGTGGTGCGTAAAGAGGAAAATGGAATCCGGCGTTACGTCCATCTGGGAACCGGAAATTACAATGATTCTACTGCAAAACTCTATACGGATTTGGGGCTTTTAACCTGTTCCGAGACGATAGGGGAAGACGCCACGGCTGTATTTAACATGCTTTCCGGCTATTCGGAACCGCGCTCCTGGAACAAACTGTCCCTGGCGCCGCTTTGGTTAAAGGATAGGTTCCTATACCTGATTAACCGGGAAAAAGAAAATGCCCTGCAGGGCAGAACGGCGCATATCATCGCCAAGATGAACGCCTTATGCGATAAGGATATTATTGAGGCGCTCTATGAAGCAAGCGCCGCGGGAGTGAAGATAGAGCTGATTATCCGGGGAATCTGCTGTCTGAAAGTAGGACTGCCCGGTATCAGTGAGAATATCAGCGTCCGTTCCATTGTCGGAAATTATCTGGAACATGCGAGAATTTTCTATTTTGAGAACGATGGAAGGGATGAGTGTTACTGTGCCAGTGCGGACTGGATGCCGAGAAATCTGGATAGACGCGTGGAAATCATGTTTCCCATTGAAAAACCGGAATTGAAGGAAAAAGTCATACATATTCTGAACTATCAGTTGCAGGATACGGTGAAAGCACATATTCTTCTTCCTGACGGCAGTTATGAGAAGGTAAAAGGAGTAGAAAAATTTTCGTCCCAGTTGGAGTTTTGTCAGGAAGCGAAAAAGGTCGCAAAAAAGCAGGAAGAAGTTGCGGACAGGCGCGTATTCATTCCAGAGACCCATCATGAGGCAGAGTGATCAATATTCAAATAAACTGAGAGAAAGGCAGGGGAATTTTCATGAAAGTGATACTGGCTTCCGCCTCCCCTAGAAGAAAGGAACTGTTACGGCAGGTAGGGCTGTCTTTTAAGACTATGCCCAGTCTGAAAGAAGAAGTGATAACGAAAGAGACGCCGGCGGAAATTGTAGAAGAATTGTCTTATCAGAAAGCAGTCGATATCTGCGGACAGCTATCGGATACGATGAAAGAGGATTTTGTCGTAATCGGCGCGGATACAGTGGTTTCCTGCTGGAATAAAATCATGGGAAAACCGGAAGATAAAGAAGCTGCATTCGACATGTTATGGGAATTGCAGGGAAAGAGCCATCAGGTCTATACCGGCGTTACGCTGGCGTGGAAATATCAGGACATGCCGGCGATGTTCCATACCTTCCATGAATGTACGGACGTAACGCTATATCCGATGACCGAGGAAGAAATTGAGAAGTATGTGGATTCCGGGGAGCCGATGGACAAAGCGGGCGCCTATGCCATTCAGGGACTCTTTGCCGCATATATCCAGGGAATCTGCGGCGACTATACGAATGTGGTAGGATTGCCCGTGGGCAGACTGTTTCAGGAAATGAAGCAAAAAGGGCTGTTGGGAGGAGCGGATGATTAAGTTAATTGCAACGGACATAGATGGAACGCTGGTAAAAGACTCTTCCCCGGAAGTTTATCCAGAAATGCTGGAAGCGATTCGTATCTGGACGGATGCCGGCAATTATTTCTGTGTGGCAAGCGGAAGGCAGTATGAGAGTGTAAGAAAGATGTTTCATCAGGTGGAAGAGCGGATTCTTTATCTGGTAGAAAATGGCGCCCATGTGCGTTTTCGTGGGCAGGATATCCTGATACAAAAGATGCGCCGGGATTATGCGGAAGGGATTATCCGGCAGCTGCGTCCCTATTACGGGCAGTGCGAGGCTGTCATATCCACTGTGGAAGGCAGCCTGTTAGAAACAGAGAACAAGGAATTTCTGGATTTTTTTGAAAAAGGATATCGGAATAAGTATCGTATTGTAAAGGACGCTTTAAAAGAGAATGCAGAAATCATTAAAATTGCCATTTATCAGAAAGACAGTATCAGAGCCCTTGGGGAAAGCGTTCTGATTCCCGCATGGCAGGACAAGGTGAAAGTCTGTATGGCGGGAGAAGAATGGGTGGATTTCATGGACGCTTCCGTGGATAAGGGAAATGCGCTTTCTTTCATACAGCGCTATCTGGGGATTCGTCGGGAAGAAACGATGGCTTTTGGCGACAATGACAATGATATCGGGCTTTTACAGGCGGCGGCGGAAAGCTATGCGGTAGAAAATGCGCGGGAAAGCATCAAGGCGCAGGCGAAGCATATCTGTCCTTCCTATCAGGAAAAAGGCGTTTATCAGATTGTAGCAAAACAATTGCAGACGATAATGAGATAGAAACGGGAAAGGAGGTAAGCTTATGTTTGATGATGCGGTATTGAAATGTTTTCTGGAAAAACAAGGGCAGCTATTTCCGGAGGATGTAGCGGGGTCTTTGGAGGAAGCGGATGACTTCCTGGAAGAATGCATGGCGGTGGTAGTGGACTCCGTGCATGAAGTATGGGAATATTTTGATGAGCAGGGCGTAGACATGGAAGGCGCCGACGAAGAAGAAATTCTAGATGCGGATGAAGTCTTCGAGGTCGGGGATGGGCGGTATCTGATTATCGAGGGATGATGGTTTTATAATGTTTTACGATTTAAGAAGAGATTGCATAAATTCAGCGAGACCGTCGTTGTCGTTGTCTTTCGGGGTAATGACATCGGCGGCTTTTTTTACGTTGGAAGAGGCATTTTGCATGGCAATACCGCAGCCGGCAGCTTCTAACATGGAAATATCGTTTTCGGCGTCTCCAGCGGCATACGCGTCGGATAAAGGAATTTTAAAATAATCGCAGAGATAGCGGACGGCGCTTCCTTTTCCGGCTTCCTTGACAAACAGCTCCAGATAAGCCTCATTGGAAAAGATGTACTGGATTTTGTCAGAGGCCCATTCAGAAATGGCGTCGCAGAAAGTAATCAGTCTGCTTTTATCATGTAGATGGATGGCGAGCATTTTAAACGGCTCTTTGGTCAGAAAAGAGGCGTAATCGTCAGTAAGCAGCAGAGGAACATGGATTCTTCTGCGGTAGAATTGAATTTCCTCATCATTTTTTGCCGTTACGACAGCATGGTCGGTATAAGTCTGGATATGAAGATTCTGCGCCTTGGCCTGTGCCTGTAAATAGGAAACATAGGAAAGAGGCAGACGCCGCTCCAGAAGATTGCTGCAATTGTCGCAGTCATAAATCTGCGTTCCGTTGTTGGCGATAATCAGAACGCCCGGATAGTCGATGCCCGCCTGTTCCTTGACTTCCAGAATACTGTCTAGCGGTCTTCCAGAAGAGAGTACCAGTTTATTGCCGGCATGAATGAAAGTATCCAGAAATTCTTTCGTTTTTGCGGATACTCTGCTTTCCCGATTTAATAAGGTTCCGTCTAAGTCTGTAAATAATACTTTCATGCTAACTAACAATGCCTTTCTTTTCAACTGTAAATTTCAACTTTTCAGTTTATACCTTTCAGATTCTTTCACTCTGCGGATTTAAGTTTTTTCAATCTACACATTTCAGTTTTTCTTTGATTCCCTGTAAAATACTTTCCGGTACGAAGAGTTTGCCGTAGCCTGCCGCCAGATCCAGCCCCGGTTTGTTACCGCCGTGAAAATCGGAACCGCCGCTTGGCAGCAGGGCATACTTCTTGGCAAGCCGGAACATATCGCGTTCTTCCTGATTGGAATAAGTGCTGTAAATGGTTTCGATTCCCATCAGACCGTCTTGCGCCAGTTTCGCTACCAGCGTATCCAGACGGTCATCGCTCATATGGTAGAGGGGCGGATGGGCGAGAATCGGCGCGCCGCCCGCCTGTAAGATAAGCTCGACCGCCTGGGAAGGCGTAACTTTTTCCCTGGGGACGAAATATTTACAATGATCGCCGATATATTTGGCAAAAGCATCGGCGCGGCTGGCAACATAGCCGTATTTCACCAGATAGGCGGCATAGTGGGAACGGGTGATGACCGCTTCTGGCGTTTCTGCACACAATTTTTCATAAGTGATATCAATGCCCGCGCCCTGCAGATTCTCGCACATTTTCTGATTACGTTGTATGCGGGAATCCACGAAGGATTGCAGTTTTGCCTGAAAAGAGGGCGTATCGTAACGGATATAGAGCCCTATGACATGCACGTCTTTTCCTTCATATTCGGTAGAAAATTCGATTCCCGGAATGACTTCAATGGGTTTATTCTCTGCATAGGATAAGGCTTCTTCAATGCCTGCCGTCGTATCGTGGTCTGTCAGGGCGAAGGCGAGAAGCCCTTTTTCCAAGGCATAGTCCACCAGTTCTGCTGGGGTATAAGTACCGTCTGATTTGTTGGAATGCACATGTAGGTCTACTTGTCTCATAGCAGCTCCTCGTCTGTCGCAGCGCTTGTATAAATGGTACGTTTCCTTGCCATTTCGTCGTTTGCGAGATATTCGTCATAAGTCGTGATTTTATCAATCAAAGTGCCATCTGGAAGAATTTCCATAATCCGGTTAGCGGTGGTCTGTACGACCTGATGGTCATGACAGGCAAAAAGCTCGACGCCCTTAAATTTCATCATGCCTTCATTCAGGGCGGTAATCGCTTCCATATCGAGATGGTTAGTCGGTTCGTCAAAAATCAGGCAGTTTGCGCCGCTAATCATCATTTTGGACAACAGACAGCGGACTTTCTCGCCACCAGAGAGAACTTTGACTTTCTTGACGCCATCCTCGCCGGCAAAGAGCATACGCCCCAGGAAACCTCTGACATAGGTAACATCTTTATTGGCGGAGTATCCGGTCAGCCATTCAGTAATGGTATAATCGTTATCAAACTCAGCGGTATTGTCTTTCGGAAAATAAGCCTGGGAAGTGGTCACGCCCCATTTATAAGTACCTTCATCGGGTTCCATTTCGCCGGTCAGTATTTTAAACAATGTGGTCTTTGCCAGCTCGTTTCCGCCGACGAAGGCGATTTTGTCATCATGTCCGACGATAAAGGAAATATTATCCAATATCTTTTCCCCATTGATGGTCTTGCTGATGCCTTCCACGGTCAGCACCTCATTGCCGATTTCCCTATCCGGTCTGAAATCAATATACGGATATTTCCGGCTGGAAGGCTTGATATCGTCCAGCTCAATTTTTTCCAGCGCCCTTTTTCTGGAAGTAGCCTGCTTGGATTTAGAAGCATTGGCAGAAAAACGGGAGATAAATTCCTGCAGTTCCTTGATTTGTTCCTCTTTCTTCTTATTGGCTTCCTTGCGCTGTTTGATGATAAGCTGGCTGGATTCGTACCAGAAATCATAGTTTCCGGCAAATAGCTGGATTTTCCCATAGTCGATATCTGCGATGTGGGTGCATACTTTGTTGAGAAAATAACGATCATGGGAAACCACGATAACCGTATTTTCAAAATCAATCAGAAAGTCTTCCAGCCATGCGATGGCGTCCAGATCCAGATGGTTTGTCGGCTCATCCAGCAGCAGGATATCGGGATTGCCGAATAATGCTTTTGCCAGCAGGATTTTAACTTT
The DNA here is from genome assembly GCA_023664455.1 of Blautia sp. Lineage (GTDB taxonomy): Bacteria > Bacillota > Clostridia > Lachnospirales > Lachnospiraceae > UBA3282. The sequence goes on from JAMPFM010000001.1 coordinate 358,995, forward strand.
TTCGTTACCGTTTAAGTCGCTCATGAGACTATTGTGCAGGTCTGTATTGATGCCCAGTCCGTTTAAGAGCATGGCGGCGTTGGATTCTGCGTCCCAGCCGTCCATCTCTGCAAATTCCGCTTCCAGTTCGCTGGCGCGGATGCCGTCTTCATCGGAAAAATCTTCTTTTGCGTAGATCGCATCTTTTTCCTTCATAATCCGGTATAATCTCTCATTGCCCATGATGACCACGTCCATGACGCAGTAAGCATCATATTTGAAATGATCCTGTTCCAGCACGGAAAGACGCTGTCCGGGGGTAATGGCAATGTCCCCGTTGGTCGTATCCAGCGCACCCGACAGAATCTTTAGAAATGTGGATTTGCCTGTGCCGTTCGCACCGATGAGACCATAGCAGTTTCCTTCGGTAAATTTGATATTTACATCCTCAAATAAGGCTTTTTTGCCTACCCTGTAAGTTACGTTGTTTGCACTAATCATATGATAAACCTCTTGTTTCTTTATTTTTATGCTTTATGGCTACTCATATCATTATACATAAAATGGAATTTTTTGCAATGTGGAATGTGTTGTGATCACGGAAATCAATTTTCAGTCAGTATGTAGATATTGAGGTGGCAGGGCAGATAGAAATCCCGCGAAGGCGCGCTCTCGCTCCGTGAAAAACGCAG
>JAMPFM010000001.1:359765-396545 GCA_023664455.1 Blautia sp.
GAGCAGGAATTTCACCTGCTTATATTTCAAGCGCCGAACTGGCGCACTCCTTTATCTAAATAACTGCAAATAGTTCTTATAAAAACATAACCGTTTCCTAAAGCTGGTTCAAAGCTGGAGTAGAGCTTTAGGACAGCTTTGGAACAATAATTATTCTTCCCTGCGCTCAAAGACAAACCATTTTTCATTCATATAAACTTCTATAGTATCCCCTTCCCCAAACTGATATCCAAATCCACTTCCAAAATTAGATTGATTATCTTCCATTGGAATTTCACTTCCATCAACTGTAGTCGTTATTTGCCCATCCATATTACCACAACGAGCAATTGTGTTTTCTTTTCCTGTATCATAATACAGTTTACCATTTACCCTGACCATAGGTATTCTGTCCCACATAGTATTACTTTCTGCTTGTTCTATCACGGTAATTGTATACACTTTTCCTAATTGAGCAGGATATGATTCCATGATATCGCCATTATAGGCAATCTCTATTAAATCACCGACTTGTAATTCAAGTTCTTCTTCATTTGATATGCTAAATTTATCTGCTGAATTAAGTTCCAACGAACCATCTACAGGTTTTACTAAAATTGTGTCATTGTTTCTTTCAATTACTGTTGCTTGAAATGTTACGGATACTTGACTATCATCTGCCTCTCCTTCTGTGTTCGGCGAATATTCAACATTTTCCTCATCAGACACACCACTGGATATAATTTCTTCCCTATCTGGAAGTACGATGGGATTGCCCTGTTTCCCACATGCGCATAGTGTAATGACAGCTAAACACCACAAATAAATGCTGCTATATAATTTCTTTTTCATGATTGCCTCCTAAAATATTTTATACTACTTTCCTATCTAAATAACTGCAAATTCGTATAAAGCTCGTTTAATATCTGGTCATAAAACGCTTTGACTTTCACATATACCCCGGCTTTCAAAAGCGGCTTAGTAACATTATGTTTAATCGAATCGATAAAATTTTTCCTTCCCTGCACAATTAAGGTATCGGCTTCCATAACCTCTTTGATATCATGATAAATAAAAACAAGCATTTTCTCTATTTCTGACTTATCGACAGTATATTCTGCGATTGCATCCTGATAAGTCTTGACAAACGCATAGCTGCCGCCATAAATCTGTGACAATCTGTCGTTTTCGTGATTAATATCCCTTGCCTGTTTTAAAGCTTCCAGCAATTCATCCGTAATCGCATCTAAATCGGATAAATCAGAAATCGAAAGCTTATGGAAAATTTCCTGGAGTAATTGGTCTAATTTAACGACTTTAATATCTTCGTTATTTTTGTTATTTTTGATTTCATGCTGGATTTCCCGCACGGTCTTTTCAAACCTCTGATAGATTGGATTATCTGGCGTGAAGCGTCCTAAATCCAATATCAGAATCTTTGTCTTAATAAATTCATACAAAATTTCCACGACCTCATCATTGGAAATTACCCGCATCATATCAAATGTCTTGGTAGACAAATTTATAAAATCAATTTTGTCCTGGACAGCCCTGAGCAGTTGTTTATTTTTTTCCGTATCAATCTGTTTCGCATAATCTAGCGCCCTGGAAAGAATAAATTCTGTTTCACACTCTTTGATACCGTTTAACAACCTGCGGACTTTAAGTAGTGTTTCTTTATTATAGAATGCAAGCTGCCTGGAAAAGCGCTCGGCATTTTCTGTAGAAATAATATCCTCTAATTCGTCGGCATATTTATGGTATTTCCTATTAATATCCTCTTTATCAATAACAAGCCCTGCCAAAGAGCCTTCATTTTCACCGTTTTCCCTAATATCTGCTTCCAATTCCTTGATATAGGCTTCTATTGTATTGTCATATTCTTTCTCGATATCCACAAAATCTACAATATAGCCATATTTATATAGTTTCCCATTGGGTGACTTATAAGGTCTGTTTACCCTGGATATCGTCTGCAAAAGTGACTGCGCGTGCGGTCCCCTGAGTAAATACATCTTTTTCAGACGTTTGACATCATATCCGGTTGTAAGCATGAAGTTTACAACAAGCATATCCGGCACCAACGTATCCCGGAAATCTATCTGGTTATTTTTGTTAATCTGAGACTGAGTCGGATTGTTCTGTTCAGTAATGACAAGCCCGGTGGTAAGTTTGGAATTTTGCCTGAACCATTCATGCACTTTCTTTGCCTGGGGATTCGTCCTACAGACAATCATGCCGCCAATCGTATTGTCGGAGTTCTGCAGCCTGAAATTTACAAAATCTTTTTCAATAAACGCTCCTAATGCATTGACATACGCATCTGACTCAAAAACATCTTTATCGTTTAACTGGTTATCTTCGATATCTAGATTCTTCTTAATTTCCGCTTTGGCAATCGTATCAATATTCTCTTTTTTAATGCGAAGCGTATAACCGTCAGCGATGGATTTGTCATAAAAATATTTATGAATATAATCCCCAAATTTCAGATTGGAGCGCTCTTTTCTGGACAATAGCGGCGTCCCCGTAAGCGCAATATAAACTGCGTCCGCATCGCAGGTCATAAGATTTTTCAGATATTCGCCTGTAGAACAATAGCTTCTATGCGCCTCATCAATGAAAAAAATACGCTGTACATTGGCATGATAGTCATTGTGCGCCTCTTCTAACTGACTCTCTAATTTCTGGATATTGGCAACACAAATTTCCCCTATCGTTTTCATATCAATCCTGGTCGATAAGGGTTTGTTTATTTCTTTTGTAAACTCTTCTTTGTTCTTGCAATTTATGACATTTAGTCCTCGGTTTTTAAACTCTATACTGCTCTGTCTGAGTAAATCGATTCTATCCACGATAAAAAAGAATCTTGCATTGACATTCTTTTTCGCATAGTAATCCCTGATAATCCGATTCGCAAACGCCGCCAGCCCCGTCTTCCCACTTCCCTGCGTATGCCAGATAATTCCGCCTTTTGTGCCGTTTTCCAGTCTCTCTATAATCTTTCTGGTTGCAAAAAACTGCGGATACCGCATAATATGTTTTTCAGGCACTTTTCCACCCAGAAACATCATCCCATACTGCAGAAAATATAAAAATCGTTCTCTATCAAATACCGAAGTAATAAAACGATTGCACGGCGTCGTAACCTGCATATTTTCCTGAAATTCCGGCGTATCGGCCTGCGCCGTGTTATACCCGCAGTCGCATATGATATCCTTTACCATATCATCGGACACCTTTTTGTAGGGATAATTTACATGATAAAACTCGTCATCTTCCCTGAAAAAAGAAAAACTTGTATTCTGTCCATTCGGTGTCGTATAAAAAGAACCCGCTTTGACATCTTCTGCATCGTCCGCATCTTCATATTCCATATTATTGCTAAAAGACACCAATTGGAGCATATTAAAAAATTTTTTATATTCGGGATTCTGTAGCCTTTGATGAATCATTCTTTCAAATTCTTTTTGGATACCGCCATCATTATTGGGCTTCTTTACTTCTAGAAATGATAACGGCATCCCATTTATCAGAATCGTTACGTCCGGTCTGAAAGAGCCCGCTTCCGTCCCTTCTACGATACAATAAGGCATCTCATCAACAACCGCAAAATCATTCTTGCTAATATCCTCAAAATCAATCAATTTTATCCTATCCAACGGGTTAATGAGCCAATGATAAAATTCTTTGCCTAAATCATTGTTTTTCATGACGTTGTTAATATCCATCAAAATTTCTTTGATTTCATCATAAGAAAAATCTCTTCCATTCACATTCTCTAATGCCGGCTTAAACCTGTTAATAAAAATTTTGGTCTGAAAATCTATATCCGCATCTTTGAGAGATTGATATTGATAACCTATTCTAAAAAATTGTATGGTTGCCGGTATTTTCACTCTGGTATCTTCATTAAAAACAGTCATTCTGCTCCTCCATGCCGGACAGGTTGTTGCCACGACACACTTTTCCCGCTTTGCCAAAAAATGCCCACAGGCAATCATTTCCACTGCTTACAGGCATTTTCTTATTCTTTCTTCATGAAATCTCTTATGCAATTTTCCTACACAAAACTAATAACTTCTTCCTTAGGTTTCGTCGTCTGCTCCACACTGACAGCATGAAGCACCGGACCTTCCCCATTATAATCTGCAAAATACTCATTGGATACTTTGGCAGTTACTTTAATCCACTGCTTATCTGTCAATGTATCCGCCTTATGATATTCACAGGCAAATCCAAGAAACGCCATATCCTCCGCGCAACAGGTCATTGCCATTCTGCCCGGTACGAAATATCCTTTCGGAAAATTCTTTGGCTTGAGTACCATCGCCGTAAATTGCACCGTCTTGCCTTCATATCTGCCAATATGGTCTAGGGAATCCAGATACCAGATACCATAGCCTTCATTGTTCAGCTCTATGATTGACGCCGCCAAATCATATGGCAAATCATCCTCCATAATCTGATTGACTTCCCCGTTCGCATCTTCAAAGACAATGTCCGCCTTCTGATTAATCGCCTTGACATTCCGCTTATAATTGCTTAAATCTTCCACGCCGTCGCAACGATTAAAAATAATCAGCTCAGATTTACGCAGCATTTCTGCCAGCAAGGATTTCATATTGGTAAAATACATCGGAAACGTAGAAGCGTCAATCGTCGTAATCTGCTGCTCTATTGTCCAATGCCACGGCAGTTTCATCTTTTTATAATTCCACATACCGTTATATTCAATAATGATGCGCTCCGGCTTGTGCTTCTTTTCCAGCTCTATCAGATGGGAAGTATTGAACGCTTCTTCCTCGTCAATGACTTCCAATACCGTATTGCTCTGTTTCAGAAGTCCTGCCTCGTACTCTATCTCGCCTTCCTCACACAAAATAAGCAGCGTAACTCCTTTGATTTGAAAATAAGGCTGCGCCAGTGTATAAGTAATAAATTCTGTCTTACCGCTTTCCAGAAAACCATTAATCACATATACCGGTTTCATGTTCCTATCCGCTCCTCTTTTTTCTCTTTCTACTTTCCCAGGTATCCTCTACCGTTTAACTTTTTCCTGCTTTTTCAAGCTCTCTCGTCCTTGCGACCTTTTTCTATCTTCTTAGTCCTTCTTTTACTTATGAAACAACTCAGCAAGTTTTTCTTCCTGCAGTTTAGAACCAATCACGCAAATCTTACCCGTCACGTCTGGCTGTCCTGTCCTGATATCGCACTCTCCCGGAACATAGTCGAAATAAACCCAGCTTCCGTCGCTCGCAGGAACCATCCCTTTTGCACGCAGTACGATGCCGTAGAGTTCTTCCTGCTCTAACTGCGACAGCCGCTGTTCAATCTCATCCTTTGTATAGGATATCGGTGTTTCCATTCCCCAGCTTGTAAAAATTTCATCCGCATGGTGGTGATGATGGTCATGCCCTTCGTGGTCATGGTCATGGTGATGTTCGTGTCCTTCATGTTCGTGCTCATGATGATGGTGTTCGTGCTCCTCATGCTCATGGTCGTGCTCGTGATGGTGTTCGTGCTCCTCATGCTCATGGTCGTGGTGATGTTCGTGCTCATGATGGTGATGGTGCTCTTCTTCCTCATGATGCGCCATGACTTCCGCCATAAGCTCCTTCGCCAAATCGTCTGCGCCCTCAATGGTTTCCAGAATATTTTTACCGTCCAACGAATCCCAAGGCGTCGTAATGATGACAGCCTTTTGATTGTGCTCCCTAATCATTTCTACGCATGCCGCGATTTTTTCTTCGCTCAGTTTATCCGTCCTGCTGAGAATAATCGTTCCCGCATGTTCTATCTGATTGATGAAAAACTCCCCAAAATTTTTCAGATACATTTTGCATTTGCAGGCGTCCACTACCGCAACCGCGCTGTTTAAAACAACTTCCGCATCCTGCATGGCTCCCTGCACCGCTTTCATGACATCGGAAAGTTTTCCTACGCCGGAAGGTTCGATTAAAACCCGCTCCGGTGTATACACAGACAATACTTCTTTCAGGGAAGCAGCAAAATCCCCGACTAAAGAACAACAGATGCAGCCGGAGTTCATTTCTTTAATCTCAATGCCAGCTTCTTTGAGAAATCCGCCATCAATACCAATTTCGCCAAACTCGTTCTCTATCAGAACCACTTTTGTGTCCGCCAGGGCCTCTTTTAACAGCTTCTTTATCAAGGTTGTTTTTCCGGCGCCGAGAAAGCCGGATACAATATCAATTTTTGTCATATAACCGCCTTACCTTTCTATGATTCTTTATTTTTTATCATTACTTAGTCTATTTTGCTCTTCTTTTTTTATTCTGTCAACTTTCCAAGCCACTAATCCAGATTCAATTTTTTATCCATCATATACCACGTCAGGAAGTAGAAAATGACGCAGTAAATCAGACTGGATATCATTGTAAACTCCCAAGACGTATCCAGCAGGGCGGACGCATAGCCGTCATCGACTGTCTCTGCCATCAGCGTAAGCGCCACATAGTAAATCACTGTAAACATTCTCTGTATGAAATAAATCCCGTAGTAAAATCCGAAAGAGGCCAGCACTTTATGGTTGGACGATAACTGTCCAAGGGAAACGCACGCCGTAATTTTAAGGATTCTGGCAAGCAATGCAAAAAAAGAAGCAAGTAACGTCATTACTACCGAAAAAGCTGTAATCCTATTTCCTCCATCCACAATCTCAGCATAATATTCATAACTTTTCGCTATGGTCCTTGCAACCTCCGACTGGGACGTAAGCAGGAAAGCAGCGGACAAATAAATAATCACGATATTTAGAATCACCCATACCGCGCTGACGACCGATTTGGCTATGATAATATGGTGTTTGTCTACCGGAAGCGTATGCAGCAGGTAGCCTTCCTCCCCATAGACGGAAGTATAAAACCGGTAAATCAGATAAATCATCGTGGCAACCGCAATCACAAACATACTGAGGATATAGGTCAGAATGATAATACCGCCCGTCATAGTTACCAGATAATTATCTGAGTCAAAAAAAGATAATCTGACCGTGATATATGCCAATATCGCCATCAGGATTACAAACAAATCCATCGGCACTAACAGTTTCCAGGTTGCCTTCCACTCGTATTTCATCAATTTTCCTAACATGCAAACACCTCCCTGAAGAAACGGTCTATCGATTTTCCTTCCTGCTGCCGGATCTGCTGGGCAGGCGCCTGTAAGATGATGTTTCCATATTTGATAAAAACGACTTCATCTAAAATGCTTTCCACATCTGAGATCAGATGGGTGGAAAGAAGCACGGTGGCATTTCTGTTATAATTGCTGACAATGGTATGCAGGATATAATCTCTCGAAGCCGGGTCTACACCGGCAATTGGCTCGTCTAAGACATACAAATCCGCATCCCGGCTCATAACCAGAATCAGCTGCACTTTTTCCTTCGTTCCTTTAGATAGGTTTTTCAGCCGCTCGTTCGGCGGAATCTGTAATCTATGCAGCATATCGAAGGCTCTTTCCATCCTGAAATCGGGATAAAAATCCTGAAAATACTGTACCATTTCCAATACTTTCATACCTGGGTGAAGATAGGTCCGCTCCGGCAGATAAGAAATTCTATATTTGGTCTCAATCCCCGGTCTTTCCCCCGCAATCAGGATTTCCCCCGCGCTCGGTTTTAACAAATCGTTCATAAGCTTAATCAGCGTTGTCTTGCCGCTTCCGTTGGGACCTAGCAGCCCGATAATCCGCCCTCTTTCCAGATTGAGAAAAATATGATTCAACGCTACTTTACCGCCATATGTTTTCGTAAGTCCCATACATTGTACGATTGGCGCCATGTTCTTCACCTTTCCTTTCTCATACCGTAATCCGGTAGGACGCTTCAAAGCGCGCTCCCGGCTCTAAATGCTGTCCCCATTCCCGCTCTGACCACGTTCCCGTAAAATCAGCTGCATCGCATCTTCCATACCAAGGCTCGATACAGATAAAAGGCGCCCGTCTGCCAGGCGGCGACCAGATTCCGAAAAGCGGCGCATCAAAACTCATCGTCAGATAATGGCTTCCATCCGGCTGCACCAGCGCAACTTTATGCGCCTGATGATGCTCTATCACTAAGGCGTCCCCATCAAATAAATGCTCGGTAATCCACAAAGCGCCGTTCTCTAACGGATATTCCATCTTTTCCCCGCTGACCAGACCATCTTTTATCAGGCTGGATATCACTTTATCCTTAGCATCAAACCATATCCGATAATCGGACTGCTTCGCGCCTTCCCGTATCGGACAGCAAAAAGCGGGATGACCCCCAATCGAAAAATCCAGCCTTTTCTCAGAAGGGTTTTTCACTTTCCATTTCACAATCACTTCATTATCCTGAAGCTCATACCCCAGCTCTAAGATAAATGCATACGGATATTTTTTAAACGTTTCTTCATTGGATTCCAGACGAAACCATATTTCCCGGTTGGTCTGGCTTTTTAAGGTAAATTCCATATCCCTTGCAAAACCGTGCTGACTCATCGGATACTTTTTATGTTCATGGACATACTCCCCGCCACGCAGCCCGCCTACCAGGGGAAATAAAACCGGCGACGTGCGATTCCAGAACGCCGGATTCCCATTCCACATATACTCCATACCCGTATCCGTCTTTTTTAAAGATTTTAATTCTGCTCCCATACTGTCAATCTGTATCGTAATCTGCGCATTTCCAATCTGAAATAGTGCCATAGTCCTCTCCTCTTCTGAATCGCCGTTTACCGAATGCACAAGCGCATTCTTCCCATTAACACTCATTATATCATAAATCTGCGATTTATGATCGGCATTCGCCGTTCGTCAAACATGCAAGCATGCTTTCCTCACTAACACTCATTATATCTTAAAATCCATACTTTTCCAAGTGTTATCCTTGCGGATTCATGCAAAAGCATTCCCGGAAAACAATTGCCGGCTCAGTTGTCAGGCTACAGCCTTTCCTTCAACTCATGTCCCATAAGCAGCGTATCCGTATGATAACGATTCCGCGGCAGTTGACGGGACGCCATGTCAAGCTGTAAAGCCAATTCCTCCAAAGCACTGCGGAAAAAACGTATCCGCAGCCCTTCCCCTATCTGCATCGACTTGGATACACATAAAACCTCTGTATAAACGACAACCGCCTGATTTCTCTTATCAATCACAAACTGCCCATCTTTTTGCAGGTATCCTTCTATCAAAATAAAAAGCCCTTCCGGCAGACTGTGAGAGCTACTATCCTCTGTCTTGACGTGTCCTGCATCGCCATTCTCTGTCTTGGGCACTGCACCGTCAGACCCTGCTTCATCATGCCTTGCCCAGTCATACCCTTTTTGCTCCCACAACGGTTTCCCTTCCGCTATCTCTTCTTCCAGATAAACTGCCATCCCGAATTTCCATTCTGCGCCCAGCTTCTTATTTTGTTTTTCCCACTCCGCTACAAGCGCCTTGATTTCCGCAAACAGTCCGTTCACCGACTCCTGTACATTCTCATAGCACAGTGCGCTCATGCCCGTCATACGGCGCAGAAACAAATCTGAATCTGCAGAGCACTCTACTTTTACCCCGTTATCCAGAAGATATTGCAAAAAGGCGGCGCTGTTTTGCATATGGTATTCAAGTTTACATAACCTCTTTCCCTGTAAATCATATGCATTCAGATAATTGCGGTTGCCACCGTTTCTTTCCAGCGCCGTCCGGCAATAGCCGATTCCATCCAATGAAAAAGCAGTTTTTTTGCCAAACCAGCTGGTATAGCAAAGTGAGTCATCTTCCACGATTAACTTCCTGTTTCTGGCATTCATACACATCCATATCCCGGCGCCAAAAATCAGGAACAGAAAAACCCCCGGATAAGACCATCTTTCCTGCCCGGCGGACACACTGGGATACCATAGCATCAAAATGCTAAGCACGATGCCAAGCAAAATTGTCCCAACTCCAATCCCCCAGGATACTTTCCCTTCACTTACCTTTATCCGTATCATATCCATAGCCATACCCTTTTCTCAACGTGCGAATTTATGTGCCTAAGACATCTATGATGTCAGCGCAAATCCAATACATCTACGATGTCAGCACAAATTTGTGGTTGAAAGAATGTAATTTATTCACACTTTAGTCCAGTACCTCAATTTCCGCATAAGCTTCCAAAATGACGGGAAGGGGCACGCTTGCTGTCTCGCCATCCGTAGTCCCACCGGAAATCATGCCGATAAAATTTCCTTTCGCATCAAAAGTTCCTCCACCGGACATCCCCGGCAGCGCCTGTCCATAGCCATAAATCATATATTCTTCAAAAGCTTCGATATATTGCCACATATCCCCGATACTTCCCCGGTGAAAAGATACAAGCTCTTCCGAATCCCCTTCCACGACCGCTCCCACCAGAAAAACGTCGTCTTCCGGCTGCATCTGTTCATATGCTTTCATATCCCAATGTACATAACGCATCTGTTCTAAGATTTCATAAGCAAATTCCCTACAATCTATCTCCAGAAAACCGATATCATAGTCTTTTGATATTCCCGCGACCGTTGCAGTTGTATAGACATTATCCGGGAAATGCACATAACTTGCCTCACTATTCCAATATTCCAGTACATGCTTATTGGTAGCAATCACCATCCTATCCCCGGACATATCCCATATCACTCCGCTGCCATGAGCATTCCCCATCTGAATCCGCACCACACAATTTTTCACATTTTCATAAGCTTCCTCACAATTTTCTTCTTCCAGGATGGCGCTTTCCAGAAATCCCAGCGCTGCCATTCCTTCATAGATATCCTGCTGTGTCACAGTCTGAATCAAATGGGGCGGTAGCTCTTTTGCCAAAATTTCGCAAGGTCTTGCCATCATAAAGCATCCTAATACAAAAATGGGTAAAACTACCCAGGACAACTTATTCTGCCTCATAGAAATAACCATGCTCCTTCCTATCAAAGCCAATCTGCAAGTAAAAATCTCCCCATATAGGAGAGATTTTTACTTTTTTATGCAATCTAAGCAGAACGATAAGCCGGGTTATGTCGTGAATGGTCATCTATCTGGAATTACCGTTGCCGGTAATCTCTAGCGACCCACCTGAAAGCAGGCCGGGCAAGCCTGTCGCTTTCTGTCTGGTCTTGCTTCGGATGGGGTTTACACAGCCTTCTTTGTTACCAAAAAAGCGGTAGTCTCTTACACTGCCATTCCACCCTTACCTAATAGAATCTGTCAAAGCAGATTCTACCAAGAATGCGCTGCATTCTTCCCTGTCAGACGAATCATGCGCCCACAGGGGGCGGTATCATTTCTGTTGCACTATCCTTGGAGTCGCCTCCACCGGACGTTATCCGGCATCCTGCCCTATGAAGCCCGGACTTTCCTCACCTGTCGTAACCGCCGGACAGGCGCGACCATTTATTCTACTTAGCTTCCATACTGTACACATAATTCTGTTCACATAATTTTTGTTTGCATAATTTCTGCTTGCATTGTTCTTGCTTGCATCGTTCCTATTTACATCCTTCTTGCTTCACATGGTTTTTAGTTTACATAACTTCTGCATGTGCTTTATTCAAAACAGCTTCCGCCCACAAATTCCCTGCAAAGAGAATTGTTTGGCAGCGTCTCACTGCTGACGCCTAAGAAATATTCCAGAAACTTTAACAGCCGCTTCGCCTCATAATATTCCGGCTCTCCTTTATCAATACTGAATAAAAGAGGCTCCGCATACTGCTTTAACACGGCAAGCTCATAAATCAGCGCGGAATTGAACATCGCATCCGCCTGTTCCTGGAAAGGGAAAATATATTTTTCCTCTCCCCGCCTGACAGACTGCCACATCTCAATCGTTCTCTTGGCGCTGGCGCCCCTCGTTCTGGCGTCCCTGACCAGACGGCGCAACAATCTGCTATCCGTGGTAGGAATCCGGTTGTGTTCATCTACATTTAGACAGGTCAGGGCGCTGATATAGATTTTATATTTACATTCTGCCGGAAGGGAATAGGACATTTTTTCATTCAGTCCGTGGATTCCTTCGATGACCAGAATATCTTCTTCCCCAAGCGTCGTCACTTTCCCATTATACTCTCTTCTGCCTGTTTTAAAGTTAAAGGTTGGCAGCTCCACCGTTTCCCCTGCCAGAAGCGCCTTCATATCCTGATTGAACTGTTCCACGTCCAAAGCTTCTATACATTCAAAATCGGGATTACCGTCTTCATCCCGTGGGGTGCTATCATGGTTTACATAATAATTATCCAATCCAATCGGATGAGGTCTTAACCCATATGTCCTCAGTTGTATCGACAAGCGATGGGCAAAAGTGGTTTTCCCGGAAGAAGAAGGTCCCGCTATCATGACGAACTTGACGCCTTCCCTTCTGGCAATGTCTCTGGCAATCTCACCGATTCTTCGCTCCTGCAGCGCCTCCTGCACCAGAATCATATCCGCAATGTTGCCTTCGCAAATCTTATCGTTTAAGTCTCCCACTGTATCAATCCCAATCTGCTCGCCCCATCTGCAGGTCTGTAACAGCGTCTGGAACAATTTCTGTCTCGGCTCAAATACCGGCAGCTTATCCGGCGCATCCTGCTCAGGCAGCAGCAGAATCATGCCATCTTCATATTCCAGTAAATCAAAACATTCGATATATCCCGTACTCGGCAGCATAAAGCCATAATAATAATCAAAATAATCGCCCATACAATATACGTTAATCGTAGAACTTCTCCGATAACGGAACAGCTTCACTTTATCCATCATATGGTATTTTTCAAACAAGGCAAGGGCTTCTTCCACCGGATAAGCCTTCTTGGTAATCGACAAATCCGCATCTACCAACTCCTGCATTCTTTGCTTAATCTGCGCAATCTGTTTGCTATCCAGAGAAAAACCATCTTTTAACCGGCAATAATATCCGGCGCCTATTGCAAACTCTACTTTCACAGCCGCTGCCACTTCAAATCCCGCCACATCTTTGATTGCCTTCATTAACAGCATGATTGCAGAACGCACATAAGTCTTATGTCCGATGGCGTCCCCATAAGTGGCAAAACCCAGTTCACAATCTCTGTCAACCCGTTTCATCAGTTCCTTAATTTTCCCATCCACAAATACTAATGCTATAGGCTCCCGGTAAAGATGCTGGTACTCCTTGGCTATGATTTCATATTTGATGCCTTCTTCATAGAGCTTCTCTTCCCCGTTTATTCTGATTCTTACCATACCAATCACCCTGCCCCTCTCTTTTCTCTGACTAAGTTTTCTCGTATCCGTAAATGTCTTGCAGAACCCGCAGACAATCCTGCCTCTGTATTTCTTTCTCCTGGTACCGCTCAAGCCGCCCTGCATCTTCCAGACCGCTCGTCTCAAGCTGCTTTAGAATCTCTTCGCAGATATGCGCCTCCCGCTGGATATAACGACACAATACCGGATGTTTTTCCCATAAAAGATGCGGTCCATAGCGGTCTTCCATCCGTTGATACCATAATACTTCTTTACTCTCCCCATAGGGTAGACTTTTCTTTTTCCCCTTAACAGCTTTCATCATTGGATAAAATTTTCCGTCTTCCTCTATCATATTCTCTTCTACAAGCGAATATCCCTGTCCCCTTAGGAAATGGCGAAACTGCTCTATCTCTGACTGAGGCTGTAGAATCAGTTCCTGGAAAGACTCCGTTTTGTCCTTATCCGCTTCCAGAATCCGCTGCATCAGTCTGCCGCCCATGCCGGCGCAGATAAAAGAATCCGCCTCCCCGCACCGATAAGCATAGAGTCCATCCGAAAGTCTCGTTTCTATGTATGCTTCCAGGCGATACGCTTTTATATGTTCCCTCGCCTGTTCTAACGGTCCTTCTCTAACGTCCAGGGCAAGCGCTTTCGGACTAATCCCCTCTAAAATCAGATAAATTGGCACGAAACCGTGGTCGCACCCCACATCGCAGACGCGGTTTCCCCTCGTTACCAGACCAGCCGCTGCCTTTAATCTTTGGGAAAGGACTATCTTCTCTCTCATCAATCCAGATAATCCTTTAACTTGCGACTCCTGCTCGGATGGCGCAGCTTCCTAAGCGCCTTCGCCTCAATCTGACGGATACGCTCACGGGTAACGCTAAACTCTTTTCCGACTTCCTCAAGCGTTCTGGCGCGTCCGTCGTCCAGACCGAAACGCAGCCGCAGCACTTTCTGTTCTCTTTCCGTTAAAGTGCCAAGCACTTCGACCAACTGCTCTTTTAACAGGGTAAAAGCGGCGGCGTCCGCCGGCACCGGCACATTATCATCCTGAATAAAATCGCCCAGATGGCTGTCTTCCTCTTCCCCAATCGGCGTCTCTAAAGAAACCGGCTCCTGGGATATCTTCAAGATTTCCCGTACCCTTTCCACCGGCATATTCATTTCCTCGGCAATTTCCTCCGGGGTTGGTTCTCTTCCAAGCTCCTGTAATAACTGCCTGCTTACCCGGATTAATTTATTGATGGTTTCTACCATATGCACCGGAATACGGATGGTCCGCGCCTGATCCGCAATCGCCCTTGTAATCGCCTGACGAATCCACCATGTCGCATAGGTAGAAAATTTATAGCCCTTGCGGTAATCAAATTTTTCGACTGCCTTAATCAGACCCAGATTTCCTTCCTGAATCAAATCCAGAAAGAGCATTCCGCGCCCTACATATCTTTTCGCAATGCTGACCACAAGACGGAGATTGGCTTCTGCAAGACGCTTCTTGGCTTCCTCATCGCCCATTTCCATCTTCTGGGCAAGCTCTATCTCTTCCTCTGCGCTAAGCAGCGGCACTTTCCCAATTTCCTTCAGATACATTCTGACCGGGTCTTCAATGCTGACGCCGTCCGGTACGGACAAGTCGATATTCTCCACATCGACTTCATCCTCCTCCGTCAGAATGATTTCCTCATCATCTACCTCGTCTGTCTCGATAATCCGCAGGACATCTACGTTATTTTGCTCCAATGTTTCCAGAATTTTATCAAACTGCTCCTCTTCCAGTGATAAATCATGAAAAAAGTCGCTGATTTCCTGATATTCCAGAACATTCTTTTTCTTCTTAGCAATATTTAAGAGTTCGTTAAGACGCTCTTCAAACTTTGCCTGTACATTTTCGTCCATTCCTTGGCCCATCCTTCCTTTTCCGGGTTAAGCATTTGCGATTATTTTTGCCTTTAATGCAGGGAAATATGCGTTTTGCTAAGTTCTTCCAGCGCTTTTTTCGCTGAGATCACTTGATTTAGCGCATTGACATCCGCTCCCATCCTGCCGGAATAATATTCAAAACTATTCTTTTTCACCGTATAAATAATATCATGCAGCACTTTTTCCCGCTCCGCGTCCGTTTCCATCTCCTGTAATCTGGTATTAAATAACGCCGCCACTTCCCGCTGCTCTTCCTCATCCTGAAACATATTTACCAAGGACGCCGGATTGAAAATCCCCTGCTCCATATCTTCAAAAAGCCGTCCTGCAACTTTCTGATATAACTCCTCGGTAAAGTCTTCCACTTGGATATACTTTTTAATCTCTTGATATAGAGACGGTTCTTCCGTTATCCATGTCAACAGCAGTCTTTGTGACTTTTTGACATTTTCCTCTGGAATATTCTTACGCGCCGTCGTGGGTTTCGGTCTTTCCACCGGCTTGATGTATCCAGTCTGCGCCGCATAAGATGCCGTCAGCTTCCGCAAATTTTCTAACCCGATACGATACTTGTCCGCCACGGCTTCCATATAATTTTCACGTTCTACCGCTTCTTCAAAGGTACAGAGCTTCTTGGCGATTTCCCTGTAAAATCTGGTTTTGGCATCCGGGTCGCCCAAGTCATAATCCCTTTCTAGAATCCGCAGCTCAAAGAAAAAGCTATTTTCCGCCTGGTCGATTCTTTCCTGGAAAGCCTCTGCGCCATTTGCCTTAATAAACTCATCCGGGTCCTTTGCCGGCGACATATTCACGACTCTGCCCCGCAGTCCGCTCTCTTTCAGAATATGAATCGCCCGCAGCGCGGCATTGACGCCCGCGCCGTCGCTATCGTAAGCAAGCAATACTTCCTGCGTATAACGCCGCAGCAGATTCGCCTGTCCCGCCGTAAACGCAGTGCCAAGCGACGCCGCCGCCTGGGTAAAGCCCGCCTGATGCATGGCGATGACGTCCATATAGCCTTCACATAAAATAATATTATTCTTTCTCGACGTCCTGGCAAAATTCAGCCCGTAGAGATTCCTGCCCTTATCAAAAATCAAAGTTTCCGGGGAATTTAGATATTTCGGCTCCCCGCTTCCCATCACCCTGCCGCCGAATCCGATGACTTTGTGATTGATATCCTGAATCGGAAACATGACGCGGTTCCAGAATTTATCGCGCATTCCCCGCTTTTCATCAAAGCTGGCAAGCCCGGCTTCCTGAATCAATTCATCTGGATACCCTTTCGAGCGCAGATATCCTGTCAGCTCATTGTTGGTAACGCCGGCAAAACCCAGACCAAATTTTTTCATGGTCTCGTCGCTTAACTGTCTGCCCGATAAATACTGATAGCCGATGTTTCCTTTCGGCGTGCGCAGGACATAATAGAAATATTTCGCCGCTTCCCTGCTCACTTCTAAAAGTTTCGCCCTTTTACTTTCCCGTTTCTTAACTTCCTCAGAATACTCCATCTCAGGCAGCGCCACGCCTGCGCGGTCCGCCAGCTCTTTGACCGCTTCTTGGAAGGAGCAGTTCTCATAAGCCATCAGAAATGTATAGACATTGCCGCCCGCCCCGCAGCCGAAACAATAATACATCTGCTTATCCGGCGAGACGGAAAAAGACGGGGACTTCTCACTATGAAAAGGGCAAAGCCCGAAATAACTGCTGCCCTTCTTCTGTATACGGACATATCCGGAAATCACGTCTACAATATCATTTTTCGCCCTTACTTCCTCTATCAATTCATCCGGATAATACATAATACTCCTTTAACACCTCAATCCCATTGGCCGAAATCTTCCGTATCCTCACGATTTCTATCCCCATGATTTCACTTAACCATGCCAGGTCTTAGGAATAAAAAGATTCTGGTAGGTGGCAATCGCAAATCTATCCGTCATGGAGCCAATATAATCGCATACAATCTTTTCCACTGGCTCTCCCTTATCCAGCAGACGATGTAAAAAAACTGGCAGCTTTTCGGTATGCTGCAAATAATAATGGTATAATGTCTCAATCAGTTCTTCCGCTTTCCCTTCTTCACTCTTGGCAACCGGATTCTGATAAACGTTTTCAAACATAAATTTCCGTAATTTCTGCATGGCTGTTTCCACATTCGGGGACATGAGGATATCGTTCTTTCCCCGGCTGGTCGTCACGATGTCATGGATAAAATAATCCAGTCTGGCGCCGCAGCTATAGCCGATGACTTCCCCGATTTCTTCCGGCACGTCGGATTCTTTCAAAATTCCGCCCCGGATAGCGTCGTCCATATCATGATGGATATACGCGATTTTATCGGAAAATCTGACTACTCTGCCTTCTAATGTTTCCGGCATTCCTGATGTCTGATGATTCAAAATTCCATCCTTTACCTCATAAGTCAGATTGATACCCTGTCCATCTTTTTCCAGCAGTTCCACCGTTCTGACGCTCTGCTCATTGTGACGAAACCCATAAGGGCAGACTCTGTTTAAAGCGCGCTCCCCAGCATGTCCAAAAGGCGTATGACCCAAATCATGCCCCAGCGCAATCGCCTCTACCAAGTCTTCATTGAGTTGTAAGGCTTTGGCAATGGTACGGGCATTCTGGCTGACCTCTAAGGTATGCGTCAGACGCGTCCTGTAGTGGTCCCCTTCCGGCGTCAGGAATACCTGCGTCTTATCCTTCAGCCGTCTAAAGGATTTGCTATGTATAATCCTATCCCTGTCTCTCTGGAACACCGGTCTGATATCGCATTGCTCCTCCGGTTTGCTCCTTCCCTTGGAATTCATGCTGAGCATTGCGTAGGGACTTAAATATTCTTTTTCCCACTGCTCCAAACTTTCCCTTATGTTCATAGAAACGCCTTTCTTTCCCCTTGATTATAGTATTCTGTCTTTTTTCCCAAAATCCTTTTTTCTATACAAATTTCCCTCAACCATTTGTGAAATTTTTCACATAATATTGATTAGCGACAGATATCGTAAATAAATTCCGCGTTTTTATCCATTGCCTCATATGCCGTCTTAAACGGCGACATCTGGAATACATGCCACATTCCCGGAAAAATATCCATCTTGACGGATACGTTGGCCTTCATCAGCCGCGTATGCAGCATGAGAGAGTCACTTAGAAGAATCTCATTATCGCCAGCCTGAATATAAGTCGGCGGAAAACCGGCATAGTCGCCAAACAGCGGGGATATCAAGGGGTCCTGTAAATCTTTATCCGACGCATAATTGGCAATCATTTCCTGTAAATAATCCGCGTTTAAGACCGGGTCAAACGCTGCCTTAGATACATGGGATTCCCCGGAAACGGTCAAATCCGTCCAAGGCGACATCAAAATAACCCCCCTTGGCAGCAGCCTTCCCTCCTGTTTCAATTTTAAAACCAAGGCAAGCGCCAGATTGCCGCCCGCAGAATCCCCCGCTATGATGATATCCCTCGCCCCATACCCTAAGAGCATCAGATAATCCCATACCTTCACGGCGTCTTCTAACGCCGAGGGATAAGGATGTTCGGGCGCCAGCCTGTAATCGAAACAAATCACGTCCATAGACGTAGAAGACGCCAGTTTCGTCGTCAGCGTTCTGGCATAAATACTGCTTCCCGTGGAATAGCCACCGCCATGACAGTATAGAATCATATACTTTTTCATATGCGCCCTGTTGACGGATATCCATTCGCCATGAATCCCGTTAAAATCGACTTCTTTCATTCCTACTTCTTTATGATTGCCCAGCAGGCTGCCGAAATAATCCTGCGACTGTCTGTGCTTCTCAATATCCGTATTTTCCACAATCCCATGCACTTTTCTGATAAGATTCATCAAATTCTGGTTTCTTTTTTCCGCAATCGCCATAAAATATCCCCTTTTTATCAATATCATAAAATAGAAATGCAATGTATTTTACATAATTGTACCATAAATTCCTTTTCCTGTGGTATAATACAAGAAAATTGCTTGCGCAATTATCTTGGGAAGAATGCTGCGCATTCTTCCGCTGTATTGAAAAAATTTCCTATATAACAAGGAGTTATTATGTCGCGTCCAAATGCTGGGAAAATGACTGTGCCAAAACAAAAAAAGGAAATCTGGTACAAGCTGGATTTATCCGCCATTGTCTATCCGACCTTGCAGCGGAAGGATTTTTCTTCCGTCTACCGGCTGTCAGTCGTTTTAAAGGAAACGGTGCAGCCAGATATTCTGCAAAAGGCGCTGGACATGACGCTTCCCCGTTTCCCGACTTATAAAGTCGCCATCAGGAAAGGGGTGTTCTGGCGTTACTTAGAACCCAATAACCGTCCCGGTCCTTATGTCATGCCGGATATCAAGAATCCGTGTATGCCCATGCCCTTTAAGGCAAATAACCGCTATCTGCTCCGAATCTATTATTATCAGAACCGGATTTCCTTAGAAGCGCATCACTGTCTGGGCGACGGCACCGGCGGCATGTGCGTGTTACAGACCATGATTGCCGTCTATCTCGGACTTTTAGGACACCCCATCACTCCTTCGGGATTTGTGTTAGACATCCACGATGCGCCCGACCCGGAAGAGTTAGAAGACGCCTATATGCGTTATGCCAACGCCCGTGTAAGGCCGCCGCGCCCCAGCGAAAAAACCTATCGCGTCCGTGGCACCAAAGAGCCTTTTTACACCTTAAATATCATCGACGGTATCATGTCCGTCAGGGAAGTCATGCAGGTTGCCTCGAAGTATCATGCGACGCTTACCGAATATCTGAACGCGGTTTTGCTCTATGCCCTGTTACAGAAGCAGGAGCACGAATATCAGGAAAGTATCACACGTAAAAATACGTATCCCCACAAGCCGCGTCCCGTCAGAATTGCGATGCCGGTCAATCTGCGACGTTTTTTTCCGTCTAAGACGCTCCGCAATTTCATTACGATGGTCTATCCATCCATAGACCCACGGCTTGGCGATTATACTTTTGAGGAAATCGTCGTACATGTGCACAATTACATGAAATATTATATCAATGAAAAATTCCTGCGCGGCGACATCACGACCAACGCGGCGACGCAGCGAAATCCGGTTATCCGCGTCGTGCCTCTCTTTATTAAGGATTTCGTCGTCCGTACTTTTTATACCAAAGTGCAGGATAAAAATTCTTCCGCCGGGCTGACGAATATGGGCGCATTGAAAGTACCGGAAGATATGAAACCCTATATCGAGCGGTTCGATATCTATATGGGACAACCCTTTTCCTCCCGTACCAACTGCGCGATTATCAGCTTTGAAGATACACTGACGATTAATTTCGCCAGCAGCATCGCGGAAGCGGACGTGGAACGGAATTTCTTCCGCAAACTGGTGCAGGACGGAATCCATGTCACCATTGAAAGCAACAGAGATATCAGACAATAGAAAAAGGAGCCTTACTTATGTCTTATTGTGTAAACTGCGGCGTCGAGCTAGAGGCGTCATTAAAAGAATGCCCCCTGTGCAACACGCCAGTCATAAACCCCCGCCATATATCCCCGGAAACCATTTCTGAACCCTATCCGGTTTCCAGAGGACAGGTAGAGAATCTGCAGAAAAAAGATTTCGGCATCCTGTTGACAGTGATTTTATCCGCCACAAGCATTACCTGTCTGCTTTTAAACCTGCTGGTGTTCCAGAGTTCCCGCTGGTCTTTTATGATCATCGGTATCTGCATCTGCCTGTTTTTCTTTGCATTTCCGGCAATGTTTACCACGAAAACGCCCGTTTATCTGATTCTTCTCTTCGACGGCGCCGCCGTGGGAGTCTATTTATACCTGCTTACTTATCTGACCATCGTCTCAGAATGGTTCTGGCAGCTCGGTCTGCCCATCGTCATTCTAATTACTGCCCTGATTGAACTATTTACCCTGTTTGCACGGAAATTCCCGTTCAACATTTTAACCGGCTCTCTCTATCTCTTTATCGAGGTTCCTATCCTGTGCATCGCCCTGGAACTTCTGATTAAACGCTTTCTCGATGTGCCCTATAGTATCACCTGGTCGGCGGTGGTTTTAACCGTATGCGTGATTATTGACATCACCCTGATTACGATATTAATGAAAAAACGCCTGCGCAACGAAGTGAACAGACGTTTGCATTTCTAGCTCAGTTTTGCTTCCGCATCTTCAAGGGACTGATAACCGTAAAATAATGTCTCATTGGCGATAATCTGTTTTAATAAATTCCCGCCTTCCCGGTAAGCGGTCTCGGTTTCCTGCCATAACAGCTCCAGCGTCCCCGTAGAATAAGTAAGCAATTCCGCCCGCAGATAACTTTCCATCGAAGAACCGTCTACGGCATTATCTTCCGCCGTCGTGGCAAGTCTTCCCCTTTCCCGGATATGCGGATACTGCGCAAGTACCTTGGCGTCCCATTCTAAGTGGACTCTGACAATCTGCTCCGCCAGCTCCTTTTTCCCATCCACATCGGGCAGATATTCCTTAATCTTTTCATATTCCTCTGGAAATGTGCTTTCCATCATCCTGCCGTATTTTTCAAAAATCAGATTCCTGCCTTCCTCATATGCCCGCTTACAATCTTCCATATAACTATGAAGCAGCGCATCTGAATAGACCATCCACTGACTCATCCTCATACGGAAAAACGTATCCGGATCGTCCTGACAGGAAGCGCGCCCTCCGGTATTATAAACATGCTGAAACATATCCCACTCTACCTGGGCAATGTCAAAAATTAATTGTTCCCTTTCTGATACTTCCGCCATTTTGATACCCCTTTCTTTCCTTATTCCACTCTATCCTGCGACTCCAAAGGCTCCTCATATGCCGCATGATTTGTCTCTAAAACATCGCCGTCCACCGTAATAACTATTTTCTCTGCATCATACGCATTCAGAAAGGTGGTTACTACCGATGAGATAATGATTTGCTCGCCTTCCGCCGTCATCGTCCTTAAATATTCCTGGAATGTCCTGGATAAATCCAGAAAAAGCGTTTTCCCCGCTTCAGACTCCTGCTCCTCAAAAGAGTTTACCTCCGTCCCCAGCGGTATAATGTTATGCCGAATCAGTGCATCAACCAACTCATCCGCCGTTATCTGCTCCATGTATAATAACTCTTCTTTTAATTCATCAGAAGCACCGTTTCCATAATAGATAACGACCTCTTTTTCTCCTGCTGCCTCCGGCTGCACATCTTCCGTCATCTTAACTTCCTGTAACCGGACTTCCTGCCCCTCATCCCTGCCGCTTAACAGATAATCTAAAGAATGCACCAATAATTCTTCCGACGATATATCCGATGTTTCCTCAGACATAACTTCCATATCCCCTGCACCATTTCCGCAGGCGCCCAATACCAATAGCAACAAAACTACCGGCAAAATAATCCATTTCTTATTTTTCATAACTTACCCTCCCAGGCTATTTGCAAAAAAAGTACCGCAAAACGGTACTTTTCTCTATGATTCCTTATCAATAGCATAATGCAGGAAAAGGGACTTGAACCCTCATGATATTGCTATCACACGGACCTGAACCGTGCGCGTCTGCCAATTCCGCCATTCCTGCGAACAAATGCTATTTTAACTGCTTTTTGTATTTCTGTCAAGCCTATTTTAGAAATTTCCAATCTTTTTATCACTGTTTAAAATATGGTTTATGAGCCATTCCGTCAGAAAATTCATCAACTCTTCCAGCGTTTCCTGCTGATTTTCATCCATCTTATCCAAATCAATTTCCTCAAGCCTTCCCACAAATGCATCGTGCGCCCTTTTCTGCGCTTCCAGCCCCGGATAGTCAATCTTTTTCATATACTCTTCTTCATCTTCAAAATGAAACTTCGTATAATCCTTTAACTCCTTGATAAGATGTATGATATCATCATATTTATCCGCCATATACTCGTCTGCAATCAGCCGCTGCGCATCTCCGATAATACGGAATAATTCCTTATGCTCCTTATCTATTACCGGGATTCCCGTCAGGTATTCATCCGTAAACTCCTGTATTTTATGAATTTCCTCAAGCGGGCGCATCTTCCCAATCATCAAATCAGAACCGATGATATGCCGGTAGAGCCACTTCACAAGATACTTTAACAAATCCTCTAAAAACTCCTGCTGGTCCCGCCCGTCAACCACGGCGTCCGCCTCGCTGATTTTCGTAGAAAATACCAGATGCTGCTGCTTTTGTATATTCAATTCGGGATGATGAATGCCTGCCATATAATTTTCTTCATGCGCAAAATGTTCTTCCGCATAATCTTTCAGACGCTCTAACATGACCCGGATACGGTCGTATTTATCCTCCAGAATCTCATTTTCCAGCAATTCCTGCGTCTCGTTTATAATCCGGAAAAGCTCCCTATGTTCATTATCAATCATTTCCATGCCAATCAGGCAATCGTCCGTAAAATAATACATCGGTTTTCCTCCTCTTTTATGTTTCTGTGGTTTTTATTATAGCACATTTGAGGATGGGAAAAACAATAAAAAATAGTATTGCGTTTCCAATTTTAGTACGATAGAATTAAATTATATCAATGCGCAACAATACAACTTTCTTTTATAACTTAAAAATCTCAGAGAGGCTTGACTTTATAATCCATGACACGTAAGAAAATCGGCGAATTTTCAGCCGAAATAATAGAAACTCTAGGGCTTGATATCCCGATAGGAACCCCCATCTATATAGCTAATTCAAATATCGAACACATGAAATCCTCACATCCTAAAGATTTCGCAAAATATGGAAATGATATAGAATACATCATAGCCACTCCCGATTATGTAGGGAAGAATCCCAAAGATGATTCTATAGAATTTACGAAGGAATATATTTTAGATGGAGAATTTGTAAAAGTCGCTGTTCGTGTAAGTTTACAAAATATTTATTATGCAAGATCTATGTATGTACTAAATCCTCATCGTGTGAAAAACTTCATATCCAACGGAACATTGATAAAACTTGACAGTTTACCACAATAATGTATAATGAGAATGGAAAGACATAAACTATATTGAATAAAATCAGAGGACGGAACGGGCAGCCGTCGCCCTAGTTGGAGATGTGGGAACAGTCACCCCACCTATTTTATTCAAGGTTTTAAGACCTCATAGAAAATATGGGGTCTTTTTTCATTTATCTTCTGCCTGGGATTCAGGGAGTACTTCCTATTGCTAAAATCCCCAAAAAATTTTATAAATAATTGTAACGAATTGCACTGGAAAAGAACTAACACAATGAGGTGCAGCTATGGATAAAGAAAAAATGGATGAAATATATCGCGAAAACGCCCAATCGGTATACAAATATCTCTGCAGTCTGACAAGGGATAGCAGGGTTGCCGAGGAACTGACGCAGGAAACATTCTTCCAGGCAATTAAAGGAATTGACAAATTCAAAGGCGACTGCAAAATTTCCGTCTGGCTATGCGGGATTGCAAAGAAACTTTGGTATAAAGAACTGGAAAGAAAAAAAAGACACCAGACCGCCCCGCTAGACGATACCATACCTTCCAGGGAAAACGTTGAAAATAAAAGTCTGGATCATTTGGAAAAAATAGAAATTTTCCGCCTTATGCACAATTTAGACGATATCACAAGAGAAGTTATGTATCTGCGGCTTGCAGGGGAATTACAATTTTCTGAGATTGCGAATATCCTGGGGAAAACGGAAAATTGGGCAAGGGTAACTTATTACAGGGGAAAACAAAAAATCATGAAAGGAATGAAAGAATGGACAGAGAATTAGCTTGTGAGATTGTAAGAGATTTACTTCCTCTCTATGTGGACAATATGGTAAGCGATGTTTCCAAAGAGAGCATAGAAAGCCATTTAGAACAGTGTGCAGATTGTAATGAAATCTATCAGAATATGGCCTTTAAACTGGAAACGGAAACGCAGACGACAGAAGTTTCCGATGTAAAAAGATTTTTGAAAAAAACCAAGAAAATGTATCTGCTATATGGGCTGGGGATTCTTAGCTTGATTGCCATATTTATCTGCATCATTGTGGATTTGGCGGTAAATAAAAAAATTACATGGTCTTTCATCACAGGAACATCCTGCTTATTTGCAGATAGTTTTATCTATGTTCTTGCAACCTGTAGGAAAAACAAAATCTGTATTGCCATGACAGTGATAAGCATTGGTACATTCTGTCTTCTTTCCACCATACAGATTACCCGGTATTATCTTATGGGAACGGGCACATTCTGGATTTTCCGCTATGGTCTGCCTATTCTGCTATTGTGGTTAGTCATCCTCTGGATTCCAGCGCTAATGGGGACATTCCTAAAATGCAATATCTGGGATTGCATAGCGCTATTTTTGTTCCTGGTAATCCTTGGAAACTATGTAACGAAATTAATTACCGGGGATTATGTATGGGACGATGTGCTTCATATGCAGAACTTTATAGGTAATGCACTTGGGGAAGTGATTGGAATCCTACTATTTGTCATTATCGGGAGGATTAGAAAATGGAAAAAATAATCAGCGTACAGAATCTAAGAAAATCCTATCAAAAAACCAGACGCACTGTAGAAACTGCCGTTGAAAACGTATGCTTTGAACTCATGCCCGGCAATATCATGGGACTCCTGGGGACAAACGGGGCTGGGAAAACTACCACCTTAAAAATGATTACCAACTTATGCGCTAAAGACAATGGGGAAATTATCATAGATAATATATCTTTAGATGAAAATCCTGGACTCGCATTGTCCCAAGTAGGCGCCGCACTTGATACGCCCTGTTTTTATCAAGAGCTGACTGCAAGAGAAAACATAGAATGTTTTGCACATCTATACCAGAATATCCCTGACAGACAAGTCATGGAATTACTTGAGTATGTAGGACTTACAAACCATGCAGACAAGAAAGTAAAAACATTTTCTCTTGGAATGAAGCAAAGACTGGCGTTGGCAAGAGCCATGCTGGGATACCCGAAACTTATTATTTTAGACGAACCTGCAAACGGACTGGATCCGCAGGGACAGATTAATCTTTACCGGCTAATCTGTAATCTGGCAGAAGAAAAAAACACCACTTTTATCGTTTCCTCGCACCAGCTGCATGACATGGAAAAATTCTGCACTGACATTTTAATCTTAAATAAAGGAAAAAGTATTTTGCAGGGAAAAACAGAAGAAATTTTATCCGAAACGACAAACATCGTTGACTGCATATTGGAAGAAGCTAAAACCGCAAAAAATGTCCTTTCCCAGTGCCACGGAATCCGTCTGATATCGCAAAAAGGAAACCAGTTTACAATCAGGCTCGAAAAGATAGATTTTGATGAGTTTATCAAAAATCTTATCCGAAACCATTTGCATATCCGCTATCTTTCCATGCGCAAAAATTCCTTACAGGATATTTTTCTAAAATTGACAGGGGGCGTATAACATGCATCCATTAACGAAATTATATCTACAAAAAATCGGCAGGCAAAAGTTAATCTATCTTTTTTTTGCCTGTTTTTTTACAGCTTCTTTCTTTTATGCTTTTCTTATTTCGACGCCCCAAATGGAAGAAATGTTAAATATCAACATTGGGATTGTCGGAGAAAAAAACTTCCCCGAATTTATGATGCGCTTTTATGTCGGGACAGTGGGCATTCTTTTTCAGGTATTCCTACTGACGTTATTTATTTGTGAAGAAGATAAAACCAAAATGCTTTATCAGCCCTTATTGCATGGGGCAACCCGCAGCAGGATACTAAAATCAAAAATCCGCGTTGCCATCAGTCTGTCAATGATTTTTGTTTTAACGACAGCTTTCCTAAATTATACGACAGCCTTTATGCGGTGGGGCTATGCCATTTTTGAACTATCCGCCGTAACCAGGACTATCATGAAATATCTGCTATCGGGAGTCTATATGTCCGTTATAATGCTTGGGATAATCGTACTTTGCGTTTACACCCGCAGCACATGGAAAACCATATGTTTCATAATCATTTATCTGTTAATGGACTCCTTTATTTACGGCTCCGGTATCCTGCCTTTACAAAAAATCTGGATTGGGTATTACCTCAATCTTTGGACGTTTTCCTATGAATTTCAAACAATGCAATTAAGCGAAACTCTGATAGGAATCTTCGTTATGGCGCTATATGGGGCTGCTTTTTACCAGATTTCTTTCTATAAAATAGAAAAAATAGACTTTTAAATGAGGTGACAAAATGGTTATAAGATTATTGAATATCCAATTTATGCGGCTAAAAAGACAAAAGCTATTATCCTTATTTTTTATTATCATGGCGGCAATTATCATTTCCAATGCATTCCAATGTGCAGCAGATTCCGCGGACAACATGATGGAATACTATGCAGGCGGCAGATTTCCAGCAATGTGTATACAATCCTATATCGATATCATTGGCACATTATTCCTCAGCTTTATCAGTGCAGTTTTGATATGCGGGGAAAGGGCGGACGGTATGTTTATACAGCCCTTATTGAATGGCATTTCCAAAAAGCAGCTCTTAACAGCAAAAACTATCAGTATTTTCATTGTTGCAATGATATGCTTTTTCTTTGTGATAACCTTTAGTATCGGAACCGGCTTTCTATGGTGGGGGACGCATATTTTCGATAATATGCAGGAATATCTTTTACAAATACTGCTGTTGGCTTTTCCACAAACAACAATGGTTTTATTTTTCGTATTTCTGTCCCTATATATGGCGAACATATCCAGTATGATGTGCGCTTCGCTGATTGTTTTATTAATCAATAATTTGTTCAGTCAGTTCTTTGGCAGATATGTATCGTATCTAGATTTTATGTACTATCTGTATGCCTTTTCTGGATATAATGGCGTGGAATTAACAAGCCGGAGCATTGTATTGGGTATTACTGTTAATATCATAACAGGGGGGCTTCTTGTTTATGGCATTCTCAGGCGGGCAGGGAATATGATAAATTGAGAAAGATAAGAAGCTTGACTAATCTTATGACTTACCCGCATTATATTATTTTGTGCCTATAATGACCACATGATTACTGGAACCTAAAACAGAGGATTCTCGGCATATACTGTAATGATAATCACACCATATTTTAAATTTTTCCTCACTCCAGCCATCAACTTTCTCATGTAATAATGGAGCCAGCCCATCCTGTGCAAAATGGTCTATTACACTTAACTGGTGCGATTGATACAGAACTTCCATTTCTTCTTTTGATGAATAATAGGTGTCCGTCCAAAAACAATTTTCATCGTCATGCCGAAGCACTCCCGTTTCAATAAGCTGTTTTGCTAACGCTGCATTCAAAAATTTTTCATCACTCACCGCAACGTACTGAAATACATAAAATCTGGGTATATATGCGGTTACAAGCAATCCCCCTTTTCTTAATACCCTGATACACTCTGACAGACATCTTTCTCTTTGACTTTCTGTAATCAAATGATAAAACGGTCCCATGTTTAAAACAATATCAAATGAATTATCTTCAAAAACAGACATATCCGTTGCATCTAAAACTGCCGTCTCAATTTGAAAATGTTTTTTTACTTTTTGCTCATTTATGATACCAATATGCCTCGGTGTAATATCCGTTGCCGTAACCATATGCCCCTTACCTGCAAGATAAAAAGCATATATTCCCGTTCCCGCGGCACAGTCTAAAACCCTGCATCTTCTGTCAAGGTGTTCGTCAAGTATCCTGGCGGTGGTAATAAATTCTATTTTTCTTGCATTATTTGTTGTCAGACGATTTTCTTCCTTGTAATTTTCGTAGCTGTCAACCACATAATTTTTCATTTTTATAATCCTTACCTGTTCATTTTATTAACGAAATCGTTATCCCTTGCTGTAAGTTCTACCCACGCAGGTCTGAAACCACATTTGATTGCATTACGAACTGATTGAATATTCGACCATGCGGCACAATAAAACGGCACCTTCCCAAGTTCCAATATTTTCATTGCAAGTTTACTTGTGAGTGAGGACGCAATACCTTTTCTTCTATATTCGGGCAGGACATCAACACCGATTTGATACATCATTTCGCAATCAGCGGAACAACCTGCAAGCCCTATAAGTCTGCCATGATGAAATGCTCCCACAGCGAGTTTGTCCAGATGTTTTCTGTCTTTGCACAAAGCATTTCCCCATTCATCCGTATAATATTGTTGAAAATCTTCAGGAAATAGAATCTTTTGCTCATAATCGCAGGGCTGCTCTTTAAGTTTGTTTATGTCGGGTAGAAAATACTCCGCCATAAAGCAGATTTTATATCCAAATTCCGCCAATTTCTCATTTAAGGCAATCACATTAGGCGATTCAAAGCAACGTGCGGTCGCATATTTGTTTATATACCATTGAACAACCTCTTTCGTTCTTGGGCTGACCTGCGCAACAATATTATTGCCATAGGATACCAAATCACATTCCAAGGGAAGCGGAAGATATGCCCTTGCTTTTTCATTCGCCTGTGACAAAACGACTTTATTTTCAGATAATAAAAAATCACCTGCATTGCAATTACAGTCATATGCTGATTGTTGTAATGCAATTTGAAATATTTCTTGATTTGTCATTGCAATTCTTCTCCACAGATTTTCAGTTGCCCATACTGCATTATTTTACTTGATATAGTGCAATCTTGCAACTTAAAATAGCTTTGAATCACGGAAATCAATTTTCAGTCAGCTCATTTATTTCTGATTTAGAGAGGGAAAAGCAACAGCAGAAATCGGAAAAGCACTGTATATTGCAAATATACTGGGATTGGACGTTTGCTGTATAGAAAGAGAGTAAGGTATGAGGGAATTGATGGTATTTATTGATTGCTTTTTCTAAAATGTATCAGCGATAAAATACCAATCGGGGTAAAATAAACACACCAAAATTCAAGCGCTATGACTCCGCCCATGTTCGTTTCCCCATCTGACATAGCGTTAAATATTCCTGTCATTGGCAGAATAAAACAGGAAAAAAAGAATACGCCATGAACCAGCATCAGATACTTTAACCACTTATCCGCTTTTGTCTTTGTATCGATTGTAAGCCCGATGAAAAAAGTCGAAAGCGCCAACATACCATATCCAAGTAAGTCATAGTTAAAAAACAATCCGCCTCTTGCATAGTCAAGCATTCCCATAGCCTGCTCATCAAGTGAATCCAATCGAACCGAGGTAGTCTGGGCAAAATACACCAGAAATACTAAAACAGTATAAACCGCGGCAAATATCATTCCAACATTAGCCGCCACTCTATGTTCTTCATCACTTTCATTACAAAAACCAGCGGTCATCATTATGTATCCAATGGGTAATAACATACATACAAAATAGCTACCAAAGGAAAAGGAAACCAACATACAGATAGCAAATAATAATACAGAAATTGTCACTATCAAAGCCCCTATACCTGCTATTATTTTATTCATTTTAACTTAATGCCCCCTAAACCGGTGTTTATCAATACCCTATTTGCTATAAATCCCACAAAAATGCCTTCATATCCTCGCTTATCGCATCGAACTCATAATCATGGACATAATGCGGACAATCCAATTCCACATAGTTACCATTTGGCGCTTGCGAAAGATACTCTATTGGTATCTTGCGCCAGATTTCCTTATCAAATCCTGTTGAGCCTGAGCCGTCCGAAATGAACAGCAGCATTGGAAGCTGCGGCACTCCCATGCGCTTTACCTTTTTGGCATTTTCCTTGACGCATTCGGTCTCATTTATCATTGTCACTGTTGCCGTCCGGCTGTAAAAAACAGCCCTGTATCTCTCTTTTTCTTCGTCCGATAATGTACCGTATTTTATAGCGTCGCTATCCGAAATTCCCGGAATGAAGCGAGTAATGCCGATACTTGCCGCCGTGCTTGCAGCACGCATAAGTGGTATATTTATGCTCATATCGTCGTAATATTCCGGTACAGCCATATCAAGTCCGATAATCGCAGATACCTCATCGGGATATTTCTGTGCCCAATACAGGGCTTCTAGTCCTGACATAGAGTGGGGACAAAGGACATACGGTGCAGTAAGCCCTGCATTCGCAAGTGCAGTTCTTGTATCCTCAAGTATCGAATCAATTTCCCTGCTTTTATCGACGATATCACTGAAACCATATCCGAATTTCTCTACAACGACAATTTTATATTCATCACTCAAAAGCGAATAGAGGGATTTGAAATCCAAGATTGGAGAACAGGTGCCGCCGCCGGACATAAAAACAAGCGTTGTATCGCCCGTTCCCTCGATATAAACGCTCATATTATGACCGTCAACTTCCACGAGCTGCCCCAATGGCGAACGCAGCGCCTCTTCCTTTTTTAAGCGGATCTGATGATTCCTATAGACTATCAACAGCAGCACAATCAATATGGCAATGATGAAACAAATTACTTTTACGGCTATTTTCCACTTTGTCATCCTATTCCTCATTTCTGAGCGACTTGTCGCGAAGAGGCGACGCAAATCTTAAATTTGCGTCTGCCGCTCCTGTCAGGAATCGCTTTCGTCTCTCACTTCCCTGCCATTGGAAATTCTGTCTCAAAGCTGGACTCTTCTCCCGAATATCCGATTTTAAAAGTCAGTTTTTCTACTTTCCCTGCTTCTAAATCGCTTTTGTTTAGTGCAACCGTTACTTTTACCTGGCTGCCCGCCGGAACACAGATTTCATTTTCTTTTCCTACTCCTGCCCAGTCTTCCGCCCCTTGATATACTCCAATCACTTCCCCAGATATCCATTTATCTTCCTGATTCTTCACCTGGACAGAATAAATGCGTTCCGCCCTGCTTTCATGATTTTCAAGTAACATTTCATACTCATACACATGTGAATCACTCTGCTCTGACTTTGGGCAGACATCTGTAATGATGGTACTGCTATGAATATCCACCGAGCCAAGAACCTCACTTCGATAAATAGCAAGACCTATGATTTCCGCAATCAATACTAATAATAAAATTCCGGCATATCCCAGCAGCCTGTAATATGCACGAAATACTTTTCCAATGAGCCATTCTATGATTTGTTTCACTACCCACATGATTTACTCTGTCTCCCAATCTACCGGTATTTCATAAACAGCCTGTAATATTTTTGTGCTGTTATCCCTTTTTTCCATATCTGACTCCACATAGGAATAAATTGCCAACCCTGCTTTTTGGATTTCTTCG
This sequence comes from Blautia sp., assembly GCA_023664455.1. Lineage (GTDB taxonomy): Bacteria > Bacillota > Clostridia > Lachnospirales > Lachnospiraceae > UBA3282. The sequence goes on from JAMPFM010000001.1 coordinate 392,017, forward strand.
GGAACCAAAAAAAGAAGCCTTCCATTTCCTTCTTTCAATTCAGCACAAATCCCATACTTCTCTATCAATATATCACTATCTATTCCCAATTCAGCAGAGAGACGATACTCCCGGATAGGCTCCACATAAGCCATCTGTGGCAGTTTTAAATACACATCCGTATAATAGCCCCTTACTCCTTCTTCCGCTTCATATTCTATGGAAATCATCTCATACCCTTTTGGAAGCTGTTCTTTCCATTCTTCTACGATTCCACATTCTAAAATCTGCAGGGAACCGCCTGTTATAAAGATATCTTCCTGCATGGCAGCATTATCCGCCTCTATGGTTCCCACTTCCCTCAGGGCTGTATTGATTGCCACCTGATTTCGGGTACGAAATACAGAAACCACAAACACAATCACCATAATTCCCACAAGAACCGTACAGGCAATCTTTTGTTTTTCTGTTATCTTCATAATGCAATCCCCCATTTTCACCGAAAGATGTTATGTTCCTGACTCTGAATCCGTGGACAATATTGGCGAAGAAGAATTGTATATATCCTCTTAACGTTAAATCCTGGCTGTCATACTATATTATTCTACATGGCAGAGTACAATTTTACAATAAAAACTTATTCACATGCGATATTCCAGCCGATGGCTTCTTTCCGTCCAAGCACAAAATTGGCATAAATCCCTTCCTGACCAATCAGCTCCTCATGTCTGCCGCGCTGCACGATCTGCCCGTCATCCACCACCAGGATCTGATCGGCGTTTCGCACAGTCTTCAGCCTATGGGCAATCATGATAATGGTCTTATTTCTGGTCAGTTCTTCGATTGCCTTCTGCAGCCGGTCTTCGTTCTCCGGATCAACATTGGCGGTCGCCTCATCCAGGATAATGATGGGCGCATCTTTCAGCATGGCTCTTGCAATACTGATCCGCTGCTTCTCGCCGCCGGAAAGAGAGGCGCCGCCCTCCCCGATCACCGTATTGTACCCATCCGGGAGCTTCTCGATAAAATCATCACAACAAGCTTTCCGCGCCGCCTCCACCACTTCCGCATGGGTAGCCTCCGGTCTGCCAAACTTGATATTGTTCTCAACCGTATCTGCAAAAAGGTACACATTCTGGAACACCATGCTGATCTGAGCCATTAAAGACTCCAATGTATATTCCCGCACATCGTGTCCGCCAATCGTGATACTTCCGCTGTCCACATCCCAAAAGCGGGCAATCAGATTACACAGGGTAGTTTTGCCGGAACCAGACGGACCGATTACAGCCGTGGTGGTCTTATCCGGGATTTTGGCACTAACCCCATGCAGGGTTTCCCGCCCGCCCCTGGCAGGTGTATTCCCGTAAGAAAAATGCACATCGCTGAATATGATTTCATGATTTCCCGGATGGATTACACCGCCTTTTTCATCGATCTGCTCCATTTCCTCTGTCTGACACGTGCGGTCAATGCTTGCAGAAGTCAGGCGCAACATGGCAATACCCATGCCGAATAGTTTAATCTGCCCGAACACGAGAAAGGACATCACAATGCACATCAGCGCATTGGCAAGGGACATCGTACCATCTGCCCAGCAGATAACAGATACCGCCATCATTGCAAGCCCTGCAATCTGAAGCACAAGCTCCTGCAGCATGGTGTATGGTGTCATGAGTTTTTCCATGTCAAGGCTGCTTTTCCTATTATATTCCAGTGCATCCTGCAGCCGTTTGTCCCCCCTGCCGCTCAGATTGAAGGACTTGACCACGCCCATCCCCTGCACATATTCCAGTACTGCCGCGGTAAGCGCCGTCTGCGACTTCTGCGCATTCGGTGCAACTGCCGCAGACTTTTTTTCCATAGAAGATACTACCAAAAAATACACGATGATGCCTGCTGCCGAGGTAAGCCCTACACGCCATTCAAATAAAATGATCATAACGGTAAACACAATCGTGCCAATGACGCCGCTCATGATATTAACTAAAGTCATGGGAACCATCTGTTCAATATTTCCAAGCACCGTTGTACAGACACCCGTCACTTCGCCAATGCTGTTTCCACCCCAGTACCCCATCGGCACTCCTTTTAAAAGGTTTCCTATTTTAATCCTCTCATTTGCCGCCATAAAATAGCCGGCATGTGTCTGCTGCATTTTAGAAAAGTTGTTGGTTACCGCATTGCCAATAATGCTGATGGCCATGAAGATAAGCGCAATCCATGCAGTATTGCTGCCTGTTTCCCCGTCTGTCGCAGAGAAGTTTGTCAACGCCATAATTACGAAATAAATAGCGCCAACCTCAAACATACGGAATACCGCGCTTAAAAAATTGACCGCTGCGGATTTCCCTATATTGGATCGTTCCACCCCTGCAAATTTCCATATTTTCCTGAATGTCCCTATCATACTTGTACCTCCATGTCCCCAAAGCCGTCCTTCGCTCCGATATGCGCCTGCCACATTGTTTCATATAGTGGGCAGCCCTGCCTCAGCTCTCCATGTTTTCCGACAGCCTCTATCTGCCCATCCTTTACCACAACGATTTTATCCGCATCTTTGATGGTAGAAAGCCTGTGTGCAATCACAATGACCGTTTTGTTTTGTACCAGCCTTCCAACTGCTTTCTGGATGACTGCCTCATTTTCAGGATCGATGTAGGCGGTTGCCTCGTCCAGTATTACAATAGGCGCATCCTTTAACATTGCCCTTGCGATGGCAATCCTCTGGCGTTCCCCACCGGAAAGATGTGTACCGCCCCCGCCCACTCTTGTGTCATATCCTTTTTCCAGTGCCCGGATAAAAGCATCGCATCCCGCGGCTTTTGCTACCGCCTCCACTTCCTCATCTGTGGCTGACGGTTTCCCCATGCGGATATTCTCACGGATGTTTGTCTCAAACAGATAATTGTCCTGGGAAACAAAAGCCACCTGGCCATAAAGCTGTTCCAAGGGGATTTCCTTTTCATCCACGCCGCCGATTGACACCACACCTTCCTTCACATCCCAAAAGCCCGCGATCAGCTTGGCTATAGTGGATTTGCCGGAGCCGGAAGGACCGACCAGGGCTGTCATGCTCCCGGCAGGAAAGAATAAACTCACATCATGCAGGATGTCACTGGAATGCCCTTCTTCCATATTCCCATGATAACCAAAAGAAACATGGGAAAGCTCAATATCCGTACTTTCCAGGACTGCTTCCCTGTCCCCGTGCTGCTGTTCTTCCGCCATCAGAAGCTCATCCACTGCTGCCACGGTCGTGCTGACCTGTGCGAGTGTATCCACAAATCCCATCGCCGCGATCAGCGGTCCTGCAATGCCAAGGGACAATATGATGATTGTGATAAAAGTTTCCACGGATAAGCTGCCGCCCTTATAAAACAGCCAGCCTGTGGGCAGTACCGCGATCAGCGGACCCGGCACTATGGCATAGGACATGGACATCCCGAACTGGCTTCTTTTCATCCAGTTATAATAGTAGGCCGCGTTTGCCGTCACCTTGTCCGTGAACTTGGCATAAGACGTTTTCCCTTGGTTAAAGGCTTTGATGACCTCAATGCCGTTTATGTATTCTACCATCGTCCCACTCATTTCCTGGGTGGCTTTTACCGCCCCTTCATAATCCTTGCTGTAATTCCCCATGACTGTCATCGCAAACGCCATGCCCACAGGAATAGTCACAAGGGATAAAAGCGCCATACGCCAGTCAAGGATGAATAGATAGACCAAGATAAGTACCGGTCCCGCGACATTGGCGGTCATTTCCGGGAATAAGTGCGCCAGTGTGGTTTCCATGCCCTCCACCTGATCCACAATAATTTGCTTCATCTTCCCACTTGGTATATCCATGACCGTCCCAAGGGGCAGCTTTGGAAGTTTCTCCAGTATTTTCTGCCGGATTGTCTTTAAGATGGAAAAAGTCGCTTTGTGGGACATGGATAGGGCCATATTATAAGCATAAGTCCGTGCGGCATATCCCGCCAGCCCAAGACCTAACCACGGCAGGTAGAGGGACAGGTCTGTTTTCCCCGCCAGCATCTGAATAATCATCTGCGCTGCCGCAAAATAAGGCAGCATCCCAAGGGCAACCCCAATAAACGCACTCAGGATTGCGCAAATCAGGCCGCCATGTTCATCTTTTCCCCAGCCCCAGATACGGAGCAGCGGATTGACTTGTTGTTCTTGCATAGATAATCCTCCTTGTTTTCCGAAGGAAAATGCGACTGTCCTTGCAGGAGCAGAGGATTTTTCCTCCTTACTCATCATGGTTAGTTTTCGCTAACCCATGTTTTTATTTTTAGGCCGCCGTACCGGTTCCGGCAGCCTCGCCAACGGTTATTGCTACGGTGTCTTTTGCTGCGGTGTCTTTTACCGCATCGTATCCCCGGCCATTGCCAGGAATCCTGCATGATGGTATTTCCCCATCATGGAAATATACTTTTTCGCATCCTCCACACACATCCCATGCCGGACAACCTCAAAAATCCCTTCAAAATAAGAGGTGACCATCATGTGGTAAAATTCCCTTGTCATTTCGCCCTCCGGCTCCA
>JAMPFM010000001.1:396645-463910 GCA_023664455.1 Blautia sp.
TTTTCAGGGTTGCATTACTATTGATTTGTCAAAGATAAATCTTTTATCAAGGTACAGTTTTAATACTATCATGTGACGAAATCCATTCTATCATTCCGCTTCATGAATGATTCGCACCAAAAATGGTCCGAACGGAGAAGGAGGGATTTGAACCCTCGCGCCGCTATTAACGACCTGCACCCTTTCCAGGGGTGTCCCTTCAGCCATCTTGGGTACTTCTCCAAAAAGACTAATTCTTCACATTCTTGCTTATTTCATTTCTTACTGTTTTTTAACTATAATAAAATTCTTTACTATATTTTATTATAGAAAACAGGTTCGGCGGAGAAGGTATCTCCAGCGGAGAGGGTGGGATTCGAACCCACGCGCCCTTGCGGACAAACGGTTTTCAAGACCGCCTCGTTATGACCACTTCGATACCTCTCCATGTTCGTTTTAACTGACTTTCCCCGGTCAGCGCAAAAACCATTTTAGCAAAAAAGGGTATTAGTGTCAACTGCTTTTTTTAGAAAATTCCGCAGAAATTTTCAAAAACTCTTTTTTGTAAAAAGAAATAGAAAGAATCGTGGCGATTGTCCAGCCAATCGGCCATGCACACCATATGCCTATCGCGGATTTTGTCAAATCGGAAAGTACAAAAGCCAATACAACCCGAAGGAGTAAATCTGTAAAGGTGGCAGCCATGAACTGGCGCATGGCGCTGATTCCCCGGAGTATGCCGTCCGCAACCAATTTCGCGGACACGATAAAATAGAAAGGCGACAGGATCCACAAAAACTGTTGTCCGGTCAAAAGCGCGGTGGCAGAGCTTTTTTCCATAAATAAAAGAAGAAGGTATCTTCCGAAGAAAATATAAAGAATGCAGAAAGGAATACACAGGCACCATACCATTTTAATCCCTGCACGAAAGCCTTCCTTAATTCGTCCGTATTTATGGGAACCGAGATTCTGGGCTGAGAAGTTGGAAATTCCATTGCCGATTGTGGTAAATGATGTAATGACCATATTATTCAGTTTCACCGCCGCAGAATATCCTGCCATGATGGAAGCGCCGAACCCATTGATAACACTCTGAATCAGGATATTGCCAATGGAAATAAAACTCTGCTGTAAAATACTCGGAACAGCAATTATCATAATCTTTTTCATCAGCTCTATGTCAAATAATTTCGGTCTGTCCGTTACCTGAATCTTTTTCAGCCTTAGCCACACACTCCATACAGCCAGAATGCAACTGACTCCCTGGCATAAAAAGGTGGCCCATGCAACGCCGGAAACGCCCATATTGAATGCTTTTACAAATAAAATGTCCACTGCGATATTCGAGGTCGAGGATACTGCCAGAAAATAAAATGGCGTCTTGGAATCCCCTAATGCAGAAAAAATTCCGGTTGCAATATTGTAAAAAAATACAAAGGGAAGTCCCCAGATATAAATATCCAGATATAATTTTGAATCGGAAAATACTTCTTCTGGCGTCCTGATTAAATGAAGCAAAAAGTCGCAGCCCAGCATACCTGTAACCATCAGGAACAGGCAGAGAAAAGCACTGAGAATGCAAGCCGTAGATATCGCAGTTTTTAATCTTCTATAATCTTTTGCCCCGAATAATTGTGAGACGATAACGGAACAGCCCATGTTGCACCCAAACGCAAATGCAATAAAGATAAGTGTGATTTCATAGCTGTTTCCAACAGCCGCCAGCGCATTTTCCCCAATAAATTTACCTGCAACCAGACTGTCAGCAATATTGTAAAGCTGTTGAAAAATAATGCTGCCAAACAAGGGCAGGCAGAATTTCCATAAGACTGTCTGGGGATTTCCCACTGTCAAATCTTTGTTCATAGAACCTATCCTTTCCAAAATTGAATCTGCCTATTCCTGGCTCTGCACCAAAAAAGCCGGCAAACTCATTTACGCTGAAAAAAGGATTTTTGATACCTATCTATCGAAATAGCATTCAAGAATGTCTACCAAAAAAGGACATCGCGACATCCAAATCTTCCGGCGTCGTTATCTTGATATTTTCATAAGAACCCTCTACCAGCTTCACCGGATGTTTCAGCAGTGTTTCAACGACCATCGCATCATCGGTAATGCGGACGCCTTTTTCTTGTAATTCCTGTTCTTTTTCCATGAGCTGCGCATAGGCTTCCTTAGCCAGGGATATTGTAAAAACCTGCGGGGTCTGCACCTGCCAGACAGTTTCCCGGTTCGGCGTCTGCATGGCAAAAAGGGCGTCGTCCACAATTTTCACGGTATCCTTCACGGGCATACCGACTACGCAGGCATGATATTCTTTGACCGCCTCATAAACGCGCCGTAAGATATCTTCTGTTAAAAAGGGGCGCGCGCCATCGTGGATAAAAACAAAACCTTCCCCTTGCAACGCATTTAAGCCATTTGCTACGGAATGATAACGCTCCCTGCCACCTTCCACGATTGTCTTCACTTTCGTAAAATGATAGCGCTCCACAATCTCGCGGCGACAATATGCTTCTTCCCCCTGCCCGACTACGAGAATTATCTCGTCGATAAAGCTGTCTTGAAACGTTTTCAGGGCATAATAAAGAACCGGTTTATCCTGCAGCAGAATATATTGCTTCCGCACACTGCTCTGCATCCGGCTCCCCCATCCCGCCGCAAGTACTATGGCTGCCGTTTTCTCTTTTTCTTTCATATGAATAATCCTATTTCCAATTTTCTTATTTTGCGACCTTTTTCTCTATACCCGTTCCCCCAGCCGCAGGTTGGGCACTGCGTTCAAATCATAGCCATGCCGCACGCCTTTGCGGTATTCGTAGTATCCCGCTACGCCTATCATCGCCGCGTTATCCGTGCAAAAAATCGGGGAAGGGCAGTAAAAATCTATGTTCTTCGCTGCGCACTCTTTTACAAACGCTTCCCGCAGGGCGCTATTGGAAGCGACGCCGCCGGCAATGGCAAATTTGCGCAGACCGTAGGTTTCCACCGCTTTCATGGAATGTTCCACCAGCACGTCTACCACCGCTTTCTGAAAAGAAGCCGCCACATCTTCCCGACAGACGGGGATTCCTTTCATTTCGCAGGAATTGAGGTAATTCAGTACGGCGGATTTGAGACCGCTGAAGCTGAAATCATACTCCGCATCTGCCACTTTTGCCCTGGGAAAAGAAATGGCGTCGGCATTGCCTTCCCTGGATACTTTATCAATCTTAGGACCGCCCGGATATCCCAGCCCGATTGCCCTTGCTACTTTATCGAAGGCTTCCCCTGCTGCATCGTCCCTCGTCCTGCCGAGAATCTCATACTCGCCATAGCCTTTTACAACGACCAGATGGGAATGTCCGCCGGATACGACCAGCGAGATAAAAGGCGGTTCCAATTCTTTATGTTCGATATAATTAGCGCTGATATGCCCTTCGATATGATGGACGCCGATTAGGGGAATCCCGGAAGCAAGACTGATTGCTTTCGCCTCAGAAACGCCTACCAGCAGCGCGCCCACAAGACCGGGACCATAAGTTACGGCGATCGCCGTAATATCCTGTAACAACACATTTGCTTCCTGCAGCGCCTTGGCGATGACCTGATTGATGTTTTCAATATGCTTCCTGGATGCGATTTCCGGTACGACGCCGCCATAGATGGTATGCAGGGCAATCTGGGAAGAAATCACGTTGGACAAAACTTCCCTGCCGTTTTTGACGACTGCCGCCGCAGTTTCGTCGCAGGAACTTTCAATCGCCAGAATCAGCACATCTTCTTTTTCCATTTTGTCCATCCTTTCCTCATGATTGCCCGTTTTTCATAGCGCATTTCACCGTCTGTCACTCTTTCTTTCATTCCTGCACCAAATCCCAGCCCAGAATCTTCCAGTGTTTATCCGCATCCTGCCGCAGAATGAAAACCACCTGCGTCTGGGCTATTTCCGTCTTCTGCCTCATACTGTAAGTACAATATAATCGCGCGCAGGAATCGGAATCCTGCGTAAAATATTCCACATCTGTGCTGGCGGATAATTGATAAGAAGAAATCGACCTATCTTTTTCTTTCATATCTTCAATATCGCTTTTCAAATCTTCCAGATACTCTTCCTGCGTCTTATTGGCGATTAGCTCCTCGTCATAGATTCCCTGAATCTTCACTGCAAGCTCGACTAATTCTTCTTCCGTATATTTCTCATTATAAAAGCAGCGGGATATTTCATTGAAATATTTGACTACTTCCTTAGGCGAGGGCGGATAATTTTTGTCCAAATCCCGCATGAGTGCAGCCTGTACCTGAGTGGACTGCACATCTTCTTCCCGCGTCTCTTTTCCCTTATGGGATAGATAATAAAAATAGCCGATAACAAGCGCCGCCAAAATGATTCCTATCACAATCAGTTTTATTCCGCCAGCTTTTTTCATATTGATAACCATGCTCCTTTCTCAACGTGTAAATTCATGCGCTCAAGTCATCTCGATATCAGCGCAAATCCGCGGCTGCCTGCAATCTGTCACAAATGGCAGCCTGCCCTATTCTTCCTCGTATAATAAGTCTACACTCTTTCCGTCCTTCCCTGCAATAGCGTTTGGAAAAATTTTCCTGACCTCATCCATATAGACCTCCGCCTTCGTAAGCGACGGGCTGTAGTGTGTCAGCCACAACTCTTTGACCTGGGCTTCTTTCGCCATAAGCGCCGCCTCGTAAAAAGTCATATGCTTGTATTCTTTGGCTTTCTGCTTTTTCTCCGGTTCGCCGTACATACCCTCGCAGATAAACAAATCAGCTCCCCTAGCATTTCTGACAATACTGTCAGTTGGTCTGGTGTCGGTACAATAGGTCAGTTTAATGCCCTTTCGCGGCGGTCCAAGCACCATATCCGGTGTCAGGACACCTTCCTCGGTCTCGATGATTTCCCCTTTTTGCAGACGATTCCAATATTTTCTGTCAATTCCGTGCTCCTGTGCACGGTTTACGTCAAACTTCCCGATTCTGTCTATGACGATATTATATCCGTAGCAGACGACGTTGTGATTGACTTTAAACGCTTCTATTCTGAAACCTTCAAATGGAAGAACTTGTTCCGGCTCTGTCAGTTCTAAGCATTCGATGGGAAAAGGCAGCTCCGGCGCAATGATACGCAGCGCTGACACAACTTTTGTCAGTCCTTTTGGTCCCACTAAAAGAAGCGGCTCTGTCCGTTCCGCATTGCCCATTGTAAGCAACATTCCCGGCAGTCCGCTGATATGATCCGCGTGAAAATGGGTAAAACAGATAATGTCAATCGGTTTCGGGCTCCACCCCTTTTCCTTCATGGCAATCTGCGTACCTTCCCCGCAGTCTATCAATATACTTTTTCCGTTATATCTTGCCATCAGGGAAGTGAGCCATCTATAGGGCAGCGGCATCATCCCCCCTGTGCCAAGCAGACAAATATCTAACATGTCAATTACCATGCCTTTCTCTTACTCCGCATCATAGCGGCAGTTCTCAGGCAGGCTACAGCAATTCTTGCCGCTGTGTCGTCTCTACGGGAATCTGGAATTTTGCGACGATTTTCGCATAGCATTCCTCACATAAATCAAACTGGTGAGTTTCACCGTCCCGTGTGCTAAAATAGCCGAAATCATGGGAAATATGAATGCATTCGTCTTTTAAAATTCCATTTTCTACCAATAATTCTTTGTTGCAGCAGTTGCAATGAACTGTAACCAGCTTTGTTTCTTCTTTAAGATAAGTCCTCATTTTACCCTCCTGTACCTACAAAACAACATCTTGCGTCTTATCCATTATAACAATCTGTAGTATGCAAAAACAGTGGTAAATACTATATCTGCTTCCTATCTCTTCCACATTATCATGGCATCTTCTTTCGGTTTCTCATAGAAACCCGGTCGGATTCCTTCGGAATGAAAGCCCAGCTTCTCATAAACATGGATTGCCGCCACGTTGCTTACCCTGACTTCCAGCGTAAATGCCTCCAGTCCGTTCCTGATACCATCTTCTATAAGATATTGCAGCATTTTCGTTCCAATGCCTTGATTTCTTTCTGACTTTTCGACAACCACATTAGTAATATTTCCTTCTCCTGCGACCATCAGTACGCCGCAGCCGCCGATAACGCAGCCGTCGCGTTCTGCCACATAATAACGGGCATCTTCTTTCTGTATCATTTTCAGAAAAGCGTCGCGTGACCAGGGCATGGAAAAAGTTTCCTCTTCCATTCTGCTGACAGACTCCACATCCGTACATTCCATCAATCGGATAAGTACTGTTCCCACAATTATGTCCTTTCCGTCTCTGCGACTTTTTTCTTTTCTTGTTGTTCCCGTTCCGCCTGGGACAGCCTCAGGTATTCCGGCGCGTGTTCTTCGCCACTCTGCACTTTGCCCTCAGCATAGTATAAACTGCCCAGCACGCCGATACTCGCCGCCCGCTGCCGGTTCATATGCGCCGGCGCAAGCGTGTAAGAAACGTGCATCAGTTCTTTCATCTTTTCCCGAAAAACCGGCACCCCGTCTCCTAAAAAAATGACTTCCCTGCCAAGCGTATTCAAGGCATGTGCAATCTCGTCAAAAGAAACCGCACACTGCTCCCTGATGCGGTGCAGAACGTAAGCGTCGTTTTGCGAAACAAATTCATAAATTCCCGTATAGACCTGATTTCTCCTGGCGTCCATAATCGGGCAGACAATTTTGTCTGTTCCATACAGATTATAGGCGAGACCATCCACGGTAGGCACCGCCACAATCGGTTTCCCCGTAGCAAATGCCAGTCCCTTGGCTGTGGCGGAGCCAATCCGCAGCCCCGTAAAAGAACCCGGTCCCGCCGCTACTGCAATCGCGTCCACCTGCGTAAAATCTAAGTCTATCATCTTCTGGATTTCATGAAGCATGGGCAGCAAAGTCTGCGAATGCGTCTTTTTATATTGAATCGTATATTCCGCGACAAGGATATCCTCTTCCACAACAGCCACGGAAGCCACTAATCCAGAACTGTCAAGCGCTATCAGTCTCATGCCATTACCCCTGCTCCTTTCTTAGTCTGCAAATTTCATATCAGGTTTTCTGCCCGCAGCTTGCTGTTTATCTGAATCTTCCGGTATGCAAAGCCTTTTTCCAGATTCTTCTCTATCCTAATTTGTATACAATCCTCTGGCAGTATTTCTTCCATCAGATTCGCCCATTCGATAAGACAGACGCCGTCGCCATAAAAATATTCCTCATAGCCAATTTCATCCATCTCTTCAACGCTGCCAATCCGGTAAACGTCAAAATGGTAAAAAGGCAGTCTGCCCTCTTCATAAATCTGCAAAATCGTAAAAGTAGGACTGCACACCGGCTCCGTAATGCCAAGTCCTGCTGCCATCCCCTGCGTCAACACGGTTTTTCCCACGCCCAAATCACCGATAAGGGCAAAAACCTGCCCTGCTGCCGCCTGGGAGCCTATTTTCCTGCCATAATCGAATGTTTCCTGCGCGCTATATGTCTCGATAATTTTCTCCATGCCGCCACTCATCCCCTGATTTTCACCTTTTTCGCCGGCATATGCGTGGAAATGATTTCAATCACTTTATATTTCTGCTCCCCGATGTCTTTTTTTGGAAAAATACAGGCGTTGATACGGGAAGTATAGACGACGATGCTGCTATTCGTGGAAACCGCCTTATACATATCCTCCCATTTCTGCCCGTCCGTCGCGCCGTCCTGCGACACTTCGATTCCCTCTTCCGTCAGTTTATAGTGCAGCGGCTTCTTAAACGCCGGATTTTTCAACATCTGCTGTCTGGAACGAAGGAAAAGCGCCCAGGGCTGATAGAGAAGTATCACAAGTCCCGCAATCAGAAAAATCACCTGCCTGTTCATATAAAAAGCAACCAAAAACAGCGCGCCCGCCGCCGAACCGCATATGCCGGCGAAACTGCTGTAGGTATGGTGCATCATATAATCATATAAAATGCCCGCTTCCATTTTTACGTCAAATTCTACTTCCATAACCTCATCCGCCTTTTTGCTTAGATTCATCGTTAGGTAAAAAGCACCTACATCGCAGGTGCTTTTGCTACTGACTTTATTATACTGGAAATTGGGCAAAGTGCAAGTCCTGAATTTATAGAGCTACGGAAATCAATTTTCAGTCAGCATGTAGATATTGATACGGCAGAGCAGATAGAAATCCCTTGTCGGCACGCTCTCGCTCCTTGAAAAACGCAGCGGTACTAAGTTCAAAAGCCGCGTTGCGCCTTTTTCACTAAGTGCCGGCGTTTTTCAAGGGCCTTCGCGGGATTTCTATCTGCTCTGCCTATTCAACATTAACGAACTGACTGAAAATTGATTTCCATGTTATAGAGCCAGCGGCGCAGCATCGCTCCACCAGCCTTATTCATGGCGCAGCGCTTCTATGGGGCTTAGGCGGGCGGCTTTTCGGGCGGGGTAGATGCCGAAAAAGATACCGACTGCGGATGAGAATAACGTCGCACCGATGATGGTGGATATCTGGGTCTTGGCGCTAACGCCTACGACGGAACACAGCAGACCGCCGCCCATAATCCCTAGGATAATTCCTATGATACCGCCCAGAAGCGTGATGATACCAGCTTCCGCCAGAAATTGTAATAAGATAGAGCCGGTTCTTGCACCCAACGCTTTCCGAATACCGATTTCGCGGGTACGCTCCGTTACAGACACCAGCATGATATTCATGACGCCGATTCCGCCTACAAGCAGGGAAATGGCTGCCACGAAGGAAATAAACAACGTGATAATGCTTAAAATACTGTCAAACTCGGCGGACATATCCGAGATATTCTGCACGATAATCTGCCCCTCGCCCCTCGCGTCATACTTACTTTCCAATAATTTCACCGCATTCTGGGCAACTTCCGTACAATAATCCGTGGATTCCGCGAAAATAATCATATCGGAAAATTCTTCAATATAGTAATAAAAATCATTTCCCATAACCGCCAATGGAAGCTCTATATTGACCGTCATACTAGAACCGCTGTTGACAAAGCTCGTCGCCGTATCCTCTCTGATTCCGACAATCGTAAATTCCTGTGTAATGCCGTATAAAGTCAGCTCAAAGCTTAACCCTACCACATCTGTCGTTCCAAACATGTGAACCGCGCTGCTTTCTGGAATCACGCATACCCGGTTGCCGCTTTCCGCATCCGCCCGTGTAAAATACCTTCCTTTGATAACGGGACCGCCATTGCCGGAATAATATTGCAGCCCTTCGTTTCCCGCCGATACGCTCGCCTCAAAATTCCCTTTGGGTCCTTCCGCCGTTCCCCAGCCGCCCATAACAGGCGTTACGCCTTTGACATGTTCCACCCGCTCGAAGATGTAATCAAAGTCATCCTGCGAAAAGCGCATAGTCGTCGTATCCAGCGTCGTATCCAGATACAGCTCTATCAACCCGCTGCCAATACTTTCCAATTCGTCGTTAATCTGTCCTTTTACACCGTTTCCCACTGCCATAATCATAATGACGGAAGCAATCCCGATGATAATGCCTAACATCGTCAGGACAGAGCGCCCTTTGTTGCTCTTAATATTCATCAGGGCAATTTTAATATATTCCCATATCTGTGCCATTTACTTACTCCCCTATCAGAGATTTCTGCATCCTGTCATACGCGCGTCTACTCACTCGGTATTGCAGTAACCGGCATACCTTCTTCCAAGTTGGCGCTGACATTGCTGACAATCTGCTCGCCCTCGTTAAGACCTTCCTTAATTTCACAAGAAATATCTGAGGAAATGCCTGTCACAACCTGCCTCTTTACAAGTACGCCGTTTTCTACCACATAGACGAACTCCCCGTCCTTATCGCTGTTGATGACCTCTACAGGCACGATAAGAACCTGCTCTGCAGACGCAGTATGAATCTTGACTTTTGCCTCTACTCCTAGGAAAATACTGGAATCTGGATTATCAATCGCAATTTCTGCGCCAACCACCGCCGCGCCGCTGTTATTGATAGTCGCCATGCCGTTTATCTTCGATACAGTGCCCTCGTAGGCCTTTCCGGCAATCGTTATTTCCACTTCCTGACCGACTGCTATTTTTTCCAAATCATATTTGGATACGGAAATATCTACCTTAACTTTTTCCGTGCTTTCCAAGGTAATCATCTGTGTGCCAACGGCTGGGATACTGCCCTCTACGACTGAAAACTCCGTCACAACGCCGTCAAAATCCGCTATAACGCCTTTTTCCACTTCCTCAATGGATTGCAGCGTTTCCGTGGCGGTGATTTTTTCCATCTGCGTATTGGCAAGTAACTGATTTTTCCCGCCGCTATCCATAGCTGCGCCCTCAGACGCGCTCTTTTGCGATTTCATTTCCGCCTGATATTCCTTATACGCCGCGATTTTATCCTGATATTCTTCCACTTCCTTCTGCCATGCCGCAATCTCTTTGTTGTGTTGTTGTTCGTATGTATTGTACTGAATCTGTTTCTGCAGATTCATATATTCCTCTGAATAGGGCTGGTCTTGCCAGTCCAGAAGAGAAATCTGCAGCAGCGTACCCTCATACGCCAGGGCGTTCTGCTTATCTTTTATTTTCTGGTTCAATGTTGCGACGTAATTCTCGCTATCCTCAATCTGCTGTTTCAGAACGTCCAGATTGATATTGGCTTCCCCCAGCTCGCGGATATACTGATTATCCTTACTCATGGAACTTTCATAACCGCCCTCTGTTGCCTGTATTTTCAGCTCAGCCATCTGTTTTTCATCCGCTAAGGCCGTTTCATCATAGGAAAAAAGCACATCGCCTTTTTTCACGCTGTCCCCAGGCGCGGCATTGATTTGCCCGACTTCTACCGCCACTTTGGAAAAATAAGTCTTTATCTCTTCCGATTTCACCGTGCCGCTGGTACTCAGTACCTGCTCCACATCATCCCTTGTAACTGCTACGGTTTCCACCATCAGGGACATATTCCGAGCAGCTATGGCGTTGCTCACAATCATAAAAACCAGCAAAACAGCAACTGCGCCCACAATACTCCTTTTGATGATTTTTTTCTTCTTCGCCTTATCCATAGGCGTCTTTTCTTTCTTTTCCTTTTTCTCTTCCACGATTTTCTAACCCTCCCGTTCTATCGAATCATTGACTTGCTGATTTTCAGAGTCTTGTACGACTTTGCCGTCAATAATTTTAATAATCCGTTTCGCTTTTCCCGCAATCTCATTATCATGGGTAATCAGAATCACCGTTCTGCCTTCCTCATGCAGCGAGCGCAGGATATCCATAATTTCCCTGCTGGAACCGGAATCCAGATTTCCGGTAGGCTCATCCGCCAAGATAATCGGCGGTGCCTGTGCAATCGCCCTGGCAATCGCCACACGCTGCTGCTGCCCGCCAGACATTTCCGAAGGCTTATGCGACTTTCTTCTTTCCAGACCGACCTTATCCAACGCCGTATTGGCAAGCCGCAGCCGCTCCTTTTTCCCGACGCCCCGATAAATCAACGGCAATTCCACATTTTCCAACGCCGTCAGACCGGCTATTAAATTGAATCCCTGAAAAATAAAACCAATTTCCTTATTCCGCACATCGGAAAGCTCGTTATCACTCATGTGGGATACGTCCTGTCCATGCAGAAAATAACTGCCGCTGGTCGGCACGTCCAGGCAGCCTAACATATTCATCAGCGTAGACTTGCCGGAGCCGGATTGTCCGATAATCGCCACAAATTCATTCTCGGAAATGGTCAGACTAACGTGATCCAATGCTTTCACTTCATTTTCGCCGGGATTATATATTTTACAAATATCCTGAATTTCCACTAATGCGCCCATGAAATACTTTTATCCTCGTCTTTCTTTATCACTTTATGACATTTTATAAGTATACTATAGATAACGCTTTTATCCTACTAAATTGTTTAAAAATTTTTCTTAAAATTTTCTTACGGGAAATTTCTGCAATGCTATTTGCTTGCGCAAATTGATATTGCATCTAAAGAATAACCCCTTCATCTTAATTCTGAATGGGGCTAACCTTAAATTAACCTTAAAAGAGATGGGATTGTGTAGATGATAGAAATGGGTTATAATAATAATTATTAAAGAAATTAACTTTACTTTTCTTAAACAGAGATGGCAGCTTCTATTTGCAGGAAGCACTTTTCTAAAAGGAATATTCTAAAAAATACTACGGAGTCTGTATGAAGAATAAACTTACTATAGTAGGAAAATATGATGAAAAATTTAATGCCTATTTACCATATAACATAAAATCTTCTGACATTTATCAATCAAGTGGCCTAGAAAAACATATATTAAAGAGACATCCTGATTGTATAAAATATCTCGAATTAATCCCCTATATCCTTGCCAATCCAGATTATATAGGGGTAAATCCAAATGAAAAGCATATAAGCTTTGAAATAGTCAAATGTATCTCTGAAAATATACAACTAGGCATAAAATTAGACTCTAAAGATACATACTTATATGTCGCAACGCTGCATACAATAACTGCTTCTAAACTAAAGCATGGGATACAAAACGGACGGCTGAAAAAATTTGACAAATAAATATGTATAACATATAATAATTGTGTGTAATAATAACGATTAATCAAATTGCAAAGGTCGGAAAGGCTCCCGACACACTCGCAAGAGTACCTGAGATGATGGATACGCCGCCCATCTTGTGATTTGATGAACGTAAGGTGTAACCATTTGGTTACACCTTTTATCTATCATAATAGCTGATTGCGAAAAAACAACTTTTTCCTTTCTATTCCTAATCAATCCCTACAACCTGGTATTCTCCGGCATTTTTACATGATAACAGGGCACATTCCTGCGTTTGGGTCCGCGCAATATTTTACCTGTAACTCTGGATATAGTTTCTTGTCAATTATGGTTAATTTTACTTTGTGCTGCATACGCATCCTTTTATGGAAATTTATTTTTTCATATCCAGCAGAAAATGTTTTGGATAAAACAGGCGGCCGTCGCCCATAGCTAGGATATGCGGATTGTCACTCACCTATTTCATTTAACCCAAAAATAGCGCCTCACTCTGATAAAGTGTAAGCGCTATTTTTATACCCGATTTACGCCGGAAACAACTTCCTGCACAAACTTTTTTTACTGCTCTACCATTTTCAACAGTTTCTCTGTAATATCCGCCACATCGGAAGACGCCTGTTTGGTATCCTGGGATATCTGTGCGTTGGCTTCTACTACGTTAGCTATTCTCTCAATCTGACTGACTGCATTGGATACGATATCTACGTTTTCCCTTACCATCTCAGTGATGGCAAGCACATCCTGGTTTGTTTTCTTGATATCCTCTGCAACTACCCCAAATGCCTGAACCGTTTGACCTGTAATTCGTCTACCATCATCGACCGCATTGATGGAATTGGTTATCAGTTCGTTGGTTTCTTTAGCTGCCTGGGAACTGCGGGCTGCAAGCTCGCCTACCTGCGCTGCTACTACAGCAAAGCCTTTACCCATCTCGCCGGCTCTGGCTGCCTCGATGGAAGCGTTTAAGGAAAGCATATTCGTCTGCTGGGCAATGGAATTGATTTCCCCGATAATCTTTTCAATAGCAGCGGACATATCGCTGATTCTCTGCATGGAATCATTTAACAGTCTCATCTGCTCCTGTGTCTGCATCAGTTTTTCTGTGGTCTGCTCTGTTTCCTTTGTTATGTCAGCTGTAGCATCAACACTTCCATTTAATTCATTGGTAAGCTGGGTCATAATATCTTTCAGACCATCCACCGCGGTTTCCTGTTCCCTCGTTCCATTATAAATATGGTCTGCATTTTCCAGATTTTCACTGGATACGGCGTCTAATTCCTTGCAGGCATTCTTAACATTGCGAATCAGCATCTGCGTATTTTCCATATCTGTTTTCTGCTGCTCTAGAAGCTGTTCGTTTTCTTTGATATTCTGACCGATATTTTCCACCATCTTATTCATACTATCGGAAAGCATGACAAACTCAGGATTTCCATCTTCATGAATCACAGTGTCAAAATTCCCGTCCGCAATCCCTCTCATGGAGTTTGTGATACGGTTAATGCCTTGAACGATTTTACTCTTTACCATGCGGTTAATTAACACCAACAGCACACCGAAAATCAGCAGCATACTAAAAGATACCACCAAAGTCTGATTACGGCGCTGGGCATAGTACTCATTCGCCGGCAGAAAAGTACCGATAATTTTATCCTCATATTCTTCCGCCAGATAATATCCCTGCGCACCGTTTATTTTTGCTTTACCCTGACCTGTCAGATTCGCTGGAAATCCCGCGTCCGCCGCGGAAGTTCCAATTAATGCAGTATCCTGATGCGCCAGAATTTCCCCGGTAAGGGCATCTATAGCATAAACATATCCGTTTTCACCAAAATCTATATCGCCCAACACGACATCCAATGCCGTACTGGCAAGCATATCTTCCAAAACTTCGGGGCGGACACCCACCTGCACCAGACCTTTAGCGTCTTTGCGTGCCACACCGATATATTGCATGACCACACCTTCCGCCACATTGACCTGCGGCTCCTGGACAAGCTCAATCGAGGGGTCGTCTACGATTACCATAAAAGCATTAGACTGCTCGCCGCTCTTCATATCAAAGCCTACATAAGCATCAATCGTACTACTCGTAATGATGCCTTCCTCATCAATGACATGTAACTCATTTACCATCAGTCTGTCTTTAATCTCATTCAGTCTGGCAGCGTCGTCTGCCAGCGTTTTATCAGCCGCAAGCATATCGGCAAATGCCCTTGTCTTGGCAAGATTATCCTCACTAAGATTGTTGGTAAGCCTCTGAATGTTATCTTCATTGCTAATCAGCTTTTCCTTCACATTTTCCAGCTTATCACGACTAGAAGATGTATTGTTCCTCTGCGTGATAACTGTCTGTAATCCAAAAATTGCAGTAATTGTAATCAGAAGCGCCGCCAGCATATAGACAAACAAACGCCGGGTAAAAATTTTTTCCATGCTCGTGTTTCCCTTTCCTTGAAGTAACTTTTTCCTTTTTTCTAAAGTATCTCTGATAGTACTATGAAATTAGTTTAGACGAAATATGTCAGAAGTGCAAGAGTAAATTTACTCATCCACAGCAGCCGGATTTGAAACCCGTCTTTTTCGCCCCAGTCCACCGCTTTCTTTCATAATCGGGCTTAGTGATTTGTATACTGCCAGCGTAATGACGGATACGCCCGTTCCTTTGATGAGATTCAGGGGCGCTACCGCAAAGAATACAAAGCTGGAAATATTGGTAATCGCGGCGTTAATTTCCGTGCCCATGCCAATCAGCGCATCCAGCGGCAGTCCGTATAGCTGGGCAAACTTAGGCAGCAGATAGACTGCATTGAAAGCTGTCCCAAAGACCGTCAGACAGATTGTGCCCACGATACAGCCGACAACCGCCGTCTTTTTGTTTTTACGGAACAGATAAATAACCGAGGCAGGTAATAGAAAACTGCATCCTACGGCAAAATTGGCAAGTTCCCCCACAAAAGCTGTAGAAGTCGATTTCATCAACAGTTTCAACACAATCTTGCAAAACTCAATCATAACGCCCGCCGCCGGTCCATAGGCAAATGCGGCAATCAAAGCCGGAAGCTCACTAAAATCCAGCTTATAAAAATCCGGTGCAAAAGGCATCGGCAGTTCAAACAGCATCAGAATCGCAGAAATCGCAGAAAACATACCGATTACGGTAATTTTTCTCGTGCTCAGGATGCGCTCTGCATTCCCATTTTTCTTAGCGGAAATCTTTTCTGCGGCATAGGCAATCAGAAACAGCGCCACAACTACCGCCAGAAACTCCAATACAAAAATGACATTTTCCTGGATACTATCCAGCAACTTACTTCCACTCATAACTTTCTCCTCCATTCACTTTCTGTCTGATTTTGGCAGAATCTTTTCATCGGACAAAAAGGAAGGTCTTCGCTGCAATAAAAAACCCCGGAGAATATCCGGGGAATCCCATAGTCAGTCTATGAATGCGGATTCTTCTTTCATCCAGACTTTACTGTTGGTTACGGATTTAGACCGTATCAGCCGGTTTCAGGCATATGCCTGTGCCGGGTCGTGGACTCGTCTGTTTTGCTGCCGCGGTTTCTCATACATCATCCGCCACTTAACAGACCTCACCACCAGTAGGGAATTTCACCCAACCCCGAAGAACTTACCTTTATGTTCATTGCAGCGGCGTCTTGCCGTCTGCAATTCTTTCCAGAACCCATCTTATAACAGCCGGGCGCTATTGTCAATCATAAAATCATTGGTCTTAGAAACAAATTGTAGAGAATCGTCGCATTTTTACGCTTTCCCAATTTTCATCGTCAAGCCAATCCGCTTCTTTGCTAAATCCACGGACAATACCTGCACGTCCACGATGTCGCCGACGCTGACTGCTTCCAGCGGATGTTTAATATATTTCTCCGTCATCTGGGAAATATGCACCAGCCCGTCCTGATGGACGCCGATATCCACAAACGCTCCAAAGTCAATGACATTGCGCACCGTTCCCTTTAACACCATGCCCGGTTTTAAATCCTTCATATCCAGTACGTCGCTTCTAAGAATCGGCGCAGGCATATCGTCGCGAGGGTCTCTTGCGGGTTTTTCCAGCTCTTTAAGAATATCCGTAAGGGTTATTTCGCCAATCCCAAGCTCTTCGGCCAGTTTCTTTTTATCTTTGATTTTTCGCTCCAATCCGCTGATTGCAAGCTCCGGCTTTGCTGTGTCCGCTTTCCCGTTTGCGGCGCCTTTTTGCTCCTTATCCGCTTCCAGTGTCATGCCGCCCATTGCTGAGGCCAGCGCTTTGCCCATTGCCGTGTTGGTATTGCGGATGACGATTTTGGGCTGCTTCTTTTCCTGTTTTTTCTCTGATACGACGTTTTTCTTAGTTGTTTTCTTTTCTGCTGCTGCTTTTTTCTGCGCTTCTTTGACGTCCGCCATCGTAAGTCCCATTTTATCCAGCAATTTTTCCGCAGCTTCGTAGGACTCCGGGTGGACGCTGGTAGCATCCAGCGGGTTATCGCCGTCTGCAATTCGCATAAAACCGGCGCACTGTTCAAAAGCCTTCGGTCCTAACTTGGCAACTTTCAATAACTGTTTGCGGTTGGTGAAACGTCCGTTATTTTCCCTGTAATCCACGATATTCCTGGCAATGACTTTCGTCACGCCGGAAACGTATTCCAAAAGCGATGCCGATGCCGTATTCAAATCTACGCCGACTTTATTAACGCTGTCCTCTACGACGCCGCCCAGCACATCGCTTAACTTCTTCTGGTTCATATCATGCTGATATTGACCGACGCCGATGGATTTGGGGTCTATTTTCACTAATTCCGCCAGCGGATCCTGCAGCCTTCTGGCAATCGACGCCGCGCTTCTTTGTCCGACGTCGAAATTCGGAAACTCTTCTGTCGCCAGTTTGCTTGCGGAATAGACGGAAGCTCCCGCCTCGTTTACAATCACATACTGTACCGGCGTGTCCAGTTCTTTGAGCAGTTCCACAATCACCTGCTCCGACTCCCTCGACGCCGTGCCATTTCCTACGGAAATCAAGGAAACGTTATATTTCTTAATGAGCTTCTTCAGCTCTGCTTTCGCTTCTGCGACTTTATTCTGAGGTGCAGTCGGGTAAATAACTTTTGTATCCAGCACTTTCCCGGTTTCATCCACTACCGCAAGCTTACAGCCCGTCCTAAACGCCGGATCCCATCCCAGCACGACTTTGCCCACAATCGGCGGCTGCAGCAAAAGCTGTTCTAAGTTTTTACCAAATACGGCAATAGCGCCATCCTCCGCTTTTTCCGTCAAATCGTTCCGAATTTCCCTCTCAATCGCCGGCGCAATCAGCCTGTCGTAACTGTCGGCAAGTACCTCTTCTAGTACCGGCGTGGTGTAAAGATTGTCATTTGTAATGACTTTCGTCCGCAGATATTGTAAAATACGCTCCTGTGGCGCGTCAATTTTTACCGTCAGGAATTTCTCGGCTTCTCCTCTGTTAATCGCCAGAGTCCGATGTCCTGCGACCTTTTTCACCGGCTCTTCATAGTCGTAATACATCTCATATACGCTTTGTGCCTTTTCATCCTTAGCGACACTGATGAGCTTTCCTTCTTCCATCGTAATCGTCCTGATGTAAATCCGGTAATCCGCTTCGTCAGAAACCATTTCGGCAATGATGTCTTTCGCGCCCTGCACCGCTTCCTCAACCGTTTTCACTGATTTCGCTTCTTCTTCCTCTTCGTGGATATAATTTGCCGCTTCTTCCTCTATGGGCGCTTCGGCATTCTGCGCCAGAATATAGTCCGCCAGCCCAGAAAGCCCTTTTTCCTTGGCAACGCTCGCCCTGGTCTTCCGCTTCGGTCTATAAGGGCGGTATAAATCCTCTACCACCACCATCGTCTCTGCTGCGACGATTTTCTCACGCAATTCTTCCGTTAATTTGCCCTGCTCTTCGATACTTTTTAAAACCTGCTCCTTCTTTTCTTCCAGATTGCGCAGATACAGCAGTCTCTCATGCAGATTTCGCAGGACTTCATCATTCAGGGAGCCTGTCGCTTCCTTCCGGTATCTGGATATAAAAGGAATTGTATTGCCTTCATCTATCAGATTGACGGCAGCCTCCACCTGCCACTTTTCTACGCCTAGTTCTTCTTTTAGTTTTAGAATGATATCCATGTTTTGTCCCCCCTGTAATGTTTCCTATCTTGGTCCTAAAAATCTATCACCATTCAAATGTATCATATGCTCCGGCATTTCTGCAATCCAGACTTCCGTTTCCCATGCCAATGTTTCCGAAAATCTTTTATAAGTCTTAAAATCAAGAAACGCTGTCACAAAGATTTTCCCTGCTGTCACATTCTTTGTCATCTCTGTTAATTCCAATATTCTTTTGGAATCCATCGGTCCTACAGAAGTTACGGATTCCACAAAATAAATCCAATCCTTATCTTCCTTATATAGCACCACATCCGGCATCTTATCATGTAAAGTTATTTCAAACCCCAATTTCGCCAATTTATCAACATTTTTCACCAAATCCTTTTCTATGGTATCGCCAACGTATAAGCATTCCGAATCTGGAGCAAACCGGGGTGCAAATTCCTCAATAATAGCCTTTTGCAATTCATTATGCTTACCCGTAGAAAATTGAAAAGTGACCCCATTTATACGCACAGGAATCATTGTCATTTTCTTTTTTGAAGTATAAATATCCACCAATTTTTCGTGATATTTCAAAAAACGCTCTATAGATTTCCGCCACTCTGATGTCTGAAATTTCCTTATTAGCTGCAATGTTTCTTCTGTAAGCCTATATCTATAGTTGGGACTATTTGTCGCTTTTCCATTATCCTCTATAAGCGCTGCGTTACGGAAATGATGTAATGCCTGCTTACGAAATGTTTCTCTGCTATTTTCTGCATAAGTAGAACCATAATATGTATTTGCAAATTGAATCATATCATGGATACGAATCCACTCATTTCCAGCGTCTGCCCATGCTGCATCCTGCCTTATCCCTGCCATTGCCAGCAGTACATAACAGCAAATATCCGCCTGTTGCGCCTTAGGCATTCCAAGCGCTTTAAGGACTTCTCTTGCCTCATCAAGTTTATCCACAATACCCCTCCAGTATCCTATTACAATTATCTTCCGACATATCCTTACTTTTCATCAACTTTTTCCCCATTTCCTGTATACTTTCCAAATCAGGAACCGGCATTGCATTAATTTCCGTCGAATTTACCTGCGTTGAACCATTCAAAATTCTATAATACTCATCATAAAGAGTCGAATTAAAAATCACATACAGCCCATACACAAGGCATTCTGACATTTCTGTTATTAAGCCATCTACAAAATTAATCTTGTTCTGCGTGCTGATTTTCTTGTATTGCGGATATTTTTTTGATAAATATACGCCGCACTGCAATCTGCGTCGCTCTTCCTTTGCCGTAAAACGCTTCACAAACAAATAATTCCGGTTATCCTGTAATAGTCCCTTTTTATCTGTCACAACGTACTCATGCTCCTTCTGAATGGGAAATTGTACTTCCCCTTGTTTAATATGTTGTGAATAAAAGAGCGGAATTGCACCTTCTTCCGCGTCATTACGAAGAATTTCACGATTACGGAAATCAACTGTCAGCCCCGTTTTCATTTTTAATCCAATATCCGGCAGCGTCTTATCAAAACTATGTAATCTTTCCAATACGGAAACCTCTTTTTCATCCATCACTAGATAAACATAATAATCATTTCCCGATACTACGAGACTATATGGCACCGTCAAGGAAGTCAGATTATCAAAATCATTATTGGACTGCGAAGAAGTAAGTGTTACTTTCTCTGGCATTTGCTTTGTCTTTTTCACTTTGATAATCATGGTTTCCTGTAAAACATCTTCTTTATCAAACACTTTATTCCTGCTTACAAACAAATGAATATGCTCTAGTTTTCCTTCTGTCAAAAAATACTGTCTAAAACGCTTAAAATAGGCGCCCGAAGTCCATGAACGCGGGATTATATACACCATTTCCCCACCGCTATCAAGATTAAACAACCCCATCGCTGCAAAAATAAAATACAAATTGGGCGCACCATAACAAACCTCTGGCATAGCAGTCGCTTCCGGTGCATCTTTGGGGATTTTCATATACGGAGGGTTACCGATTACAAAATCATATTTCTTAGGGGCAGAATTGCCACCCAGCATATGATTAAAATCCAGATACTGGCTAGTAATATAATTGTCTGTAATAATCTGTATCTGAATATCTTTTTTAGAATTTTCCTGACAGGTTTGCAGATTTTCTTTTAATAATCCTAAAATATTTCCATCATTCTCATAACAGGTCAATTCGACTGTCTGTATAGAATCCATTTGCTCTAAGCGCTCTAAAAGGGCGCATGACAGTATTCCTGAACCTGCGCCGGCATCTAAAATACGAATTTTAGATAAACTTCCTGGAATCGTATATAATCCAGCCATAAAACGGGCTGTTTCTTTGCTTGTAAAAAACTGTCCATACTTTTTACGCTCTTTTTTAGGCATATTTTCAATATATTGATTCGTTAATTCAACAATTTTTTCCAGCATAATTTCACCCGCATTAAAACATGTTACCTATTTCGCCTTTTATCTTATCATATAAATACTTATTTTTCCACAAAAATATAGCATCCGTCTGCGTCAAACACCCAAAACATATTTTTTGACACCCGCCCCCGATAATGCTATAATAAGCTCAAAAACAAAGTTAAAAATACCAGATACAGGAGGACGCCTATGGACTTTCATCAAAATACACCGCCGGAGGCACAGAATGAAAACCCCATCGTGCCAAATCAGCCGGCGCCAGATGAAACAACGCCGGAACAGAATAGAAATTCCGGACCAGTTTCCGCTGCCGGGCAGTCCTATCCAGACGGGCAGCCATACAATAGTAACAACGATGGGCAGCCTTACCAGAATGGGCAACCATACAATAACAACTGCAATGGACAATATAACCAGAATAGACAGCCCTATAACAACAATGGCGGGCAGCCTTACCATAACAACAATAACGGCAGACAGCCTTACCAGAACGGACAGCCTTATAATAACAATCGTTATCCATATGACGGATATCCTTATTATCAGCGAAACGCTTATCAACTGCCCCCGAAAGAGCCGGGAAGCGGCTTAGCCACTACTGCTATGATTTTAGGGATTATTTCTGTTGTATGTTGTTTTACTTTTACAGTATATCCCACCTTCATAACAGGCAGTATCGCGATTGTCCTTGCCCTGCTTTCCAAAGGCAGACGATTAAATCTTCTAAGTAAGGCGCGCAGGGGTGTTATCTTCGGTATCGTAGGGCTGGCGATTAATACGGCTCTGGTTGCAGTATCCATGTTTCTTCTGGTAACCGACCCGGATGTGCGCTCGGAAGTGAATAAGACTTTTGAACAGCAGTATGGTGTGTCTTTTGATGAAATGATGGAAGAAATCATGGAAGAAAATGGGCTTTCAGAATAATCAATTTCTCGCAGAAAGGAGTCTGCTATGATAAACGGAATCAACCCATACAATTATGCAAACATATATAATAGTACAAACACATTTAACGGCTATCGCGATGAGAATACCGATAGCGGTTATAGCGGCGCGGCGGCGACGACTTTGCAAGAAGAACCTCATATCGTTCGCAATCCTGGTGAAAGCACTAAGAAGCAGGCGGGCAGGAAATCTTCTCCTGCGGAATGTGAAACCTGTAAAAACCGGCAGTATCAGGACGGTTCCGACGAAATGGTATCTTTCAAAGCTGCTGCCCATATCTCACCCAATGCAGCGGCTTCAAGAGTCAGAGGACATGAGCAGGAACATGTTGCCAATGCTTATAAGGAAGCGGCACAGCATAACGGAAAAGTCGTTTCCTGTAACGTATCGATTCGTACCGACGTCTGCCCGGAATGCGGGCGCACCTTTGTATCGGGCGGAACTACTGCTACACAAATCCGGTATTTTAATGAAGAAAACCCTTACCAGAAAAATATGAAATCCTCGGATGCCGCCAATAAGTATCTGGGGAAAAACATCGATATTGCCTGTTAAAAATGATTGGAGCACACAATAATGGATAACTTACATCGCTACAAATCCTCAGCGGAGTTAAAAGCCTATGCCAAAGAGCATATGTTCGACCAATACGGCACGGCTATCAGCGCATTTTTAATCGTGAATATGATTACGATATTTGTTACTTTTTTCAGTACCCTTTTTCTGAATCCCCAGACCGTAACAGGTGTTATTTTAGAATACCTTATTTCTTTCATAATTTCTGTCTTAACCGGTTTGTTTACTTCGGGGGAAAAATATTTATATCTAAAAATATGCTGTGGCAGACCGGCGATGGCGTCGGATGTCTTCTATGGCTTTAAACTGTTTCCCAATAAAGCTGTGTCCATCCAGCTATATCTTTCCGTATGGCTTTATCTGGGTATGCTTCCGATGACCATTTGTTCCTATCTGATACTGCAGCATCCAACAAACGCCGTCGTGATGCTTATCTACTCTCTGGCGCAGATTCTCTACATGGTCGTGGCAGTCATGATTTCCTTAATCTATGCACAGGTATTTTTCCTTTTTCATGACTTCCCAGAGTATTCTGTCAACGAGTTGCTATCCATGAGTCGGAAACTGATGAAAGGCAGCAAGGGCAGACTGTTTTACCTTTCCGTAAGCTTTATTCCACTCTTGTTGTTGGGGCTGCTTTCCTGTGGCATCGCCTATCTATGGCTGATTCCTTATATGAATGCGACCTATGCAGAATTTTTCCTCGACCTGATACGCAACAGTCAGACGACGGGGAATGCGGGATAAACAGAAAATTTCCTAAGAAAAAAAGTGCCGGATTCTAATTTCCGACACTTTTCCATTTCAAATAAGCATTGATAAAAGGGTCTATCGCCCCGTCCATGACAGCGTCCACATTCCCTGATTCTTCATTCGTCCTATGGTCTTTGACCATCGTATAGGGCTGCATGACATAGGAGCGTATCTGATTTCCCCAGCCGATTTCTTTTACATCGCCGCGGATATCCGACAGTTTTTCCGCATTTTCTTCCTGCTTGAGCATATAGAGCTTTGCTTTTAACATTTGCATCGCCTTGTCCTTGTTCATGTGCTGGCTTCTCTCGTTCTGGCAAGTCACCACGATGCCTGTAGGAAAATGCGTAATCCTGATTGCCGAAGAGGTCTTATTGATATGCTGCCCGCCGGCGCCGCTGCTGCGGTAAGTATCCACCCGGATATCATCGTCTTTGATTTCCACGTCCAAATCTTCCTCGATATCCGGCATAACGTCCAACGATACGAAGGAAGTCTGGCGTTTGCCCTGGGCGTTAAAAGGCGATATGCGCACAAGACGGTGCACGCCTTTTTCAGATTTTAGGTATCCATACGCATTTTCACCATTTATCTGGAACGTAACGGATTTGATTCCCGCCTCCTCGCCGTCCAGATAATCCAGCACTTCCAATGCAAAGCCTTTGCGCTCCGCCCATCTTGTATACATACGGTAGAGCATACTACACCAATCGCAGCTTTCCGTGCCGCCGGCGCCTGCATTTAAACGTAAAATCGCATTATTTTTATCATATTCCCCAGAAAGCAGCGTGTTGACCCAGATTGTCTCAAATGCCCCGATAAAAGCGTCCAGTTCGTCACGGATATCCGGGATAATCTCAGGGTCATTGTCTTCATACCCCATTTCAATAAGCGTCATGATATCTTCATACTGGCTTTCCAGCCCTTTCATGGTATCTACGATATCTTTCAGGTTCTTGGACTCTCTCATCTTCTGATTGGACTTCTCTGGATCGCCCCAGAAATCCGGCGCCTGCATTTCCATTTCCAACTCTTCGATTCGCTTTTCCTTATTCGCTAAGTCAAAGTGAATCCCTCACTTCCGCTAATGGACTTTCATACCCTTGAAGTTCAAACTTCATGTTATCTAATTCTACCAATTAACGTCACCTACCTTCTGCCGCAGCATTGTTTATACTTTTTACCGGAACCGCATGGACATGGGTCGTTGGGATATACTTTTGCCTCCATACGCTTCACAGGTCCCTTCGGAGCGGTATCGTCTTTATTCGTTCCCGTTACTTTCGCCACCTGCTCTCTTTCCACTTTCTGCTCGATACGGACATGGAATAACAGGCGGACGGTTTCTTCTTTGATATTCTGCGTCATTTCATCAAACATCTCATAACCGCTCAGTTTATATTCTACAAGCGGGTCTCTCTGACCATATGCCTGCAGCCCCACGCCCTGGCGCAGTTGATCCATGTCGTCGATATGGTCCATCCACTTCCTGTCAATTGCTTTTAATAAAATAACACGTTCTATTTCACGGATTGCTTCCGGTTCCGGGAACTCCGCTTCCTTGCTTTCATATAATTTGACAGCTTCTTCCTTTAACTGCTGTTTCAGGCTGTTTTTCTTAGGTTTCAAAACCCGCTCCGCTGTCACGGGCTGTAGGGGAATCGTAGGAAGCAGCAGGGTATTCAGCTCATTGAAATTCCAATCCTCGAAATCGCTGTCGTCGCCAATGCAGATATCGATGCAATTCTCGGTAAAGTCCGTTATCATCTTATAGATAGCGTCCCTCATGCTCTCGCCGTTTAAGACGCGTCTTCTCTCTTCATAAATGATTTCCCTCTGTTCATTCATAACCTGGTCATATTCTAACAGGTTCTTTCTGATACCGAAGTTATTGTTCTCTATCTTCTTCTGCGCGGATTCAATGGCTTTGGTCAGCGCCTTATGCTCTATTTCCTGCCCTTCTGGAATACCGAGTGCATTGAACATCGTAATCATTCTCTCAGAACCAAACAGACGCATCAAATCATCTTCCAGTGAAATATAGAATTTGGATTCACCGGGATCTCCCTGCCGCCCGGAACGTCCACGCAGCTGATTGTCAATACGCCTGGACTCATGCCGCTCCGTACCAATGATTTTCAGACCTCCAGCCGCCCTGGCTTCTTCGTCCAGCTTGATATCCGTACCACGCCCCGCCATATTCGTGGCAATCGTAACCGCACCATGAATCCCTGCATCTGCTACAATTTCCGCTTCCAGCTCATGGAATTTGGCATTTAAGACTTTATGCTCGATGCCTCTTTTTTTCAAAAGCGTACTCAGCTCTTCCGACGCTTCAATCGTAATCGTACCAACTAAGACCGGCTGCCCTTTTGCATGGGCTTCGATAATCGCCTCGATAATGGCATTTAATTTTTCTTTTCTTGTCTTATATACTGCATCTTGTAAATCCGCCCTGGCAATGGCTCTGTTGGTGGGGATTTCCACGACGTCCATGCCGTAAATATCCCGAAATTCTTTTTCCTCTGTCAGCGCCGTACCTGTCATACCGGCGGTTTTCTCAAATTTATTGAAAAAGTTCTGGAACGTAATCGTCGCCAGCGTCTTACTTTCCCTCTTGACCTTCACATGCTCTTTGGCTTCGATTGCCTGATGCAGACCGTCGGAATAACGCCGTCCCGGCATAATACGCCCGGTAAACTCGTCCACAATCAATACCTGGTCGTCTTTGACCACATAATCCTGGTCGCGGAACATCAGATTGTGCGCCCGCAGCGCCAGAATGATATTGTGCTGGATTTCCAAATTCTCCGGGTCCGCCAGGTTTTCAATCTGGAAAAAGCGTTCTACCTTGGATACGCCCTGCAATGTCAGATTCACGACTTTATCTTTCTCATTGACGATAAAATCGCCGGTTTCTTCTCTTTCCACACCCATGATGGCATCCATCTTGGACAGTTCTTCCATGTCCTCGCCACGGGTCAGCTGCCTTGCCAGAATATCGCACGCCTCATAGAGTTTCGTGGATTTCCCGCTCTGTCCCGAAATGATAAGCGGCGTTCTTGCCTCATCAATCAGAACCGAGTCCACCTCGTCGATGATGGCATAGTGCAAATCCCGCAATACAAGCTGTTCTTTATAAATCACCATATTGTCACGCAGATAATCGAAGCCCAGCTCGTTATTCGTCACATAGGTGATATCGCATGCGTATGCTTCCCTGCGCTCGTCCGATTTCATACTGTTTAGCACAACGCCGACCGTCAGTCCCAGAAATTCATGAACCTGCCCCATCCATTCCGCATCACGCTTCGCCAGATAGTCGTTGACCGTGACAACATGCACGCCTCTTCCTTCCAGCGCATTCAGATATGCTGGCAGAAGACAGGTCTGGGTTTTTCCTTCACCGGTTTTCATTTCCGCAATACGCCCTTGATGCAGGATGATACCGCCTATGAGCTGTACCCGGTAATGCTCTGTTTTCAAAATACGCCTTGCCGCTTCCCTGACCACCGCATATGCTTCCGGCAGCAAATCGTCCAATGTCTCGCCTTCCTGCAGCCTTTTCTTAAATTCCTTCGTTTTGTCCTTTAATTGTCCGTCGCTAAGCGCCATCATCGAATCCCGCAGAGACTCGATTTTATTAACCAGACTCTCAATCCGTTTAATTTCCCGCTCGCTGTGCGTCCCAAAGACCTTCTGCACTACATTCATGTCTGCTCCTATCCATGCGCAAAATGCACGCATATCCATTCGGTATGATATCTCATAATCCAGTCGCAATTTTTAAACATTGATTTATATTGTATCAGATTTCCCATATAAATTCAACTATTCCGCGCAATCTGTTATCGTCTCTGGAAAATTTAGAAAAAATTCCCGAAGGTCTCATTCAGAATTTGATTTTTATCCGTAGAAGTGATACTATTTTTGTGTGACTATGTGTGCGGCGTACCTATCGTTTCTGCACACAAAGCGCCAAATTAAAACACGGATGTTATTTAAATTGTCCCAGACAGTTTATTCCATCCGGAATGGAGGAAAACATGAGCAAAAGTTTTGAGGATTTATTATCAAAAGTATCCGAATGCAGCGTGAAAAAAGTAGCTGTTGCGGTCGCACAGGACAGCGCTGTATTAGAAGCTGTAAAAGCTGCGAAAGAGCGTAACATTGCGGAGGCAATTCTGGTCGGCGACGAAGACAAAATCAAAGAAGTGGCTGCTTCCATAAATATGGATATCAGCGGATTTGAAATCATCGACGAAAAAGAAAACTATGCTGCGGCATTAAAAGCCGTAGAACTGGTACATAACGGAAAAGCCGACATGTATATGAAAGGTCTGATTGATACCAAATCCTTCTTAAAGAGCGTTTTGGACAAAGAAGTAGGTTTAAGGACCGGAAAAACATTATCCCATGTATGCGTTTTTGAAATTGAAGGCATCGATCATCTTTTGTTCTTGTCTGACGTTGCTTTTCTGACCTATCCGAGTCTGGAAGAAAAAGTGCATATCATTGAAAATACGGTGGAAGTCTGCCATGCCTGCGGTATCCCGAATCCCAAAGTAGCGCCGCTTGCTGCAGTGGAAGTCGTGAACCCGAAAATGCCTGTTACCCTGGATGCTGAGGAATTGACCAAAATGTGTGACGAAGGTAAAATAACAGGTTGTATTGTTGACGGACCGCTTTCCTTAGACCTTGCCATCGACCCGGAAGCTGCCAAACACAAAGGCGCGGAAGACAGAAAAATCGTGGGCGATGCAGATATTCTTCTGTTCCCCGATATCCATGCCGGAAACCTCGTATACAAATGTCTGGTACATACGGCAAAAGTGAAAAACGGCAATATCCTGACCGGAACGAAAGCACCTGTTATTTTAACATCCCGTTCCGATGACTTTGAAACAAAAGTAAATTCCATCGCACTGGGAGCGGTTGTTGCAGAAAGTTTACAGAAAATCTAAATCCAGATTTAACTTTATAAATACTATTAACTTTATAGATATTATCAACTTCATAAATATTATCAACCAAACAAAAATGGAAAGGCGGATGCAAAAATGGCTGTAAAAAGTTTGATTATCAATCCCGGCTCTACTTCTACAAAAATCGGCGTCTTTGAAGATGAGACGTTATTGTTTGAAGAAACTTTAAGACACTCTACGGAAGAAATCGCGCAGTATCCTTCTATCGTAGACCAGAAAGACTTCCGGAAAGACATCATTATCAATCTGTTAAAAGAAAAAGACTTTGATATCCATTCTTTAAATATGGTAGTGGGACGCGGCGGCATGTTAAAACCCATTCCCGGCGGCACCTATGAAGTCAGCGATGAACTGCTGGAAGATTTAAAAATCGGTAAACAGGGACAGCACGCTTCCAATCTGGGCGGTATCCTCGCAAGAGAAATCGGGGATTCTATCGGTGTTCCTTCCTATATCGTAGATCCTGTCGTTGTGGACGAGCTGGAACCGGTTTCCAGATATTCCGGCGTACCGGAACTTCCCAGAACCAGCGTATTCCATGCACTGAATCAGAAAGCGGTTGCCAAACGCTATGCAAAAGAAATCAGCAAAGCTTATGACTCCCTGAATCTGATTGTCGTACATATGGGCGGCGGTGTTTCCGTCGGCGCGCACAAGCAGGGAAAAGTGGTAGACGTCTTCAATGCCCTTGATGGCGACGGCGCATTCTCTCCCGAAAGAGCAGGCGCACTTCCCAGCGGCGCATTGATTAAACTGTGCTTTTCAGGTCAGTACAGCGAAAAGGAAGTCTATAAAAAAGTCGTAGGAAACGGCGGTTTTAACGCATACTGCGGCACCAACGACATGCGGGACGTAGAGAAAATGGTACAAAATGGCGACGCTAAAGCGGCAGAAGTCCGTGAAGCCTTCATTACCCAGGTAGCAAAAGATATCGGCTCTATGGCTTGTGTTTTGAAAGGAAACGTAGACCAGATTATCATAACAGGTGGTATTGCATATGATAAAGTTGTCGTTGCCGGATTAAAAGAACGGGCGCAATGGATTGCTCCCATGACAGTATATCCCGGCGAAGACGAATTGCTTGCCCTTGTCCAGGGCGGACTCCGCGTATTGAATGGGGAAGAGAAGGCTATGGTGTATTAAATCGTGATTTAATGTATTGTAAATGGCATGTTTTATAATAGAAAAGGGGTTGTTGCGATAGGAAAGGCTATTGCAATATGATAAGACTGCCTGTTTGGTCTGGATAGACCATTCGGGCAGTCTTTGTAATGACATGTGCCATTTAATTGGCTTTAAAAGTGATGTATTCACATTTCATTTTTAATCTGCCGTCCCTCGTAGTTCAAATGATAATCCTCCCGATAAATCAGCTCCGAAACCGGAACAATTTCATAACCAGCGTTCTCTAATGTAGTCAGCAGGGTATCCAGCGCTTCTACGATATATTCCGAACCGTTATGGCATAAGATAATACTGCCATCGCCAAGATTTTTATGCTCCGTTACAGTCTGTATGATTGCGTCTGTGCCTTCGTTTTTCCAATCCAGGCTATCCACATCCCACTGGATTGCATAATACCCGTTATTTTTTGTCACATCAATAAGCGCGTTATCATAATCCCCATAAGGCGGTCTGAATAGAAACATTTCATATCCAGTCAGCTCTTTGACTTTCCGGTGCACCGCCATCAACTCTTCTTTTTTCTCCTCATCCGTCAACTGACTCATATTCTTATGATTTTCGCTATGGTTGCCTAAATCATGCCCGGCTTCCAGAATTGCTTTCACATCGTCCGGGTAGCTTTCCACCCATCCGCCCGTCATAAAGAAAGTCACATGCACACCATGTTTCTCTAATATTTCCAGAATATCCGCAGTATCCTCATTGCCCCATGCCGCATCAAAACTGAGGGCAACTTTTCTATCCTCTCTGTCCACGCAGTAAATCGGCAGATTACGTCCATTTACGTCGTGATTCATTGTGTCGATATCGCCAAAGGAAATGACTTTTTCTGCTGTATCTGCCATCGCAACGATATCTGTCAAAACATTTTCCTGCTCATCTTTCATGGATTCATCCGCCTGTTCTGTCCGGTCGCCAGCAGTATCCTGATGTCCTGTTTCCACTATTTCCTGGCCTTCAATGTTCTGGCTTTCCGTATATTGCTCTTCCATAGATTGCTTGCCAATCTCTTGCTTTTCAGTGTCCTGATTCCTGCACCCACATAACAAAATCATAAATCCGGCAATTAATAACATTCGTTTTTTATTGATATTATTATTTGTACTATTATTTGTATTCTTATTTACTCTCATCTTGCTATTCCTCTTTCGTTCTCTTTTTAATTGATTTTCCATTCTATATTTTTACTAAATGTTATTTTGTCTAATTCTATTTTTCTAAATTTTATTTCGCAGCTTTTAATAACTTCTATTTCGACAGCTTTTCTTCTAATAGACTCTATTTCAACAACCTTCTTTCTAAACAACTCTAATTTGCTAAATTTCGTTTTAACAAATTTACTCCAGTAAATTTATTCCCATAATCTATCCTGATAGCTATCTACATTTCATTTCTTTTGCCCTGTCATTAAAATAACACAAGTGATTTAAAAGTAAAAAACAACGATATCATAATCATGATAATCCATAACAATGTAAAACCAATGCGCAGTAGTTTCTTTCTCTTATTTTTGTCTTCCCCATGAATATACATTTCCGTATACATAGCCTATCCTTCCTTCCAGTATTTTGTGTGCCGCAATGTCCTAATTTTCTTTTGCATTGCCGTTATTATTATCTACAAATAGCATCATACAATTCCCCTGCATCATAGTTTCATCATTTTTGTATCATTTTTGCATCATACAAGAAAATCGCTTGCGCGATTATCTTGGGAAGAATGCTTCGCATTCTTCCGCATTGTCGAGAAACTCCTATCATGTAAAAAAAAACTGCCGCAATTTCCATGCGGCAGTTTTTATTTAATCTTGTTTTAACTTTATTTTATCCTTTATTCTAATGATGGAATAGGCGGATACCTGTAAAACACATCGCCATTCCGTAGCGGTTACAGGTTTCAATGACGTTGTCATCCCTGACGGAACCGCCCGGCTGCGCTACATATTTCACGCCGCTTTTGTGGGCGCGCTCTATGTTATCGCCAAAAGGGAAGAAAGCATCCGAGCCAAGCGACACATCGCTCATTTCATCCAGCCAGGCTCTCTTTTCCTCTCTCGTAAATCTTTCGGGTTTTACCTTGAAAATCCTCTGCCATGTGCCTTCTGCAAGCACGTCCATATCATCTTCGCCGATGTATAAGTCAATCGCATTGTCCCTGTCTGCGCGTCCGATGCCGTCTGCAAACTGCAATCCCAGCACTTTTGGCGACTGGCGCAAAAACCAATTATCCGCTTTCGTTCCGGCAAGCCTTGTACAGTGGATTCTCGACTGCTGCCCTGCACCGATACCGATTGCCTGTCCATCTTTTACATAACAGACGGAATTGGACTGGGTATATTTCAGGGTAATCATGGCAATGGCTAAATCCCTTTTCGCAGCTTCCGGTATTTCCTTATTGTCCGTAACCACCTTATCAAAAAATGCTTCATCAATCTTCAATTCATTCCTGCCCTGCTCAAAGCTGACGCCATATACCTGTTTCACTTCTATCGGCGCCGGCTCATAGGTTGAATCAATCTCGATTACGTTGTAATTTCCTTTTTTCTTTGCCTTTAGAATTTCCAATGCTTCCGGTTCATAACCCGGTGCAATGACGCCGTCGGATACTTCTCTTTTGATGATTCCCGCCGTCGCCACATCGCAAGTATCTGATAGTGCGATAAAATCGCCAAAAGAAGACATTCTATCAGCGCCGCGGGCTCTGGCGTAAGCATTGGCGAGCGGCGTAAATTCCATATCCAAATCATCCACCCAATAAATCTTTTTCTCCACGTCCGTCAGTGGGATTCCCACTGCCGCACCAGCGGGGGATACATGCTTAAAAGACGCCGCCGCCGGAAGAGACGTTGCTTTCTTTAATTCGCGTACAAGCTGCCAGCCATTAAAAGCATCTAAGAAATTAATATATCCCGGTTTTCCATTCAATACCGTAATCGGAAGTTCCGCCCCATTTTCCATAAAAATCCTGGATGGCTTCTGATTAGGATTACACCCGTATTTTAATTCCAATTCTTTCATATAGAAACTAATTCCTCCATTCCAAAATGCCGCTCTGACATTCCTATCCTTTATGTTTGCTGTTTCTTCCAGCTTTTACTCTGGTTTGCTATTTTCTACTTTTCCTTCAGTCTGAAACTTTCTCTACCTTTCTTCATTTCCGAGCGCTTATGAATGTTTATTAATAATACGCGTCTCATACTTTCCGGTTGCAATCTCGATATATCTTACAAAAAGTGAGACTTTATTATCCTCATTCAAGTTATTCCAAACTAACTGTGCAAACTCATCAATCGTTCCGTCAATCGTAACCCAGGTTGGCTCCCCTTCAAAGCTTGGTAACGGATTGCCATCGCCCATATAAGTATGGATATAGCGTCCTTCGCCCGCAACAGGATTTTCATAGGCAAAGGTATACCGGATGCAGGATGCAGGATTTCCCTGATGGCTCTTTAAAATGGACATTGCATAGTTACAACCCCCGTTTTCCAGATGTACGATACCGGAAATACGCGGCGTATAATTGGGTGCGTCGGGCTCAAAGGTTCTCGTCCTGAGCGACTGTTCAAAAGTCTGCTGTTTATCCATCAATTCATAAATGGTGTCCGTCTGATCTCCGTTGGTCACAATCGTCTTATTGCCCAAAACCCTGACTGGCGCGTAAATCACAAGGCTGGGGTCCGCCATCTTAGCAGGATCATATGCCTGTGTCCTGATGCCTTCCCCTTCCGTTACAAAAACGCGGTTTCTGCTGTTCTCGCTTCTACCCATGATAAAATAAGCAATCACCGCATGTTTTCCGTCTTTTGATTTACCAATGACAATCCCTCTGCCGGGATACGTTGTCGAAGACAGCTCTGCTGCCAGCGAAATTATCTTCATATGAATCCTCCCTACTCATCCACACTATAATTCGGAGCCTCTTTCGTAATATGAATATCGTGCGGGTGGCTTTCGCGCAAAGCTGCCGCCGAAATCTTGACGAATTTGCCGTTCTGCTTCAACTCTTCTACTGTCTTC
This sequence comes from Blautia sp., assembly GCA_023664455.1. Taxonomy (GTDB): domain Bacteria; phylum Bacillota; class Clostridia; order Lachnospirales; family Lachnospiraceae; genus UBA3282. The sequence goes on from JAMPFM010000001.1 coordinate 430,191, forward strand.
GTTCCGCAATAACCCATACCGGAGCGAATGCCGCCCATCAACTGGAATACCGTATCTTCTACGGTTCCTTTATACGCCACGCGCCCTTCTACGCCTTCCGGCACTAATTTACGCGCGTTGCTCTGGAAATACCTGTCTTTACTGCCGTTTTCCATCGCCGCTATGGAGCCCATGCCGCGATATACTTTATATTTTCTTCCCTGATATAATTCAAAAGTTCCCGGACTTTCATCGCAGCCTGCAAAAATGCTTCCCATCATGCAGACGCTGCCGCCCGCTGCTATCGCTTTGGTCATATCGCCGGAATATTTGATACCACCGTCCGCAATAATCGGAATCCCATAGTCTTTCGCCACTTCATAACAGTCCATAATCGCCGTAATCTGTGGTACACCAATCCCTGCCACGACACGCGTCGTACAGATAGAGCCGGGACCGATACCGACTTTAACCGCGTCCGCGCCAGCCTCAATCAATGCCTTCGTGCCCTCGCCGGTCGCTACATTTCCTGCAATCACCTGAATATCCGGGTATTCGTTTTTAATCATTTTCAGGCAGCGCAGTACGTTCTCGGAATGTCCATGCGCGGAATCCAGCACGATAACATCTACTTTGGCAGCAATCAGCGCGCCAACCCTGTCCAGCACATCGGCGGTAATACCCACGCCCGCGCCGCATAGAAGTCTTCCCTGCTCATCTTTTGCAGAAAGCGGATACTTGATGGTCTTCTCAATATCTTTGATGGTAATTAAGCCCGTCAGGTTATAATCGTCGTCTACAATTGGCAGTTTTTCTTTTCTTGCCTGCGCTAAAACCTTCTTCGCCTTTTCTAACGTGATACCTTCTCTAGCAGTAATCAGTCCTTCCGACGTCATGGACTCTTTTATTTTCTTGGTAAAATCGGTTTCAAATTTCAAGTCACGGTTTGTAATAATCCCTACTAGCTTCCTGCCCTCCGTAATCGGCACGCCAGAAATTCGGAATTTTGCCATCAAGGCATCTGCGTCCGCCAGCGTATGTTCGGGAGTCAGAAAAAAGGGGTCTGTGATAACGCCATTCTCGGAACGTTTGACTTTATCCACTTCTTCCGCCTGCGCTTCAATCGACATATTCTTATGTATAATGCCGATTCCGCCCTGTCTAGCCATCGCGATTGCCATCCTATGTTCCGTTACCGTATCCATGCCGGCGCTCATCATAGGGATGTTCAACTTGATTTTTTTTGTAAGCCATGTTGTTAAGTCTACCTCGTTGGGAATCACCTGTGAATAACTCGGAACTAAGAGTACATCGTCAAAAGTAATTCCTTCGCCTATTATTTGACCCATCTTTTCTCCTCCTACTTATTTTTTATTAAAAAAGTACTGCCAGCTAATATAAACTGACAGTATAACTTTTCCACTTGACCACATTAATCTGTAACTATTTTACGGGGAGCAACCATCTGCATCGCCTTGATAATTTCCTCATTCGGCTCCCAGATTACTTTCATATTACTATCAAAAATCATGACATACCGCCTATTCTGCCCATTGTCCATACCAGAGCTATAATCCACGGTTTTCATCGTGCGGTTTCTATAAGCATCTAAATGGTGGGAATTTAGCGGCGCCATCAATTCCAGCCTTTCCAGCTCATAGGAAGCAACTTTCTTTCTCTTGCTCTTCGCCATAATCCTATCCACGCTGATTTCTTTATCCACATACAGATATTCATATTCAATATCCGCATGCATATAAGAAAAATATGCTCCAACGCCTACCGCAATCGCAACCAGAAACGCCGGCACGAAAATAATGCCGATTACGACAAAACATACCGTAAGCATGATAAGCAGAGTTTTTAAAAAACGCATTCCAAAAGATGACTTCCTCGCTACAAGACATTCTACATAGGTTTCGCTCACCATAATGATTTCGTCCTCCATTTGCTAATCTCCGTTTCGACCACGGACGATTAGATATGAACCTATCATATACCAATTTAGGAAAAGTTGCAAGGGCAGGAAAAGAAGTTACAACAATTCTTTCAAAATGGCATTGACCATACCAGGATCCGCCTTACCTTTCATCGCCTTCATCGTCTGCCCGACTAAAAATCCGATTGCCTTTTCTTTTCCATTATGATAATCCTCTACGGACTGGGGATTTCCCGCAATTACCTCCTCGATAGTTTTCCGAAGCGCCCCCTCGTCGTTGACGGTTTTCAGCCCTTTCTCTTCCACATACTGCTCCGGGTCGATATCCTGTTCAAACATCACCTCAAATACTTCTTTTGCCACCGCGCCATTAATCGCCTTACTGTCTACAAGGGCAATCAGCTTCGCCAGATTTTCCGGGGAAAAACGCAAATCTTCCGCATCTATTTCTTTTTCTTTCATCAGCCACAGTGTTTCACCCATCAGCCAGTTCGACACTTTCTTCGGCTGTCCGCAGATTGCCGCCGTTTCCTCAAAAATATCCGCCATCCGTTTGGAGCCTGTAATAATTTCGATATCATAATCTGGGATACCAAATTCTTCCTGATAGCGTGCCATTTTCTCGGTACGAAACTCTGGCTGCTTCGCACGGATTTCATTTAACATCTCATCGCTTACGACGATGGGGACCAAATCCGGGTCTGGGAAATAGCGGTAATCCTGCGCATCTTCCTTACTGCGCATGGCGTAAGATTCCCCTTTGACATCATCCCATCTTCTCGTTTCCTGGACGACCTCTTTTCCTTCTTCCAAAATATCAATCTGCCGCTCCCGCTCGCCTTCAATCGCCCTTGCAATCGCTTTAAAAGAATTGAGGTTTTTCATTTCCGTCCTGGTGCCAAACGTCTCTGCTCCGACTTCCCGGACAGATAAATTCACGTCTGCCCGCATGGAACCTTCCTGCAGTTTGCAGTCGGACGCGCCCAGATATTGAATAATCAGACGCAGTTTTTCCAGATAGGCAATGACTTCCTCTGCGCTGCGCATATCCGGCTCTGATACGATTTCAATCAAAGGCACGCCGGAACGGTTATAATCCACAAGGGAACAGTCTTCCCACTCGTCATGAATCAGTTTTCCGGCGTCTTCTTCCATATGGATTTCATGGATGCCGATGACCTTTTTTCCGCCCTCTTTCGTCTCAATTTCCACGCCGCCGTTTCTACAGATTGGCAAATATAGCTGGGAAATCTGATAGTTTTGTGGGTTATCGGGATAAAAATAATTTTTTCTGTCAAATTTTCCATATCTTGTAATCTCGCAATCTGTTGCCAGCCCCACTGCAATCGCATATTCCAGCACCTGTTTATTCAATACCGGCAAAGTGCCCGGCATTCCGGTACAGACCGGACAGGTATGCGTATTGGGCGCACCTCCGAATGCCGTGGAACAGCCGCAGAAAATTTTAGTTTTCGTCGCCAGCTCTACATGTACTTCCAGACCGATAACGACTTCATATTCCTTTGCCATTTAAGCCTCCTCCTTTCCTGCCATCTGAAAGGCCCCACGGGCTTTCTCATAACTAAAAGCCGTCTGAATCAGCTTTTTTTCCTGAAAACAATCACTAATTAACTGTACCCCAATGGGAAGCCCCGCCTTATCCACACCACAGGGAAGGCTGATGCCTGGAAGGCCCGCCAGATTCACGGCAATGGTATAAATATCGCCAAGATACATCTTAATCGGGTCTGCAAGGCTCGTCCCCAGCTTCGGCGCGGTAGTCGGCGCTACCGGTCCAAGAATCACATCATATTTCTGAAATGCCTCATCAAAGGCTTTCTTAATCAGCGCTTTCACTTTTAACGCTTTCAGATAATAAGCGTCATAGTACCCGGAGCTTAGCACAAAGGAGCCCAGCATAATGCGACGTTTTACTTCTTCCCCGAACCCTTCCGAGCGGGACTTTTTATACATATGATGAAGGCCGCGATAGTCGTTTGTCCGGTATCCGTATTTGATGCCGTCAAACCGCTCCAGATTCGAGCTTGCCTCCGCTGCCGCAATCGTATAATAGGCGGGAATGGCATAATCCACCAGACTCAAATCAAACCGCTCCACGATGGCGCCTTTTTCTCTCAACCTTTCCGCCGCCTGTAAGGTAGCTTTTTGGACCTCTTCGTCCAGCCCGTCCCCGTAATAATCGTTCGGAATCCCGATGCGCATTCCCTTCACGTCATCGATTAGCGCCGATGCAAAATCCGTATCCTGTCTTGCAACGGAAGTGGAATCTTTCTTATCATAGGAAGAAACTGCTTCCAGAATCGCGGCACAGTCCGTCACATCTTTGGCTAGCGGTCCAATCTGGTCCAGGGAAGAACCGTATGCGATGAGTCCATATCGGGATACCGTCCCATAAGTGGGTTTCATGCCGACCACGCCGCAGTAAGAGGCAGGCTGCCTAATGGAACCGCCGGTATCCGAACCCAGCGCATAAAAACATTCCCTTGCCGCTACCGCTGCCGCCGAACCGCCGGAAGAACCGCCCGGCACATGCTCCGGGTTCCAGGGATTTTTCGTCTCGTCAAATGCTGAGGTTTCCGTCGTAGAACCCATAGCGAACTCGTCCATATTCGTTTTTCCAAGGATTACCGCGCCCGCCTTCTGCAGATTACACACTGCTTCCGCAGAATAAAACGGCACAAAATTTTCCAGAATCCGGGAAGAACAGGTAGTACGCATGCCTTTCGTACATAGATTATCTTTCACCGCCATCGGCACGCCCGCCAGTGCGCCCCTAAGCTCACCCGTCTCAATTTTCGCCTGCACTGTTTCGGCCTGTGCCAGCGCATGTTTCTCATCTATCGTCACATAGCAGTGATACAGCTCTTCTTTTGCCTTTATCTGTGCCAGCGTTTCCTTGACGGCTTCCACTGCTGTCGTCCGTCCTTCCTTAATTGCTGTAGAAAGCTCCACCGCACTCATTTCTAATAAGTTCATTTATAGAGACCCCTTTCCATCGTTATCAGACCATTCTGCGCTTTAAAATGTAGGCGGCACCATAAACATACCATCTTTCTGTTCCGGTGCATTGGATATTAACTCTTCCCTAATGTCAGAGTTTGTCACTATATCCTCGCGGAAGACATTCTGAACCGGGAAAACATGGGACATCGGCTCTACGCCTTCTGTGTCCAGCTCATCCATTTTATCAATATAGTCTAACATCCTGCCCATGTCTTTCTTGGCCTGTTCACGCTCGGTTTCAGAAAGCTCTAGTTTGGATAGGATACCAACATATTCTATGGTTGCGTCGTTGATGATATTTGCCATTGTGATTGTCCTTTCTGAATTTATTGGGTTTAACCCTTACCTTATCTTAATATGCACTTCCCGAAGCTGCTGCTCCGTCACGTCATTCGGCGCGCCGCACATGAAATCCTGCGCCGTTCCACTCATGGGGAATGCGATGACTTCCCGGATATTTTCTTCCCCGCGAAGCAGCATAATCATCCTATCAATCCCCGGCGCCATCCCGGCATGGGGCGGTGCACCGAACTGGAAGGCATTATACAGCGCACCAAATTTATTTTTCAGCGTCTCTTCATCATATCCGGCAATTTCAAAGGCTTTGACCATAATATCCATATCGTGGTTACGCACCGCGCCGGAAGAAAGCTCCACACCGTTGCATACGATATCGTACTGATACGCAAGAATCTCTAACGGATCCTTCGTCTGTAACGCTTCCAGCCCGCCCTGAGGCATGGAAAAAGGGTTATGAGTGAATCCAATCTGTTTCGTATCCGCATCTTCTTCAAACATCGGGAAATCGTTCACATAACAGAAACGATAAGCCTCTTTTTCTATCAAATCCAGCTTTTCACCCAATTCGGTGCGAATGTGTCCCGCATAGTAAGCGGCTCTTTCTTTCTTATCGGCAATGAAGAAAATGGTATCCCCCACTGTCAGACTGGCCAAATCAGCCAGTTCTTTCTTTTTTTCCTCTGGAATAAATTTATCAATCGGTCCCTTATAGGACATATCTTCACTCACTTCCAGATAGCCCAGACCGCCCATGCCCATGTCAGTCGCGAATTTCAGCAGTTTCTCATGGAAACCTTTGGACATATCCGCATGGACTTTAATTGCCCGAACTGTCCTATTATGGAAGGGTTTAAAGTCACACTGCTGGAAGAAATCCGTTAAATCCATAATTCGCAGAGGATTTCGTAAGTCCGGTTTATCCGTGCCAAATTCTAACATCGCCTGCTCATAGCTGAAAATGGGATAAGGCGCTTTCGTCACCGCATAGCCTTCTGGCGCAAATTTTTCAAATGCTGCGGACAGCACTTCTTCCCCTACTCGAAAGACGTCTTCCTGTGTCGCGAAGCTCATCTCGAAATCCAACTGATAAAACTCTCCCGGCGAACGGTCCGCACGGGCATCCTCATCCCGAAAGCAGGGCGCAATCTGAAAATATTTATCAAACCCCGACACCATCAAAAGCTGTTTATACTGCTGCGGCGCCTGCGGCAGTGCATAGAATTTTCCTTTATATTTTCTGGAAGGCACGATATAGTCCCTCGCCCCTTCCGGTGAAGAAGCGCACAAAATCGGCGTCTGGATTTCCAGAAATCCCAATTCCATCATTTTTTCCCGCAGAAACTGTATCACTCTGGAACGGAAAATGATATTGTCCTTCACCTTTTTGTTGCGCAAATCCAGATACCGATATTTCAACCGCACCTCTTCCCTTGTTTCCTTAGAAGTCATGATTTCAAATGGAAGCTGTTTATACACCTTGCCAAGTACTGTAACCTTATGCGCTTCCAATTCGATTGTCCCGGTGGGAATCTTAGGATTGTAGGTTTCTTCATCCCTTTTTTCTACAAGTCCTTCTAACGAGATACACATTTCCCTGGATAATCCTTCCAATAGGGAAGTATCCCGCATGACGACCTGCAGCACGCCGTACATGTCGCGCAAATCGATAAAAGAGACACCGCCGTGATCCCTAATGTTTTCCACCCATCCTGCCACTTTTAATTCCTTACCGATATCCGCTTCGCTAATCTGATTCAATGTCACTTCTCTGTAAACCGTTTCTGTTTTCATCTACATCTTGCCCCTTTCTGTTCTGGATTCCGGGACTTTTCACACAATAACGACAAAAAGTCCCGGAACACATTTCTGTATTCCGGGACGGATATTCTTCTATATCCGCGGTACCACCCGCATTGACAAGCCGCCATCTCTGCCAAGATGTTTTACCGCCCTGCCCACTCTGACACTTAACGCGTGCAACGTATTACCCTAGCATCCAATAGGAAAGATGGTTCAGATAATCTGCTCCAGAGTGTTCCCAGTCTTTGTTTCCCACAAACAGCGCTCTCAGTCGGTGACGCCGTATTCCTGTCGTTTTCCGCAAAGCGAGTCTCCTTCAACGCATTTTCTTCTTTTATTGTATATCATATCAGCCAGAAAAATGCAACCGCTGTACTTATTGTACGAAAAAAAATACAATTTTCCCTAATTCTTTTCCAGCCTTCTGACCAGATAGCAGAACTCGTCTTTATATTCGTCCGATTTGGTATCAATCTCTTTGAGCCTGTCAATGACTGTCCGCATCGTCGCATCCCCCTTATAGGAGCTGTCGTTTACTACCAGCCCGAACTCTGCAACCGCCATTGCAAACTGCATATCCTGGCTTACTTCTTTCTTATAATCCGCTTTGTCAACGGGATAGGATGACAATAGGCTTTTAGAGGTATTCGGTTTTTTATATCTGATATTAACGGTAAACCATTCTTTATCGGGAAGTTTTTTCTTATCCGCATACTTTAAACTTGTTCCCGCATAGGTGGTCGCCGCGTCTGTCGTTACGATTTCATAGAGAACCGTCACACTATGTCCTGCCCCGATTTCTCCCGCGTCTTTCGTATCGTCTGCAAAATCCTGCTCCGCAAGCTGCCTGTTTTCATAACCGATAAGCCGGTATCCTGCTATCACATCGGGATTAAACTCCACCTGGAATTTTACATCTTCCGCAACGGTTACAAAGGTTGCCCCCAGCTCCTCTACCAGCACTTTTTTTGCCTCGCTTAACGAATCGATATAGGCATAGTTTCCATTGCCTTTATCGGCAAGGATTTCCATTTTATTGTCCTTGATATTGCCAGTTCCAAACCCAAGCACGGATAAATAAACGCCGGACTCCTTCTTCTCACTGATTAGCATATCCAATTCTTCTTCCGTCGTCAGCCCCACATTTAAATCCCCGTCCGTCGCCAGGATAATCCGGTTATTTCCGCCTTTGATGAAATATTTTTCTGCAATGCCATAAGCCGTGGTAATACCAGCGCTTCCGGCTGTAGAACCGCCCGCTTCCAGTACGTCTAACGCATCGATGATTTCTTTTTGCTCTGTCCCCTGTACGCCTTCTAAAATCACCCTGTCCTCGCCCGCATAGGTGACAATCGATACTCTGTCTTTTGCCGTCAGGTTTTCTGTCAACATGGAAAAAGATTTCTGCAAGAGAGGCAGTTTATCCTCTGAATACATGGAACCCGAAACATCTAATAGAAATACGAGATTAGATGCCGGCGCTTCCGAAAAATCGATATCCTGTGTCTTTAATCCAATCATGGCGATTTTGGTATTTGCATTCCACGGACAATCTGCAATCTGCGTCGTGACTCCGAAAGGTTCGCCCTTCTTCGGCTTCACATAGTCGTAATGAAAATAATTCAAAAGTTCCTCAATCCTGACAGCGCCCTCCGGGATATCCTGCAGCCCATAACCGTCCTCTATCATCCTGCGCAGATTGCTATAAGAAGCCGTGTCCACATCCGCTGAAAAAGTCGAGAGCGGATTTACGGAAGCTGCCATAAATCCCAGCTCTTCTAAAGCGTTATACTCTTCTGTATCCGGCGGTGATACAAAATACTCCTCCGGCAATGGGTATTCGTCGTAAGGCGTATATTCCATGCTTTTTTCTTCCGCTCTGGCAAATCCTCCCGACACCCTATCCGCCGACGAGTTGTAAGCATCGTCCATATCCGCTGATGATACAACATCATCCGTATACTGCCCAGACTCTGCTTCCACGTCCGCATAAGAAGATTCGCCTGCATCTTCATAAAAATTCTCTCCTGCGTCGTTAGCAGCCCCTGCATTGCCAGATGTGCCGCCCTTTACCGCATTGTCCGCCGCCGGAGCGCTGTCACTCTCTGCTTTTCCACATCCGCCAAGGACGCCCGTCAGCATTGCCGCCGTAAGCAGCAGCCCCAGCCCTCTCTTTTGCAACTGTTTTCCCTGAAATTTTTTCATAAAAACACTCCCCTTTCTATCTTTTCTATCCTTTGTAGCCTCTGATACAAAAGATACGAATTGGGACACATGTTTTTATGGCTTTTTTTCAAAAAATTTCAAAAATTTTTAAAATAAAGAAATTCTTATAACAGATAACGATTCTACACAAGCGGCGCGATGGCTTTCATCAGATAACCCATGACTTTCATCGTCCATTTTTCTTTCCGCACCGTCTCCGGCGTAACCTGTCTGCATTTAGCCATCGTCGCCTGGAAATCTTCTTCGATTCGGGAAACGCTGTCTGTCTGATACTGATAGGTTGCACATTCAAAATGATGGTACAAACTGCGGTAATCAAAATTAATCGTTCCAACTACCGCCTCCCCGGAATCACTGACACAGACTTTGGCATGAACGAATCCCGGCGTATACTCATAAATTTTCACCCCGGACTCCAACAGCGACGCATAATGTGTTTTTGCAAGCGCATAGGGAAGCCTCTTATCGGGAATCCCCGGCAAAATCAGCGCCACTTCTACGCCTCTTTCTGCAGCAAATTTCAGCGCCGTTTCCATTTCCCCATCCAGAATCAGATAAGGCGTCATGATATGTACATATTTCGTGGAACGGTTCAGAATATCCATATACACCCGTTCCCCCAGCCTGTCATCGTCCAGAGGGCAGTCCCCGTAAGGAATAACATACCCTTTCGCCTGTATATCCGGCAGAGAAGAATAGGATAAAAAGTGCATAATTTCTTCTTCTTTTTCCGTAATCCCCCACATCTGCAAAAACATCAGCGTAAAACTCTTTACCGCTTCCCCCTTCAACATAACGGCGGTATCCTTCCAATGCCCGAATTTTACTTTCTGGTTAATATATTCGTCGGCAAGATTGACGCCCCCGTTAAAGGCAGTATGTCCGTCGATGACCAGAATTTTTCTATGGTCGCGGTAATTATAATGTGTGGATACAAAAGGGGTTACCGGCGCAAACACTTTACATTTGATTCCAAGCGCCCTAAGGCGTTTTGGATAATTCCGGGGCAGCAGCGCAAACTCACAAGTGCCGTCATACATGACGCGCACATCTACACCCTGCGCCGCCTTTCTCGCAAGCACTTCCAGTACTTTCCCCCACATCAGTCCCTCGTCCACGATAAAATATTCCATAAAAATGAAATGCTCCGCCATTTCCAGTTGTTTCAACATTTCCTCAAACTTCTTTTCCCCCAGCGGAAAATATGTCACGGACGTCTTATCATATACCGGATGGCAGCCGCTTCTATGCATATACTGTGCCAAAGACGCCACGCCCGCATTTTCCTCAGACAAGCGCTGCATAACCTCTTCGGACTGAGGAATGCACTCTTTCGTTCCCACGATGATTTCATGAATCCGCTGCTTCAATGCCCTATGCCCGACATCGCTTTTGACATAGATAAACAAAAGCACGCCGAATACCGGCAGCAGCATAATCACAATCAGCCAGGTGATTTTCGCGCTGGCGTCCATCCGGCTATTTAACAGCGCCACCACGATGATAAATGTCAAAAACGTCGTCCCGCCCACGACATGAGGCAGAAACTCTCTAAACCATTGGAAAATACTGAGTAAAAATAACACTTGTAAGGCAAGTAGAAGCAAGAATAATCCAAACCTGCTGAAAATAGCATGAATGATGCCCTTTTGCCCTTTTTTCAATAAAAGAAGTCCTTTGTTCTGATTATCTGTCTGCATATCCATTCCTCCCGTTTGTTTCTTATCCGACATCAATACGAAGAACTATCCATTCTTCCCCGTCTTGATAGAGGGAAACTGTATAACACTTTCCTTCCTCTAATAACGTATCTGTCCCCGTCTTCTGGGTAAAAAGATATTTTGTATCGTAATTACATATTATTTCTATCATTTCGCCGTTTGTCAATATTGCAGACTCATCACCCTGCAGCACAGTCGCGGTATATATCATCTTTTCCCCGGATAAACCGCTTTCCTCAATCCGCACAAGCAGGTCTTCTAAGACCGTGCCTTTGCTTTCTGATTCTGCCGCCTCTTTTCGATAGATATCTTCCACACTGTCATCCACACTATCGTCAAAATCCGCCATTCCTGCGCTTTCCTTCGGCTCATCTGCAGCTACGGCATCCGATGCACTAGAAACATCGAAACTTTCTGCCACCGACCCATTCATCATACCGCCCGACGCTATGCCTTCCGCTGTCTCATCCGCCGTCATACTGTCCGATGCTATGCCTTCCGCCTTCTCATTTGCTATCATATCGTCTGCTGCACCAGCTTCCCCTACGCCTGCATCGGCTGCCGTCCCATCTTCAAACGCTGCCGTATCCGCTTCGCCCGCACTGTAATCTGTCATCATATTGCTTTCGCCGCTCTTATTGCCGCTTCGCTTCATCATAAAAGAAACCGCCGGAAAAACAATCACCGCCACCAGACATGCCGCTGCTAAGGTTCCCCATTTATGCCATGCTGTTTTTCTGATGGTTTTATATTGTACCGCAGTCCCATCCGCATATGCAGAACTTTTCCCACCTTTAAAAACAGGCGCAGCTACCTGTTTCTCGGACAGACCCGCCTCAATCCGCCCCCACAAATCCGGTGTCTCACTCTGTTTCCATCTTTTAAATTCCTGTTCAAAATCCCGTTTCAAAACCGTACCTCCTTAACTTCTTCACCGCTTTTTGATATCTCCATGTTACGGTGCCGATGGGAATGTGCAATGTTTCCGCAATCTCATGAAATGTCATATCCCCTAGGATTTTCATATTGATAATCTGTCTTTCTTTCTCTTTTAGCCCCGCTAGGGCTTCTTTCACAGACACGTTTGCAAGGACTTCCTGTTCCACCGGGCTTTCCTGCCCTGCGCCCTGTCCGGAAAACGGCTCCGGCTCCACATCTTCCAAAAATTCCCCTGCCGTCTCTTTCTGATATTTGCGCAGATAGTCTATCGCCATATTTCTTGCGACAGTGGTCATCCACGTTTTATGTCCATTTCCCGCCCGGTAACTGTCCGCCTTGTCCCACAATTTAATGAAAAAATCGCTGGCGACGTCCTCCGCGCTTTCCTTATTCTGCAGCACGTCTTTCACAATCGCGTAAATAAGTCCGATATAAGCCTCATAAATATCCTGAAGCCCCGCCTTATTCCCCTGCCGGATTTTCGCCATCGCTGCGTCAAACTGTTCATCCGTCATCTGTAGCTTCCTCTCCTACAAGAAAATTGCCTGCACAATTTCCTATTAGTCTAAAAAAGCAGAGCAGTTTCCCGTCTGCTCCGCCTTCTTATCGTCTTCTATAACTTTTTCAGGCGGTCAACCGCCTCTACCGTATTCTCATAACTTCCGAAAGCAGTTAATCTGAAATAAGTTTCCCCACTCGGTCCGAATCCGGAACCCGGCGTGCCGACTACATTAGCATTTTCCAGCAGATAATCGAAAAATTCCCAGCTTGTCATGCCATCCGGCGCTTTCAGCCAGATATAGGGAGCATTCACACCGCCGGATACGGTGTAGCCCGCAGACTTTAGCCCGTCCAGAATATATGCCGCATTCTTCATATAATAAGCGACAAGCTCTTTGGTCTCCTTCTTTCCTGCCTCGCTGTAAACCGCTTCCCCCGCCCGCTGGATGATATAAGGCGCACCGTTGTATTTCGTGCCGTGGCGTCTTGCCCACAGCGCATGAAGCGACACATCTTGTACTTTCAATTCTTTGGGAATCACTGTAAATCCGAGACGGACGCCCGTAAATCCTGCATTCTTGGAAAAAGAACGAAGCTCGATAGCGCAGGTTCTGGCGCCTTCACACTCATAAATGGAATGGGGCACGTCTGCTTCTGAAATATACGCCTCATACGCCGCATCATAGATGATGATACAGCCATTACGATTCGCATAGTCTACCCATTCCTGTAACTGCGCCTTGTTAATCGTGGAACCAGTAGGATTATTGGGGAAACACAGATAAATCAAATCCGGCGTTTCCTTTGGAAGCTGCGGCGCAAAATGATTCTCCGCCGTACAGGGCATATAAATCACATCGCTCCAATTACCCGTCTTCTCGTCATAAACTCCCGTTCTGCCCGCCATAACGTTCGTATCCACATAAACCGGATATACCGGATCGCAAACCGCGATTTTATTATCCACGCTGAAAATTTCCTGGATATTGCCGGAATCACATTTGGCTCCGTCAGAAACAAAAATCTCATCAGCAGAAATCTCGCACCCTCTCGCCCGGTAATCATTCTCTGCAATCGTGGTTCTCAAAAATTCATACCCTAAATCCGGCGCATACCCGCGAAAAGTTTCCGCCGCCGCCATCTCGTCCACCGCTTTATGCAATGCGCCGATTACCGCAGGAGACAAGGGCTGCGTCACATCGCCAATCCCCAGCCTGATAATCTTCTTATCCGGATTCGCTGCCGCATATGCGTTTACCTTCTTTCCAATCGTAGAAAAAAGATAACTGCCGGGCAGTTTTAAATAATTGTCGTTTACCTTAACCATCTCTATAACCATACCTTTCTCTCAGTTTATTATTTTAAGCGATTGCGAAACTAAAGTATAGAAGTGTGTAGTTGTACAGAATATACAATTCCAAAAGCAGGTACTGTGAAAACGCCGGTACTTAGATGCCGTACTTTGGCATCGAAATCCCCCATTCTTACTCAGTCTGCGAGTTTGGGCGTAAGCACAAACTTGCGTGTGAAAAATTTATTTTTCACACTTGTACCGCTGCGTTTGAACCGTAGCGGGAGCGTGCCTGCGTTGGATTGTATATTCTGCACAACGGACGGTTGTAAAACCTTAGTTTCGCAATCGCCTAAGTTTATTATTTCATTCTATCTCGCCTTCAAAAACCGTTTCCGCAGGTCCCGTCATATAGACTTGATTTTCTTTCCTGTCCCAGGTGATTTGAAGCTCGCCTCCTAATAGTTTAACAGTAACCGTCTCATCCGTCAAACCATTTAAAACACAGGCGACAACCGTCGCACAGCTCCCGGTTCCACAGGCAAGGGTCTCGCCTGTTCCTCTTTCCCAGACGCGCATCTGCACATGTGATTTATCCAATACCTTCACAAACTCGGTATTCACCCGGTTAGGAAAACGTTCATGCTGCTCGAAACACGGACCTATTTTTTCCAAATCCAATCTATCTACATCATCCACAAAAACAACCGCATGGGGGTTTCCCATTGACACGCATGTCATTTTATAGGTCGTCCCCCGCACTTCTACCGGCTCGTCTATCACACTGTCTTTTCCAGTATCCGTAAGCACGGGAACCGCATAAGCGCGCAACTCCGGCGTGCCCATATTTACTTTGACGGTATCCACTTTCTCATCTTTAAGAAAAAGCTCCAGGTATTTAATCTTGCCGCAGCTAACGATGCTGATATTGGTCTGCTCCGTCATCTGATTATCATACACATACTTTCCTACGCAACGAATACCATTTCCGCACATTTCCGCCCTGCTGCCATCCGCATTATACATTTCCATCTCGAAATCGGCTATCTGGGACGGATTGATAAAAATCACGCCGTCGCCGCCAACCCCGAAATGTCTGTCGCTGATTTTCCGCACCAGCCCCGGTTTGTCTTCCTGCGCAATTTTTTCCGTAAAACCGTTAATATAGATATAATCATTCCCACATCCATGCATTTTCGTAAATTTCATTCCACACCGCCTTTCTGCCAGTCTGCGTTTATTATAGCACTCTCAAGGTAATTGTGAAACATTTTGCATCCATTTTTTCCGTCTAAAAACGAAAAAAGATAGTAAAAGCCGGACGCCCTCTTCCAAAGATAAAATGAAATATACCCAGTAAATCGGAAGCGAAAACACAAACGCGGCAAGCAGTCCTAACGGAATCCCGAAACACCAGGTTCCAATTGCATCAACCATAAGCACATACTTGGTCTGTCCGCCGCTGCGTAAAATACCGCCTCCCAGAATCATATTCTGCACTTTAAGCGGGGAAACCGCGGCAAATGCAGCCAGAATCCACACCGTCAGCTCTTTCACTTCCTCTTCTACCAGAAAAAGTCGTACATAATAAGGCGCAATGACTAATAACAGCAACGAAAAAGCGCCAGAGCCGATGAGTCCATACCACATCAGAGATTTAGAACGCGCATAGGCTTCCTCATAATTTTCTTCTCCCAGTAGCTTTCCTATCAAAATCCCTGCCGCAGAAGAAAGACCGCTCAAAGCCCCAATAACCAACGCCTGTATGGGATTTAACAGCGTCATTGCCGCGCAGTCTATCGTACTCATCCTGCCATAAATGACGGCATAAACATTTTCCCCCAGACTCCAGAGAAATTCACACAATAAAATGGGCAGAAGAATCGGCAGCAAAATCTTGAAAAAAGATTTCTGCTCTTCTGTCCTGATTTCCTGCAAAGGCTGCTCCTCTTCTGGCTTAATTCCCCAGTTCCAGCTTTCATGACCCGCCGCACATAGAAAACAAGCCGCTAAAAAGAGGGCGTTGACCATTCTCGCGACAGTGGTCGCCCACGCCGCACCCGCTACGCCAAGCGCCGGCATCCCGCCTTTTCCAAAAATCAGCGTATAATCTAAGACTATGTTGAGCACGATGGATAAAATACTGCCATACATCGGCAGTTTGGCAAGATTGGTACTGCATAACAGCATCGACAAAAACTGCACAATCAGCATCGCCGGAAATCCATACGACAAAATCCGCAGATATCCAGCCGCCGTCCAAACGGTATCCCCATCTGCGGAATATGCGGACATAATCTGTCCAGGTAAAAATACCGAAAGCAGGGTAAAAATAACTGCAATCAAAGCGGCAATCAGCATATTGGCAAAAAGGCTGACCTGTATCCCCTTTTTACTCCTGCTGCCTACATACTGCGCAATCATAATACCTGCTGCCGTCACAACCGCGCCCAATAGAACGCTGTAGAGAGAAGCGAATTTAGAGCCCAGCCCAATCCCCGCCACACTCACGCTGCCAAGCTGCCCTGTCATTATCTGATCAATCACACTAAACGATGCCTGAAAAATACTCTGCATCGTAATCGGCGCCGCAATTTTTAAAACGGAATCTTTCAAAAAGTTTTCTTTTTCCATATGATATGCTCCCCCGTTTCTATTTTTCATAAAGAAACTTTGTAAGGAAAGCATAACATACCATATCGTTTTTTCAATGGGTTAAACGCATAACCCTAACCAAAAAAACAGTGGGGATTCCAAGGTTTTTTTGTGCAATTTTTTAACAGTCAGAACCGTTAACGTCCGGTAAGTATCGCTATCCAAGGAACATATTGCGAAAGCCCATATCTATGATGTAATTTTTATCTATAGCTTCGCAATTGTCAATAGTTTTTGACTTTGAGGTCGGAAACTATATATATTTTACATTTTTTCGACTTGCATTTCCATAATATTTCCATTTTATTCCGCATTCTGTCTAAGAAACGGTCTGCTTTTGATACCGTTTTTCCAGTTCAGCAGAAAAGACATCCTCCGAAACCGACGCTTTGAACGCGGCGTCCTTTATTGATAACAGCCCATCCTGCACCAGCTCGTAGAGAGCGTCCAGCCGCCCCTCCGCTTTACCTTCAATTTTACCTTCAGCTCTGCCTTCTACTTTACCCTCTGTTTTTCCATCCGCAATTAAATCTTCAATCGCTTTCCACATTGTAGTATTTGCCTCCTCATTATGCAGGGCATTGCTTTTACAATCTTTTATCCCTGTCAGAACAGTTAACGTCCGATAAGTATCGCTATCCATCCGGGCGTAATTTTTCCTATTGTTCAGATACTTTTGAAATTCCTCTTTATCATTTCGCCTATCATATAACTCAAATAAAATCCTCAACTCCGTCTGGTAATTCTTATAGTCGTGAATCTGTGATAAATTTAACAAGTGAACCGGATATTCTGGAATAAGCGCTTTCAATTCCCTTGCCAGTTTTTCATCCTTTCCAAAATCTATCATATCATGCAGACTCTTTGCCCCCTGCCAGCACGCTTCTCCCCAATATACGATAAGGGTAATGACCGGATGTAAAAAATCCTGTTTCCTGAATTTTGATAAAAATTCCCCTTTATCCGTAAAAATTTTCTGAGACGCCAGTTTTAATAACTTTTCCTCATTGCATTTCTTAATATTCTTTACCTGTTTGTCATAAGCAAGCGCTTCCTGCATCATAATACGCACAGGCATACTATAATCAATATATTCCTGATTTTCTACTATCCATACAGCAAACAGATTCCCTTCCAGAGTCTGTTTCATGGCAATATCCGCCATGCGCTCCAATGTTGCCTGATTGTCAGCTTTGGCATATACTGTTCCGGTCTCCAACAGTTCTTCCGCATGAATAATTTGTCTTCCCTGAAATATGCTGCCATTTAATAAATCGGCATATCTCTTGGCATCAGAAAGATAGTCTTTTAAGGTAATATCTTTCTTCCCCATTGTCCCTCCTTCTACGGAAGGCTTTTCCTAAATTTCTGGCGAAACCCTCCGCTTTCTTCTATTGGTTCGCAGGCAAACCTGCAAATTCTTTCCTGGAATATAAAGCATGATTTCGTCAGACTATCATAAGAATCAGAGACTATCACCCTCGTACCATCCCGGAATAACCTATAAGGATTACAGGGTCATAGTAAACAATTTATAGAATTGAAATGTATGCTTTTTTGTATTATAACATCAGATGCGCTATTTGTCACTATCTTTTTAACAATTTTGGGGGAATTTTTGGGGAATGCATTCACCTCAATAAACAATCCCCGATTTTATCCAATTCCCCTGACGCTTCCCCGTTCAACCACATGGACGGGCAGCCGCACTTCTTTTTCAAAACTGCCGCCCTCCTGCCAGCTTTTTAAAATTTCCATTGTTTTCAACGCCCGCAGCTCCATATCCTGATGTACTGTTGTCAGTCTCGGTCTGACCATTCCACATTCCGGGATATCGTCAAAACCGACCACCGAAATATCCTCCGGCACCCGGATATTATGATCCATCAGGAAATTCATCAATTCAATGGCATATAAGTCCGACGCCGCAAAAAGCGCCGTATATTTCCCAAATTCCGGCAGGAAGGTCTTATAGAAGGCAATGCGTTCCTTCTTGGTCATCGGTATCAGGCATAGCGTGTCATACCGGGGCGCCACCGCCCGCTCTTCCATCGCCTTTCGCAGACCCAGATACCGCTCATGGTCCATATCCTCATCATTGTCCGCCAGAAAAAGAATATCCTTATGCCCCATATCCAGCAAGTAACTGCCCATCAGAAAACCGCCGGAAAAATTATCCAGCGTAATGTTGGCATATCGCTCCACCTCTTGGGCAAATCCATCATAGACGATAAAAGGCACATGTATCCTGGCGCGAAGATTTTCATAATCCTGCTCGCAAAAACCAATCAGAATCAGCCCCGATACATTCCACATCGAGGCATACTGGATAATATCCTGAATCTCATGGGTCTTTTTCAGCATCATAAAATAACCGGCCTGCTCGATGGCATCCGATAAATAGTCGATACTGCCCATGACAAAGGCATCCTGCAATACCCTTTTCTCATATTTCTCATGGTCATTTACGATTACACAGATAATCCGGGAATCATTCTGTGCCAGTAAAATGCCCGCCATGCTTGGAATGTACTGACGTTCTTCCAAAAGTTCCTGTACCCGTTTCACGGTTCTGTCCGATATTTTCCTGGTTTTGCCGTGGATGACATTGGAAACCGTCGCCGTACTGACGCCCAACTCTTCCGCAATATCTATGATTCTGACGCGTTCCATCTGGATTTCCCCCCTGCCGGCTTTTTACGCCTACTCCCGCATCACCGCCAGAACCATCTGGGCGGTTTCCGCCATACCCGTGCCGCTGTCCATGCTGCATTTCTGGATATAGCGGTGCGCCTCTTCTTCCGTCATATGGTTGCGCTCCATCAGAAGCGCTTTTGCCTCTTTAATCAAGACGAGTTCTTCTTCACTGCGTCTCTTCGGTCCCTGTTTCGCCTTCCTGCGCCTTCGCAGAATCGCATGACTCATCATGGATACCGTGTTCGTCAAATCGTGTACCTTCAAAGGCATCGTCAGCCAGACAATCTGATTGTCCGCACAATCGTTTATCACATGCTGGGAAGCCATTACCAACATATCGATTCCGCCTGGAAGGCATTCGTGCAATTCCGAATACAGCATATCCGTCAGCTTGTAGCCACATATGACAATCCCGTCGTCCCATTCATCTATCTGGCTCAAAACCTGGGCTCCCGTTGTACAGACTCCCGTCACGGAAAAACCGTTTTTCAAAAGGATACTCCGAATGCCTTTCGCATCGTCTATTTTGGGCAGGGCTATCATGATATTGACCACACGCTCACCTCCCTCGCGCCAAATTTACCGCCATTATCGCTTTTCCTGTTTAAAAATTATTCAGGTATTCCTTGATTTCCCAGTCTGTCACCTGCGAACGGTAACGATACCACTCCTCTTTTTTGGCGCTGATATATTTGGCGTAAGTATGCTCGCCCAGCACTTCTTTGACTAGTTCGTCTTTTTCCATATCATAGATAGCCTCTATCAAAGTTCCCGGTATTTCCTCAATCCCATAGGACTTCTTCTGCGCTTCGTCCATCTGGAAAATATTGCAATCCACGCTCGGCGGCGGCATAATCTGATTCATAATGCCGTCCAGTCCCGCCCTTAAACACACTGCCAGCGCAAGATAAGGATTCGCCGACGGATCGGGACAGCGCAGTTCTATCCGGGTGCCTTCGCCGCGGGATGCGGGAATCCTGATTAAAGGGCTTCTGTTGGTCGCGCTCCATGCAATATAAACCGGCGCCTCAAATCCCGGTACAAGCCTCTTATAGGAATTGACAAGCGGATTGGTAATCGCTGTCATGCCTTTCATATGTTTCATGATACCGCCGATAAAATAATAGGCTTCTTTGCTGAGACCATGTCCGTCGTTTTCGTCCGCAAAAATATTTTTCCCATCTTTGGACAAGGACATATTGATATGCATACCGGAACCGTTTACGCCATATTTCGGCTTGGGCATAAACGTCGCATGCAGCCCATGCCGCTTGGCTATCGTCTTCACGGCAAGTTTGAAGGTCATAATATTATCCGCCGTGGCAAGCGCTTCATCATAGCGGAAATCTATTTCATGCTGGGCGGGCGCCACTTCATGATGGGAAGCTTCCACAACAAAGCCCATTTCCTCTAACGTCAGCACCATGTCGCGTCGCGTATTTTCCCCGAAATCCACAGGTCCTAAATCAAAATATCCCGCCTGTTCATGAGTGCTCGTGGTTGGCATCGCATTTTCATCCGTATTAAAAAGGAAAAACTCACACTCCGGTCCCACCTCAAAAACATAACCCATATCCGCCGCTTCTTTAATGGCACGCTTTAAGATATAACGGGGATCACCCTCGAAAGGCTCACCGTTTGGTCTATATACGTCGCAGATTAATCTTGCCACTTTCCCCTGCTGGGGTCTCCACGGAAAGATTTCCAATGTTCCAAAATCCGGATGCAAATACATATCGGACTCCTCGATTCTTGCAAAGCCTTCTATCGAAGAACCGTCAAACATACATTGATTATCGAGCGCCCTCTCTAACTGGCTCACCGTAACCGCAACATTTTTCAGATTGCCAAAAATATCGGTAAACTGTAGACGGATAAATTCTACGTCTTCTTCCTCCACCAGCCGGATGATATCCTGCTTTGTATAATTCTTTCTCATGTTCTTCCTTCCTTTCCAAACCTTCCGGCAATAGAACGTCTGCTCCACGCACTTTCCATTGTCCAGATGCCATGTCCTATAATATGAAAACAGGCATTCTTATTCCCTAAAATAAGAACGCCCTTGTCCTGTAACAGAATACCATTTGACAGATATGTTTGTCAATCCTAAGTCATAATATCCATTCCTGTTTCATAAAATGATAAAAAGATTTTCTATGGGGATATTTTATGAGTTCCAAAACCAAAATTGTTGTGCTTCATGTCAAAGAATTAATATATACCGGCATCTTTGCCGTGCTCGGTATCCTTTTTATCGTCCTGCTCATTATCATGTTTCTGCCAAAAGATGAGAAAAACGTCGCAGTTCCGACGATAACGCAGACGACGGCAAACACCTATGTACCCGGTGTATATACTACTTCTTTGATTTTGAATGATAATGTCGTGGAAATAGAAGTCACCGTTGACGAACAGAATATCAACTCCATACGCTTAGTCAATCTGGATGAAGCCGTTACGACGATGTATCCTCTGATTCAGCCCTCTTTTGAGGATCTTGCAGACCAGATTATCACCAATCAGAGTTTAGACGGCATTACATATCCTGATGATAGCAAATATACTTCCATGATTTTGTTAAATGCCATAACTACCTCTCTGGAAAAAGCTATTCAACCGGAAATGGATACCACCGTAGAGATAGACACTGACTCCTATGTGGAATAGCACAATTTCCTATTAAATATAAACCTGCATCGTCTGTCTGCATGTCTGTCAGGTCAGGCGATGCAGGGCTTTTTCCTCCGGCATCATAACTCTTCTAACTGTTTCAGCCACAACTCCCCGCTGGCATCGGAAGGCATTCGCCAATCCCCTCTTGAGGACAGGGCTACGCTTCCCACTTTGGGTCCGTCGGGCAGACAGGAGCGTTTAAATTGCTGCGTGAAAAAACGCCGGTAAAAAGTTTTCAACCATTTTAAAATTACCTCATCCGTATATCTTCCGGCAAAAGAAGTCTGCGCAATCCGGTAAATCTTCGCCGGTTCAAAACCGCACCGCAGCATATAGTATAAAAAGAAATCGTGCAGTTCATAGGGACCCACCAAATCTTCCGTCTTCTGGGAAATCGTACCATCCACCGGCGGAAGCAGTTCAGGACTGACTGGCGTATCAAGAATATCCAGCAGTATTTCCGTAAGGCGCTCATTCTGGCAGGTATCGGCATAATAGCGAACCAGATGCCGCACCAATGTTTTCGGTACGCCGCAGTTGACGCCGTACATGGACATGTGGTCGCCATTATAGGTGGCCCATCCCAGCGCAAGCTCCGACATATCGCCTGTACCGATTACCATACCGTTCGTTTGATTGGCAATATCCATCAGTATCTGCGTCCGTTCCCTCGCCTGCCCGTTCTCATAGGTCACATCCCGCATGCCCATATCCTGCCCGATATCCCGGAAATGAACCGTCACGGCTTCCTTGATATCCACTTCCCGCAGCCCCGCGCCCAGCTCCTTCGCAAGCTTACAGGCATTCTCATACGTCCTGTCGGTTGTGCCAAAACAAGGCATCGTCACCGCCAGAATCTTTTCCCGCTCCACTTTCAACAAATCAAAGGCGCGCACAGTCACCAATAGCGCCAGTGTGGAATCCAGACCGCCGGATATTCCAAGGACGGCTGTTTTTGCGCCGGTATGCTCATATCGTTTCTTTAATCCATAGGACTGAATGGATAGAATTTCGTCGCAACGTTTGTCCCGCTCTTCTTTCTTTGAAGGAACAAAAGGCATCGCATCGAAAACCCTTTCCAGTTCTGTATCCCCTTCTTCCAGGTGGAAGGGCACTATTTTGTACTGCTCTTTGCCCTCTGTCATAAAACTGCTCATCCTGCGCCGTTCATGATTCAGCCGGTGGATATCCAAATCCGCATAGATGGTCTCACAGCTAAAACGCTTCGCCTGCGCCAGAATCGTGCCGTTTTCCGCAATGATATCATGTCCGCCGAAAACCAAATCCTGAGTAGATTCCCCTTCGCCTGCGGAAGCATATATATAACCCGCAATCAATTTCGCGCTGGCAGACTTCACCAGAAGCTCCCGGTAACTGTCTTTTCCTATCGTCTCATTAGAAGCCGAAAGATTTACAAGGACGCTCGCTCCCGCCAGCGCGTGGGCAACGCCAGGCGCCTCCGGCGCCCAGATATCCTCGCAGATTTCACAGCCGATCAGCAAATCTTCCATACAATCCGCCTGTAACAGGATATTTGTCCCGAAAGGAATTTCCTCATCTTCTAATAGAAAAGGCTCTGGAGCCTGATTGCCCGGCGTAAAATGCCGCGTCTCGTAAAACTCTGCATAGGCGGGAATAAACCGCTTAGGAATCATCGCCAGTACCGCGCCGTCCTGAATCACCGCCGCCACATTATACAGTTTCTGGTCTTTTTTCACAGGCAGCCCTACAAACACCAACGCATCGTTTCCCGCCGATGCATCAGCGATAACGCGCAGCTGCTCCCTGGCACCGCGCAAAAGCAGCTCCTGCAAAAATAAATCGCCGCATGTATATCCCGTCAGGCACAATTCTGGAAAAACGATAATCTTTGCGCCTTTTTCTACCGCCGCTTCCATACATGCACATATCTGGCTTCCGTTATAGACTGTATCTGCGACCTTTATCTTAGGCGTCACCGCCGCTACTTTGATAAATCCATGTTTCATGTCCTTCCGCACCCTTTCCTTGTGTCATGGTTTCTACGCCTGTCAATCCCTCATGTAATGTCCGCCACCACTTCCTGCAATTCTTCCACCGTAAACGGATAGTTGGTATTACAAAAATGACAGTGCAATTCTACCGTTTTCCCCTCTTCTATCATCTCTTGTAATTCCGCTTTTCCCAGACTAATCAGTACCTTCCTGACCCTGTCTTTCGTGCAGCCGCACTGAAACTGCAGGGGCATCTTATCCATAATTTCCAGTCCCATATCACCCAGCAGAAGTTCCAGAATCTGCTCCGGCGTATTGCCTTCTTCTAACAGTGTAGTCACGGACGGAAAAGCAGCGATTCTCTCTTCCAGTCTCGCAATGATATCTTCCTGCGCAAAAGGCATCAGTTGTATGATAAAGCCCCCTGCCCGTTTCACCGTATTATTTTTTTCCATAAGAACACCCAGCGCCACGCAGGACGGCACCTGCTCTGAGGCGGCGAAATAATAAGTCAGATCCTCGCCGATTTCCCCGGTCTGTAATTCCACCTGGGAAGAATAGGCGTCTTTCATGCCCATGTCTTTCACCACTGTCAGATAGCCTCTGCCAATCACACCGCCCACATCCAGTTTTCCCTGCGCATTGGGCGGCATCATCGCCTGTGGCGACTGGGCATATCCCTTGACGTTTCCGTGTGCGTCCGCCGTTACAGTCAATCCTTGCACCGGTCCATCCCCGCGTACCTGCAGCGTCAGCATATCTTTTTCCCCTTTTAACATACTTCCCATGATACAGGCGCCAGTCATCAATCTGCCAAGACCCGCGGTAACGACCGGGCTTAAATTATGCTTGTCCCTTGCCGTTTCCACCAAATCCCTTGATGTGACCGCAAAAGCGCGAATCTGCGCATCCGCCGCCGTCGCCCTTACCAGATAATCAGCCATTTCCATTCCCCTTCCCGTGCGGTATCTCTTATAGCTCTTTCATCCTATAACGTTTCTCTTGCCTTTCCCCGTTCCCTTGCCACGACGATAATCCGCTCGCTCTCTTTTCTTACCTCACCATGCGTATCGCCGTCCAGTGCTGTCACAAAGTCCATTCCCGCCTTTTCCAGCAGCGCTTTCATCTGCTCTAAGCGGTATCCTCTCTGATAATGGGTTTCCTGAAACCGCCGGAAAAGTTCTCCTTTCTTATCATTTTTCACAAAAATAGTCAAATCATACTCATTAATTTCTTCTTCCGCATGATAATAGTTGTCCCAGATAAAACTGCAGTCTTCCCTATTTTCTGCAATAGTGGCGTCCCCGATGACTTTTTCGTATTTATAAACCGTATTAAAGTCAAAAAGAAAGAGTCCGCCCGGATAGAGGTAGTTGTTGATTAAGAAAAAGGTCGCAAGAACATCTTCTTCTTCCAGCAGATAGTTAATGGAGTCGCACACACTGACAACAGCGCCTACCGTGCCATATAACTCAAATTCCCGCATATCCTGCAATAAATAAAGAATATCCAGATTCCCGCGTTCCCGTTTTTCCATAGCAATCCGCAGCATGTCCGGGGAATTGTCAATCCCTATCATATCAAAACCTTCCGCCGCCAGAAGTCCGGTCAGGGTTCCGGTCCCGCAGCCTAAATCCAGAATGGAGTTTCGCTCTTGCTGCAAAAGGGCATTTTCCTGACTGGCGGGAGTGTCAGAATAACGTCGCAATAATTCTATTAGGAAGGTGCACCATTCCTGATAGGGAGTAGCGTCCATGAAGGTGTCATAGACTTCGGCGAAATCGGTGTAGGGGGACATATTGAGGGGACTCCTTTCGTGAATAGATAGTTATAGTCGTTTGCGAAACTAAGATTTTACAGCCGTCCGTTGTGCAGAATATACAATCCATCTCCTAAGAAATCAACGCTCCCAACAACCCATAAGAAGCCACCGACATAATAACCGTCGCAATCACAATCCCAAGCAGCTCCGCCAGAATCGCCTTTTTAAAATCAATGTCCAGAAGCGCAGCGATGAGCGAGCCGGTCCATGCTCCGGTGCCCGGAAGCGGAATGCCTACGAACAGCACAAGCCCCCAGAACTCATATTTCTTTATGGAATCGCTTTTACTGAGTGCACGCGATTCCAGCTTTTCAATCCATTTCTTGAACAGTCTGACTTTCTTCAGCCATTGAAAAATCTTTTTGATAAATAAAAGGATAATCGGAATCGGAATAATATTACCGATAATACAAATCGGAACCGCCGTAAGAATCGAGACGTCCAGAAGCGACGCCACAAGCAGTCCGCCCCGCAGTTCCAGAATCGGCACCATTGAGATGATGAAAATCACAATTTCCCTTGATACAACTTTTCCTAATGTATTCGCAAACCAAACCGCCAGACTTTCCATAAATCCTGCTCCTCTTCTATTTTCCTTTTTTCTTACTTCTTTTATTTCTTATTTCTCTTTCAAAATCTTACTTAACGTCGCAAAAAGAATGTCCATCTGCTCATCCGTTCCGATGGTTATGCGCAGATAATTATCTATTCTATTTTTATTCCAATATCTGACATATATGTCATAATCTTTCAATTTCCCGAAAATTTCCCGTGCGCTGACGCTCTCATGGGAAGCAAAAATGAAATTCCCATAAGAATGCGGAAAAGTAAAGCCCAGTTCTCCCAGTCTTCTTTCCGTCCGTTCTCTTGTTGCGACGATTTTCTGACAAATTTCCTGAAAATAGGCATCGTCCCTGACCGCGGCTGCACCAAGCACCAGCGCGGGGCGGTTCATCGTATAGGAATTGATGGAATACTTGACGTCATTCAGATATTGAATCAGCTTCTCATTGCCGATGGCATAGCCGATTCTGACTCCCGCCATAGCGCGGGATTTGGAAAAGGTCCTGACAATCAGAAGGTTATCGTACTTCGGCAACAGGCACAGGCTGCTCGCACCACCGAAATCAATATACGCCTCGTCCACTATCACTACCACGTCCTGATTCGCCGCTACAATTTCTTCTATCGTATCCACATCCAGTAAAACGCCCGTGGGCGCATTGGGATTGGGGAAAATGACGCCGCCGTTTTCGCCCATATAATCTTCTTTTCTGATGCAAAAATGCTCATCCAGCTGCCTTACCTTATAGGGAATCCGGTAAATATCCGCCCATACATCATAAAAAGAATAGGTAATATCCGGGAAGAAAACCGGTTTTCCCGACTGAAAAAAAGTCAGAAACGCCAGCGATAATACGTCGTCTGAACCGACTCCCACGAAAATCTGTTTATCCCCCACATGATGATAAGCGGCAAGCTCCGCCGTCAGCGGCGTCTGCTCTGGAAATTCCGGGTACAGCCGCAAATCCTGATTCTCTATCTTTTGCAATGCCTCCGCCACCATCGGGGACGGCGGATAGGGGCATTCATTCGTATTTAACTTGATAACGCCTTTTTTCCGGGGCTGCTCCCCCGGCACATAAGGCGCCGCTTTTCTGACATTTTCTTCCCACTTCATCTGGTAAATTCCATTTCCTTTCTTCCTGATTACCGGTATATGCCAATGTCCGGGCTGTCAGGCAAGCTCGTTACTCTCTAAAGCTGCTTCTCTCATCCGCTGAATGCAGGTTCCTTCTCATCCTCTAAAAGCAGCTTCCTTCCCCAAAACATCCTCGCCTCCAAAAGCAGCCTCTTTTCCACTCTCCGCGACGCGGCTCAGCCTCTCATATGTCGCTGCCTGTTCCACATTTCCCGCCCTTTTATAACATTCTGCAAGCCCGCGCAGCGGAATATCCTTACTACTATGTATATTAAGGATACTCTCTGTTTCATACGCGCCATTATAAAACCATACAATCGCTTCGTCCCAATCCTGTAATTCCAAGAAATACGCTCCCAGCTCGCAGCAGATTTCCGCACAGCCGCCGCAGGATACTACTTTTAAGGCATACTTGAAAAATTTCCCCATATCCTGCCTGATACGCGCCGCGCGCGCTGTCACACAGGCGGCTTCCTTGATTTCATCCATAGACCGCGCCGTATCCATGCAGGAGCTTTCAAAAAAGGCTTCCGCCTTTAGAAAATCCTTATCTTCCCCTGAAATAAACAGTTCTTTGGCATAGATATTATGAAGTCGGGCGGACAAACGGCTGCCCTCTTTCGTCATTTTCTCAAAAGCGGCAAAATCCCTATCCTTATGATTCCCTTCCGGCATATGCGTAATAACGACATCACTGTCATAAACTACCGGCTCCAGTATCACCTGCTCATGAATCGGCTCCGCCCAGATAAACTGCCTTACCCGTTTAAACAGCTTCGGGCGCAGCTCTTTATCATAATTATAAATCGTTCCGCCATCCAACTGATTCCCATAATACATCTGCACGATATCGATTTCCGGCAGTAAGACTTCCTTCAACCTAAGAAACGCCCGCCGGTTTTCCTCATCCAACACCTCGTCAGCGTCCGCCGAATAGATATACTCCATACTTGCTTTGGAAAAGGCGAAATTCCTCGCTGCGGAAAAATCCCCTATCCATTCAAAATCGTAGATTTTATCCGTATAGCGCGCCGCCACTTCCTTCGTTTTATCCGTAGAGCCGGTATCTACGATGATAATCTCATCCATGACGCCCGCAACGCTGTCTAAGCACCTCGCAAGCAGCTTTTCTTCATTTTTCACAATCATACAAAGACTTATTGTCATCCTAATCCTCATTTCTGAGCGACTTGTCGCGAAGAGGCGGCGCAAATCCCAAATTTGCGTCTGCCATCATGGCTATTTGCTTTCGCCCAGAAACAAATAGCCGATTGAAAAATAAGCTATCAAGCTTATTTTTCAATCTATTGCCTCCATTAAAACATGTCTCACCCGTCTAGTATAACAAAACTTTCCTTAAAAGGGAATCTCTGTTTTCATTTCTCTGCCGTCCAAAACAAGATGCGCCCTTCCCCTGTCCGCATACACGATAACATCCCGATAACGATTCCTACGGCAAAAAGCGTTGCCGGGACGAATCCGGTAACGCGTCGTATAAGACAAATCCACCATCCGCTTCCCGATTCTGATAACAAAACCGCCCTCGCCTTTCCGAATTGGCACATAGCCTAAATAGCAATACCTTTTTCCATTCCAATTCTCTATGCGCGCCATCTGATAAAGCCCGCCATAAAGCAGCCCTGTTATAAGCAGCATGATAATCAGAAGCAGCGCACTAATCACAATACGCAGTTCCTCATACGCCATTCTCAAGTCCTCCTCTTTGCTTCCGCCTTTTTTTCCAAAGACAATCCAGACCATACTGTAATAATAACGGCAAAATCACGCCGGCAAGCAGATAAACCATTTTAAAATGTTCTGCGCCCCTTATTAGATAATAATAATCGATATCCCCCAGATAAAGCGCCCTGTCAAAATCCGCAAACCACGCTGTATTTGCCGCCAATGCCGCAATCAGCGCCTTAATCCCCATAAAGACAAGCACATGATGCATCATCACGGCATAAGTGTTTTTCCCAAGATAAGTTACATACGGATTTCCCGCCAGAAGCGGCGTCACGATTCTGGCTGTCCTTAACCAGAAAGCAATTCCTGACACGGCTGTCACATATGGAATCACCGGTCCGTTAGCAAACCCCGTGCACCAGACGCAGCTATACGCCAGCCCGTTACAGCATACATTCAGAAGTACCTGCACACCTATCACGATTGAAAAATACGGCAAATTTCCAAGCGTATCATGCTGCTCCAGCTTTTGCGCATAAAACCGCCCCATTTGGAAACACGGATATAACAGAAGAATCCTGCCCGGCATTTTATAAAGCCCCCATACATGCCCGTGAATCGCCAGCCAGATAACGCACATGCCGACAAGCAGACTCCCCACCAGCATCAGCCCTTCATAATATAGGCGCAGCTTTCGCAGGATCAACCGCATCAACAGATTCATCATCTCAATAATAAATAATGTTGGAACAAACCACGCCGCATAGTTGTAAAGGAATTGATACCCGCTGATAAAAGGTTCCAGAAAAAGCGTCCGCAGACTGATTTCGGATCCGATGGAAAACCCGCGAAAGCGCAATGCCCATGCTAAGATTCCATAGAAAAGATTCCAGATAAAATAAGGCAGTAGAAGCTTCTTTATCTTTCTTTTGCAATAAGCAAGCGGCGCCTCTTCTTCCCGCTCCTTATAAAAATAGCCGGATATAAACAGAAACAACGGCACATGGAAAGAATAATAAGGAAATAAACCGTTAAACGTCAAAATATCATATCCCACATGCCCTGCCACAATCATCATCATGGCAATCCCGGATAAAATACAAAACGTCATATTGTATTCTTTCTCTTTTGTGATTGCTTCCTGCATCCCTATTTTCCCTTGTTCCGGCCTCTGCCAAAACCGTTTCCCGTCTAATTTCTTCCATACTACACTAACCTTTTAGGATTTGCAAGGAAAAAGGGAATAATTCTGCCATTTAATCTATCTGCATGATTTTACGTCTAAAAGTATATTGCAAAGCAAATGCAGAGATGGCAGCCGCACCCAGAACAACCCAGATACTTTCCTGATAATTTTCGCTGGCAGCAATCACAATCTGCCTGAGATAGATAAAAATAACCGAGCTTACAATCGTTACGGTGACAGATTTTTTTATCATCCCCGCCACAAACGACCAAAGTCCCAGACAACAAAAAACAACCGTACTGGAAAATGCGGCGGATATCCAGTTTTTCAACACTTCTAAAGAAAATTCGCCGGCAATCCAATCCAGCCTGCTATCAACACCGACAATAAACAAAGCGCAGCAGACATAGCCGACCAAGACAGAAACTGCTATAAAAAGCGTAATCAGCAAAAGTTTTGCTGCAATGAGTTTTTTACGGTCAATCGGATAAGTGAACATCAATAAAATCGTTTTATGATTGTACTCACTGATAACCAATGCGGAAACCAAAACCGCAAAGAAAATCACATATACAAATACAAAAATCATTTGAACGACCCTAAAAGCCCTATCAAAGGTATCTTTGCTGCCTGCCGAATCATTCAAAGCCACGAAAATAAAGAAAATGGCAAAAAGAATTGCGGCTGCCGAAATCAGGATATATCGCAGAAAATGTATTTTTTTCAATTCTAACCTCATCAGATGTTTCACACTATGCCTCCTGGATTACCCGGAAGAAATAATCTTCCAGGGAATTTTGTTTCATGCTGATACTGATAATCGCAATTTCATGCTGCACAAGAACCGCCAAAAGTTCTTTTACGGATTTGCTGATATCGTATATCTCGATTTTTTTATCTGTGATGACTTTGAAATTTGTTAAGCCAAGTTCCTGCTCCAGCAGACAGCCGGCGCGTCCGATATCATCGACCTCCAGCTCAATATATTCCGTCTGGCTTTTGCGAATATCCGACATGGAAACTTCCTGAAGCAGCTTTCCATTCTGGATAATGCCCACTGTATCTGCAATCTGTTCTACCTCAGACAGAATGTGGCTGGAAATAAAAATAGCAGTGCCATATTCCTGATTGAGACGGCGAAAGAGCCGCCGCATGTCCCGGATGCCCTCTGGGTCAAGGGCGTTGATTGGCTCATCCAAAATCAAAAACTCCGGCTTGGTCAGAATTGCCCTGGCAATCGCAAGACGCTGTTTCATGCCCATAGAGTAGTGGGAAACAGCCTTTTTCCCGATATCTTGTAAATCGACCAGACGCAGCACTTCCTCAATCCGTTCTTTGTTGTGAAATCCCATATATTCACAGTGCAATTCCAGATTCTCGCGCCCGGTGATTTTCTCATAGAAATAGGGACTTTCGATAATGGAGCCAATTCGCTTTAAACACTCATAATGATTGCCGCCGTTTTTTTCCCCGAAGATAGTAATTTCCCCGGAATCAGGCTGCGTCAAATTAAGGAGCATCTTCATCACTGTACTTTTCCCTGCCCCGTTTGGTCCGACGAAGCCATAAATTTCCCCTTTCTTTACATGGATATTTACCGCGTCCACCACAATCCTGTTTTGATAGGATTTTACCAGGTTTTGTGTTTCCATAATATATTCCATTTTGTATGTCCCCTTTCAGATAACAGTATACAAAACAGAGTTTTCTTTTCCCGCTCCAGAATCTAACTTTTTTCTAACGTTTCAATACCAGCGTAAAAACAGTCTTTTTTCCCGGTTCACTCATAACCCGTATATCGGCGTCCATTTGCAAAGCAAGATTTTTCGCAATCGTCAGCCCAAGTCCGCTGCCTGATCCTTTATGGGCTGTTGTGTAAGTGCGGCAGAAGATCTGCTCCTGATCCTTTTCTAAAATGCCCTGCCCATGATCCTCCACCTCAATGTTTATTTCGCCAGACATTCTTTTTAACCGCAGGGAAAGGTATTTCCCATCGCCGCCATGCAGGATTGCATTGTCAAGCAGATTTTTCAGAATCCTTTTAAAAGCGTCCACGTCCACATAAGCATATTCCGGCGAAGAGCCTATCTCTATCTCGACATCGTACTCTTTTTCTTCCAGAATATCATAGTAATCCAGAATGACTTCATGGCAAATCTGCGAGACATTCGTCCGTTGCAAATCGATTTTCATATCCCCGGAAGTTATTTTGGACATGGTAAAATAGGCGTCAATCGTCCCGATCAATGTATTCGCTTTTTCGTCAATTTTAGCCGCCATGTCCTGGACATTTTCTTTTCCCGCAGCCTGCCCGACTTCTCTGCCAAGCAGTTCGCTATAGCCTTTCAGGACAGTAAGGGGCGTGCGCAGATCATGGGAAATATTTGTCATCATCTGCACCATAGTCTGTCTGGATAACTCGTATTCCGTTTTCCGGGCATAAAATGTATCCAGCAGCCGGTTGATTTCCGCGGCAAGTTCTTTTGTCTGCAAATTCTCAGACGGCACTAAGATATATGCATTTTCTCTGGTGTAGAAAGCCTGGGCAAGCCGCTCTCTGATATAGCGCAGCTCTCTATCAATCGTTTTCTGCTTTGCCTGCTGCCACAAGAATAATATCGCCAGCAGAAAAACCAGAAGAAAAAGAAGTATCGTCATTTATTTTTCCTCCATCTTATACCCGATGCCCCATAGAGTCTTAATGTATACGGTATCGCTATTCGCAGCATTTTTTAATTTGGCGCGAAGCCTGTTGATATGGGTATTCAGGACATTTTCATTTCCGAAATAGGGTTCTTTCCAAATCAAATCATACAGCTTTTCTTTTGAAAATGCCTGTCCGGGATGGGAAGCTAACAACTGCAAGATTTCAAATTCTGTCCGGGTTAAATCCAGGGAAACGCCGGCGGCTTTCGCTGTATAAGCTAAAGGATTGATTTCCAAATCTTTTATCCGAATGACAGCAGATTCTGACTGATCGCCATACCGGTTAGCGCGTCTGATGTTCGCCTTTATCCTTGCCGTAAGTTCAATCAGGGAAAAAGGCTTTACCACATAATCATCCGCCCCCAGATTTAAGCCCATCGATTTATCCGTATCATTATCTCTGGCAGTTAATATGATGATGGGAATGATACTTATCTTGCGGATTTGCCTGATAATTTCCATACCGCTCATATCCGGCAGCATCAAGTCAACAAGCGCAAGCGCATAATCCTTATCTTCCCCAAATGCCCTGATGGCGTCGCTGCCATTATAAAAAACATGGGTGAGAAAACCCTCGCTGCTTAAATAATTTTCAACCATTTCACAGATAGAAGAATCGTCTTCGACAAGGAATATCTTATTGTTCATGGATGCTGCTCCTTTCTTTTCCTATGGTTTAGTATAGCATTTTGGGAGCTGTTTATAAAGTTATGGTACAAAGTCTTTATCATATGATAACTAGTACAACTTTCACCTAGTACAACTTTCTTCAAAAAATATTGAAATTCAAAAAAAAAGAGCTATAATAAAAGCGTATTTGTATTCACTATTTATTTTGTATACATATTGCAAAGGAGCGAATTTCTATGTTCAAGAAAATTTTAAGATGTACGGCGGCTT
>JAMPFM010000020.1 GCA_023664455.1 Blautia sp.
ATCGTATTCTATGGAAAATGTTTTAGGGTGTGAATACAACATGGATAACGGTTATATAGAGGTTTATTATTTGGACGGTAATATCCTGCAAATGAAGCGTGAGGAAATAGAAGCAAATCTGCGAACTACGGAACATTCGCTTGCAAAGCTGCATAAGCTATTGGACGATAAACCGGTTGAGTATGTTGCGATGGCATTATCGGGAGAACTGCAAGCCTATTGTGATATAGAGGCGGATATGGTAAAGAGTATGTTCGGTACGATTGTTCAAGGCTATCTGAAACAGGGATACAATAAAGCTATGGCAGAAGCATTGGCGAGAGAATTTTTTAGATATGAAAGTTGAGGAAGAGTATGACAGATACGGAAAAGAAAGTAATGGTGCGGTTATGTACGAAGATTTTAACAGAAACAGAGCTATACGAAGCAGAAAAGAGGTGCGGGATTTAATAGATTGAATATGCGTTTCGGGGCAGATGAAAGAAAATAATAATAAAATCCGTAGTTTGACAGGGGAATATAAACAGATAGAGCCAGAGTGTCGGGAGGGTGTTAGAGAGAAATTAGATCGCATGAAAAAGCTGTGCGAGGAGCGTAACTGCTTGTATGAAAAGCAGAATGAGCTGAAAGGGCAGAGGGAGAAGTTGGAACAGAGTTTTGAAAGATAATGCGAAAGGGTATGGCGAATGGTCATACCCTTAAAACATAGTGGAAAAATTGTTAAGAAAATGATAAAATGTGTAAGTAAATATCAATATTTTATGGAGAATAGCGAGATGGAAAAATATAAAGAACCACAAATCTATGTGATAAACAATTCGGAGATTGCTGAAAAATTGCAAGAAAACTACACTGTTTCGGAAGGAAATCTTGGAATAATAAAGCAGATTAATTATGAAAGCTATGAAAATTGTAGATATCTAAATTTAGAATATAATTTAGTTGGCAATTTGCATGAATATAAAGTTATAGTTATAGATATGCAAAGTGAAAATATTGGAAAAATATGCGCTGAAGACGAGACACCAAATGATACACAGAGTATGTTTAGGGTTACTTATCCGACGCAGGAATTTAATCCATCGCCGCTTGTAATGAATCACATTCCTAAAATTATAAATAAAGAAAATTTAAGAGTGATATTTTCCGATATTAATTATACTGAGAAATATGAGATAGTTGAAGTGATAAAGCAGAATCAATATGGATATCCAGAAGAGTTTACAGAAAATATTTATAAAACAATAGCCGCAGAAGCTATTAATAAGTCTGGGAAAAAGATAAAAGCCCAAAAGTATCATATTGCGCAAATGATTGCAAAATATGTTGTTGGTTATAAGGTTATTTTTGAACTTCCTACAATATGGAATACAGAAGAACAAAAATCTATTCTTCATAAGAACTTTATTCCATTAGTTTATAATCAGGATAATGAAGTTATTTCATATTATGGTTATAATGAAGAAAACGGATATGAGTTGTTGCTTCCAATATGCAGAGACAAAGAGCAATTAATGGACGAGTTATGCACTCAAATATTTCCAGAAATGTTACCCAATATTTTTCCAGAATCAAGAGAATTTTGTTGGCTAAATGATGACGAATATAAACCTGTTGAAATATTGGAAATAGACATTAAGAAAAAGGAATTAAAAAAAGAATATGATGATAAATTACGATTAATAGAAAAGAAAGAACAGCAAATATATGAAAAATATCAGTTCCTTAATGATTTACTAACACAAACGGGAGATAGGCTGGTAAAAGCTGTATGCAAATACTTAGAATGGCTAGGATTTTCAGATGTTAAGGAAATAGATGGAAGTGAGGAAATATTAAGAGAAGATATACAAATTATAGATGGAAGTGATTTATTTATAATTGAAGTTAAAGGAATTGGGGGAACATCTACAGATGCAGAATGTGCTCAAATTGTAAAACATAGGAGAAAAAGGGAGAAAGAAAATCGGGATATGGATATAATTCCCATTTATATCGTCAACCATCAAAGATATATAAAACCACAATTAAGAAAAAATCCCCCTTTTAGCCCATATCAAATCGAGTATGCACAAATCGAAGAAAGAGGATTGTTGACTACTTGGAAATTATATCAACAGTTTAAGCTGATTAAAGATGGAGTATTTACAAAAGAAGAAACAAGACAAGCCATGAAACAGATTGGTTTAGTAACACTGTTGCCAAAAGATTTTGATAGTATTGGAGTTGTGACAGAATATTATAAGAAGCCAAAGGCTTGTATAATTAATTTGAAAAATACAGAGATAAAGTGTGGCATATGCGTGTGGGGTAAAAAGGAAGATGTATGGAAAAAAGGTAAGATATGCAGTATACAAGTTGATGGAAAGGATGTTGATGCAGCAAAAGACGGTGAGGTAGGAGTAGTTTTGGATATCGAATTGGCTAATGGGTTCGAGTTGTTTGTAAGGAAATAGAAGTTGGTATATATTCATGAAAGTTAACGCATAGCATTTGAGATTTATGAGAATATGAATGGCTGTGATAGAGAGTTTCTTTCATAAATTCATTATGATAATCGAACAAAAAATAAAATTTTGAAATCAGTATAGACAGATAAAGATAGGCAATATATAATGAAATGAGAAGAAAAGTTCACATTTAAGGAGAAAATGCTATGATAAATATGGTTAAAGAATATAGGAAAGAAAGAAATATTACACAGGAACAGTTAGCTTCATTGGCAGGTATCAGCAGAAAGTATTTGTCTATGATAGAAAGGAATAAAACAACGCCCTCAATAGATGTGGTAGTTCGCTTGTCTGAAGAACTGTCTGTGAATGTTGAACGCTTATTTTTTACAATACCATCAGTCGAAAAGAAAGAATTGCCCCAGACCATAAAATTTATTGATTTGTTTTGTGGTATAGGCGGTTTTCGTTATGCTTCCAAACAAGCATTTGAACAGTTGGGAATAAAAGGGCACTGTTTATTTAGCAGCGATATAGACAAGTTTGCTGCAGAGAGTTATGAGGCAAATTTTGGTGAGAAACCGGTGGGAGATATTACGAAAGTTGACGAAAAAGATATTCCGGATTTTGATTTGCTTTTTGCAGGATTTCCATGTCAGGCATTTTCGATTTGTGGCTTGCAGAAAGGATTTGCAGATAATACCAAAGGAACATTGTTTTTTGATATTGCTCGTATCATAAAAGAAAAACAGCCAAATGCATTTGTATTGGAAAATGTAAAGAACCTTGTCAGTCATGATGATGGTAAGACATTTAAAACAATTATCCATGTTTTGAGAGAAGAATTAGGATATTATGTGGATTATAAAGTTTTAAATGCGCTTGATTTTGGTTTGCCGCAAAAACGAGAGAGGATTATCATAGTTGGCGCAAAGAAACCGTTTGAAATGGATTGGAAATTTGATATTGAGAATGTAAAAACTTTAAGTGATATATTGGAAGATAAAGTAGATAAGAAACATTATGCCTCGGAAGAAATAGTTAGAAAGCGTAAAGAGATGCATACGGCAGAAACAACGCCTGCTATCTGGCATGAAAATAAGTCGGGGAATATATCTTCTTATCCTTATAGTTGTGCATTGCGGGCAGGAGCAAGCTATAATTATTTACTTGTTGATGGAGAACGAAGATTAACGCCTAGAGAAATGCTGCGGTTACAAGGATTTCCGGATGAATTTGAAATAGTTGTGTCGGATGCGCAAACTAGAAAACAGGCAGGAAACGCAATTCCAGTCAGTATGGTTGCTAAAGTGATTGAAAAGTTTATACCATTGGTTTTTTGAGAGTGTATTTTGGTGAAAAATGTGTTATACTGTAAAAAACTGTGCGTTTGGAGGTATAGTACATGAATGGACCAAGATTAAGGACGGTCAATAAGGCAGTTGCACCGTTTGGTTTAAATAAATTTCCAACAAAATTTGTGGATACGTTTGCTAGAGAAGTTGTGTATATGATGGCAACAAAACAGGCTATGGCTTTAGAAGGGAATGAGTGGGAACAAATTTTTGCAACGTGTGTAGGAGCAGATTGGAAACCCTCTAATGTAGGATTAGATGATGTTGTTTTGGACAACTGTTGTTGGGGCGCAAAAACGGTCTTTGCAGGTTCTAAAGACATTTCTAAGCAGAAAACTGTTCGATTGGTAAGCGGAAGAAATTCACCTACATTTAGTTTTGGTGTAGACAAAATTACTAGTGAAAATCCAGATGTTATTGGGAAAATGGTTTTGGATATTTGGAACGAACGTGTTTCAGCGGTAAGGCAGATATTTAAGTTTGTAAGGACAGTAGTATTGGTAAAGGCAAAGGATTTCTCTGAATATTTGATATTTGAATTAGATACAGTGCGCTATGATCATGAACTGTATTACTTTAAATGGAATAAAAATAACAATTTGGAGGGTTATGAAAAAGCAACAGATATGCACAAATTTACATGGCAGCCAAGCGGAAGCCAATTTACTATTATAGAGGAAATACCAAAAGAAAAAATACATATTAAGGTGAAGAAGCCTGACTTAATTGATAAGGAAACTCTATTAAAAACAGTGAAATTTGATAGCAGTTGGTATACGGTTGTAAAGTAATGTTTTTGGGATAGAGGTGTGACAAAATGGCACGTGACAAAGAGATAGTTACTAAAACTATGAAGCGTGTTAAGAGCAAAGATACATCTATTGAGGTCGCTTTAAGAAAGGCATTATGGGAAAAAGGATTTCGATATCGTAAAAATTGTATGAAGTTGCCGGGAAAGCCGGATATTGTTATTCCAAAATATAAAATTGCAATTTTTTGTGATAGTGAGTTTTTTCATGGGAAGGATTGGGACAAACTCAAGTTACAGTTGCAGCGTGGAAATAATGCTGATTATTGGATTAAGAAAATTGAACGGAATAGGCAGCGTGATAGAGAGAATGAGAAAAAACTCAAATATTTAGGGTGGAATGTTGTGCGGTTTTGGGGGAAAGATATTGCGAAAGATGTAAATGAATGCGTTAGAGTTGTCGAGGAAATGATTTTTGATACATATATTAGTATTGATTAATGTTTGTTTTTATTGCGAAAATTTTGCATTATTGACTGCTTTTAACATGGTGATATCACCATGTTAATTGATATATAAGAAAACTATTTTGTGAAAGGAAATTTACTTTGTTACTAAGAAGGTGAGAGAAATTAATATACTTTTATCAGTTGGGGAAATAGAGAATTGGTGCGAGCAGTTAGCAGAAAGTGATATTTTTACGGCACTTTGTGGCATTACAACGCTGGTAGGATTCTTTATAACTGTATATATATCACTGAAAACGAAATCTATAAATCAAAGACTGGGTATATATAAGAGAACGCAAGAGTTTAATAAAAAGCGAAAGACATATGTTTCAACGTTGGAAGGATATCAAAAGTCATTGTCAGAAGATGAAATTGATATATATAAAATAAAGTTAAATATTTTAAATGATATTAATATCATAAAAGAATCATTTGGCACAATAATGAAAGTAAATCAGAGAATTGCTGTGTGGCGGCTGAAGAAGGAATTGGAAAAATCTAAATCAATAAACATTAATCGTGTATGCAATTTGCTTTCTCAAATTAGAGCATATATGTCGAATGTTAAGGAGGAATATTATGAGTGATATAAATGGAAAAGTATTAATAGAGCAATTGATAAAACTAACTAAGGATAATAAGATAGAATGGGGGTATTTAGATCAAAATTCTACAGTGTGCTATAATTTAAAAATGGAACCTAGATCTCCGCTTGAAAGTAGAAATCCTTTAGTGGCATTTGCACAAATTACTTCCGCAGATAATAAATTATGCTTTGATGCTGATAATAGTTTTATTGCGCCAATAAAGAATAACTATGTAGTTATATATGCGAGAATTTCAGACAAAAATGATGTTTTGGCTGAACGATTAAGGCTTATGTTAGTGCCAAGCACATATAAGGATGTATATAAATACATTGACGAGGATGATGATAGCGAGCTTTTGCGATTGCAGAGTTTGATAAAATCTAAGTTTCCAAATTCTTTAGATATTGCAAATGATATTTTGGGAATGTGATTGCAATGAATGATGATGTGGTTCTATTTTGGTTCTAAAAAATTTGAAAACCTCAAATAACATGGCTAAAATAGGAGAATATGAACACAAAATCCAATAAAATGTACGAAAAAGCATTATAATTATGTTCCCTACGAACCGTGAGGGTGGTAGGACTGTTGGATCCGGTAGAGTTACGTCTATTATTGAGTAATCAGTAAAAAGCTAGATTTTATGGGGCTTTCCGAGAAATCGGGAAGCCCTTTTTGGCGTATAAAATCAAAGATTCTGGATTTAGAATTGTTTCAATATATCATGATGTCCGATATCTAAGAGGATAATCATTCTATCGCCTTCATAATACCAGATGATGCGGATATCCATGTTGACACTACACTCAAAAAGCTCCTTTGTTCCTTGGATACGCTTTAATCTGCCTCCAGTTTATCAAAGAGGGCATCCACATTGTCAAACATAGGTTGTTCACCGGATATGATTTTTTCTTTGACATTTTCAATTTCTTTTTTCAATTCATCAAGGTATTGTTTAGGATAGACAGCTACTGGCATAATGCAGATAGAACCATCTTTCAGGGAAATATCCAACTGATCGCCTTCAGAAAGTCCAAGTTGAAGGATAATTTCTTTTGGGATTGTGATTTGTGATTTTGGACGAAGTTCAGCTAACATGGTATCAACTCCTTATATTGGAAAGTGTGAAATTTTGATTTTCTTACTTATTATTAGTATATTCATTTTGTGCGGATTATGCAAGGTAAATGTAGAAAAAAACGAACCGCCAGCAATCCCAGAAAAGAAAGCCCCACCGTGATACAGGAAAGCATTGCAAACGACATCAAGAAGCCTTCCGGCGTGTCCAGCCGGTGCAGCAGAAGGTCGTATCCGATTGCAAGGCAGATTCCCATCAAATCGATGTTGAGCAAACTGCTGCAATCCCGCTTCAGCCGGTAAATGCAGAAAAGATGGCGAATCAGGAAGACGAAATGCAAAAGCAGGGATATTGTAAGCTGCAATTTGAGAAATCCGCCGCATTCTTCAAGGGAATCCAGATGAAAAGTACGGACGGCATGTTCCGGGGTGGTGGCAAAGTAGAGAAGTAAAAAGGCAAGATAACTATCCAGCACTAATTCGATAACACATGTAATGCAATCTGTTTTGCGCATCTTTCCGCCTCTGGGGGCGCTTACGGCTATCAGAATGCCAGCGGATAGGCATATGGCAAGTAAGATATAATAGGCGGAGAGGGATATAGAAGCCGTATTTGTCAGAAACTGTATCAGGCTGTAGAGGAGTGGAAACAGGAAAATCAGGCAGGCGATGAGGTTCTGGCATTTTAAGACGCCGCGTATCCTGCGCAGTCCATCCAGCGCTTTTTGCTCGGTTTTCTGGGCGGAAAAGGTATTGTCTTTGTAAAATGTTGCAATTTCCCTGCATTCCTCACAAGTTTCCAGATGTTCTTTCACATATTCTTTGGTCGTCTCAGAGCAGATATTATCGAGATAAGACGGCAGCAAATCCCGGATGATATCACATGTTTTCTTTTCCATAATTTACCCCATTTCTGTTTTCATTTTCCTTTTTATCAAGTTTAATTTTCCATCATCAAACTTCATTTTTTTATTATTAAGCTTGTTTTTTCATTATCAATCTTTGCTTTCTTTATCATCAATCTTTGTTTTCTTGATTATCAATCTTTGCCTTCTTCATCCTCAATCTTTACCTTTTTCATTATCAATCTTTGCTTTCTTCATCCTCAATCTTTGCTTTTTTCATCCTCAATTTTGGTTTCCTTCAGCAGTATCATTTTCGCCCGGTAGAAGGTAACGCGCGCCCAGTTTTCGCTTCTGCCCAGCATGGCGCCGATTTCTTTATATGGCAGGTCGCCAAGCGCCCGGAGTTCCACGACTTTTCTCATATCTGTGGGCAGACGCTGTAATTTGTCCCATACGTCCAGAAGTTCGACTCTTGCAATGGCATGCTGCTCTGTATTATTTCCGGCTTCCCAGGTATCGTCCATATCTTCCAACTGTATACGGGAATTTTTCTGCCAATGTTGAAATAACAGGTGTTTTGCAATCTGGCAGAGCCATGTCGATACTTTGCAGCTTCCATCATAGGAATCGATGGATTCTATGGCTTTTACAAAGGTTTCCTGCATCAAATCTTCTGAAAGCAGGGGGTCTTTGCACCTTGCATATAGGAAATGAAAGATAATCTGGGCATATTGCCGGTACAATTCCTCCATAGCGGGCCTCCTTTATGGATATATCCGTTTTAGAGAGGTTTTGTTACATGGTTTGTGAGATTTTTTGATGTTTATTCCCGCGAGCAACGAGCCAAGTGACTGCTTGCAGGCATTTGGCGACTGCCGCGAGGTGTTTGACTTCTTGATACTTGGAAAAAGGGAGTGTACTTCTTAGTTTAAAGTTTCATGTTTTGTTCCCGATATTCACTGGGGGATATGCCGGTTTCTTTTTGGAAAGAAGAAGAGAAATAGCTTCTGGAACCGAATGACAATTCATCACTGATTTCCTGAATGCTCATTTTTGTCCCAGAAAGCAATAATTTAGCCTGTTCAATTTTTTCATGTTTAATATAATCGGATACACTGCAGCCGATTTCGCTTTTAAACTTATGAGAGAAATAATACTCTGTATAGCCAGATTGTTCTGCCAGCTGGCTGATGGATAATTTTTCCTTAATATGCATGGAAATATACTCACAGACACTTCTGATTGAACCGGAAATGTCTCTTTTTTCTTTTTCTGACCGTACCCGTTGGACATAATCTTCCATCAGGGTACTGCATGTGGCGGATGTCTCGGCAATATTTTTGCAGTCTTCAATCATCTGCATATAGTAGTCGTTGAGAGTATAGGCAACTGCGGGATTTACCCCGCCTTCAATGGCAGCCCTGGAGCAGAGTGTCAGAAGGACGATGGAAGTTGATTTTGCCCTGCGCAGGGAATTGCCCACATCAAAACGCGGACCGTCGCTCAAACTGTGGGAGCGTGCGAGGGCATTTAAATAGTCGGGATTTCCTTCACGCAGCATATTCATAAATTCCTGTTCAGCCATCCATATGCCGCGGTGTTCTTCTGTAATCAGATTTATTTCAGAAGAGGACGGTTTTTCCGATGCTTTTTCTGTAAAATGAAGATTATTGGTCGTAATTCGTTTGCCGGTGACGCAGTAGTGCAGCATGACGGCATATTGAAAAAGCTGGTTGGTCGGGATAATGGGAATATGGTCAAACAGTTTAAAAACTTTGATGCGGTTGCTTACTGAAAGGTTATGCCTATCCAATTCTTTTTTGATACTTTGATAGGAATTTCTACCGGAGTAGGCAGGACCTAGTGCATGAATGCTGCGCAGGGAGTTTTCCTCATATTCAAATGCTACAATCCAGATTAATCCTAAGTGGTCATCTATAAATAGGGGTTCCCGTATCCCATTTTCCAGATGTTTTTCAATCGCATCTCCCATGCTTAAAAGAGCCAAGGCGTCGTCATCGTTTGGAGCTTCGTCTTGTGCAATGCCGGAATGCGGGAGAATAAGCTCTGGTTTGTAACTATGCAGGGGAAGATTATGGTTACATTGAATCAGTTGATGAAAAAAATCCAGTTTTTCTCGTATATTCATATTTATATCCATTCCTTTCGCTTCGCTCAGGCACAAAACGTCATGAAAATACTTCTTATTTTCAATCTTGCTCCTATCTATATGCTTTGGTCTGTGTATTAGTAGAAGTATTTTATTCCCGCGAGCAACGAGCCAAGTGACTGCTTGCAGGCATTTGGCGACTGCCGCGAGGGTCTAATACCCCGCAGCTTGCTGCGGGGTGTTTGACTTCCGTTAGGGTCAGGTGCATAAAAAATCTGCAAGCAGCTTTTGGTCGTCTTCCTGTTCAAAACGGATTGTTCCGCTTTGAAGTAGTTTAGGATTTGATGCTATCGTACAAAAGATATACTGACTCAATGTGGATTTGAGTGCGATGCGGTCGCCTTCAGAGGTTTCAAACAGTACCTCGTTATTGCATTTTTGAACTTGCTTTAGGAAACTTACGATATTGATATCAGATTTTATATGCATAAATAATGTTCCTCCTGTTATGTGTACCAAATGATGAATAATTTCCAGAAAACGGTCTTTACGGATATACAGGAATGAAATCCTATACTAGGATTGTACATAAGCATTCAAATCAGGAATTTCGTAAATTGGTTTGTCCAAAGTAAAACTGATTTCCTTTATATCTAATCCATTTTGGGCA
This sequence comes from Blautia sp., assembly GCA_023664455.1. Classification (GTDB taxonomy): domain Bacteria; phylum Bacillota; class Clostridia; order Lachnospirales; family Lachnospiraceae; genus UBA3282. The sequence goes on from JAMPFM010000020.1 coordinate 10,355, forward strand.
AAGTATAGTTGGATAACGGCATATTTGCTGAAAAAGACTAGCTTTTTTTCTAATTGTACCACATTGCCTTCGGTTCCATTAAAGGTGAATACTGCCTGTGGTGAACCGTTATTTAGCAGCGTAACAGGAAGCTGCGCCAATTCTCCAAGCATTGAACTGGCTTTCATTTGGATTCGATATCCGCCCATTTTTTCAATATCTAAAGCAAAAACATAGGCGCTTCCCTTTTTGGCTTCTATATTTTCAAGTCTAATAACGACTTTTCCGTCTTTGATTTTATGATAAACTACTTCTGGTTCCGGTTCCTCAATTGCTTTTCCTGTTCCAATTACTTTTACGCTTACGCTATTCCCATTTATGCGGTCGAAGGCATTTGTGTGCATCAGGAAACTGCAGATATTCATGGCATTTCTTTGCAATTCACCTAAAGCGAGAGTGCCATCCTCAATAGAAGAAAGTGTGTTGTCACCAACAGTATTTTTATCTGCCTCCGAGCATACCATATAGATATCGTTTTGTGCCCGCGCCATTCCTGCATAGTTAGTTCTTACTGCTTCCTCTCCTTCATTGTTAATTTTAGCCCACCAGTCTGTCATGACGATTCCTTGAAATCCCCATTCGTCACGCAGGATAACAGTGTTTAAATCATAACTTCCGGCAGTCCATAGTCCGTTTACTGCGCCATAAGTGGTCATGATGGAATCTGCATCTGCCTCTAAAATTGCAATCTCAAATCCTTTTAGGTAAATTTCCCGAAGCGCCCTCTCTGAAACGATACTGTTAAGGGAATTGCGTTGAGTTTCTTGATTGTTAGCACAAAAGTGTTTCAGCGTTCCTGTTACCCCTGCTTTATGCATTGCTCTTATCTGTGCTGCCGCCATTTTTCCTGTAAGCAGTGGATCTTCGGAGAAATATTCAAAATTTCTTCCATTCAGAGGATGCCTGTGAATGTTCATGCCGGGACCAAGCAGGGTATCTACCTTATTTTTTACCATCTCAATGCCTGTGAAAGTATAGAGTTCTTCTACTAATTTTGTGTTAAATGTGCAAGCTATGAGGGTTCCATTGGGCAGACTGAATGCTTTCATACCACTGTCAAGGCGCATGCCTGAAGGTCCGTCTGCGCAACACCCGCAGGGGATTCCAAATTTTTTTAAGGTTTCAGATACACCTCCGAAAGCAGCAGCCGTTCCTGGCGTTACTTTGGGACTACCCATGCCTTCTCCCCGGATAATGCAGGCTAGATCTTCCACAGATAATTGGGCAATAAATGTTTCCATGGAAATGACTCCGTGCTTTACATCGGATAGTTTATAACCCCTATCACCGGTAATAGGAATTTCCGTAGGCAGATTTTGAAGCCTTTTCTCAGCAGGGTTTACCTGTCTTATGGGTACATTTTCGCGGGTAAAGGAAAGATTTCCATTTAAGTCAGTTTGCGGCCGAAGTCTTTGAAAGGTTTCTTTAGGCGCCATAGCATTGGAACACTGGCAGATCAGCCTTGTTTCATCTAAGAGAAACCTTCCGGCTTCATTTAAATTTCTGCTGCTGTTTCCCGTATAAACACAGTAATCACCGGCTTCCAGTACATAGGCGGAACGAAAACCGGTCTTGCCTGTTTCATCGTAAGATGCAAAGACCTTAAAGGGAATTTCAAAGAAAATAGTTTCTTCCTCACCTGCTGCAAGTTCTTTTGTTTTTCCGAAAGCTGCCAGTACGATGACCGGTTTACCCAACTGTCCTTGAGGCGCTTTGACATAAATTTGTACCACTTCTTTTCCAGAAACCGTACCTGTATTTTTTACATTTACAGAAACATTGATGCACTCGTTCCCCGTTGCAAATGTTTCCGGTCTGATTTCAAAAGAGGTATAGGAGAGACCAAAACCAAAGGGATAGCGGACGGCATCTGGCGCTCCGGTCTCAAAGTAACGGTATCCCACATAAATATCTTCTTCATAGATATTCTGTTCAAGATTCCCAAAGTTATTGTTGGAAGGATAATCCTCTATTCGGTATGCAATGGTATCCGCCAGTTTACCAGAAGGGTTCACTGTGCCAGTAAGTATATCTGCTGTTCCCAATCCACCGGTTTCACCGCCCTGCCATGCATAAAGCACTGCGTCTGGCTGGTACTTATCTACAAATCCCATGTCTATAATGTTGCCAACATTCAGTATAACAACCATTTTAGAAAAGCCTTTTCGTACTTTATCCAACATGTCCTCTTCGCTTGTGGTGAGAAGATAAGAGCCTGGATGGTTGAAATTATCCTGATCCTCCCCGGCTGTTCTGCCGATTATCACAAGTGCGCAGGTATTTTTTGCTGCGGTCTTTTCCACGATTTCTGTCGAAAGAGGCATTTCCTCCTGGGACCAAGGCTCCTTTCCCCATCCCTGGCCTTCGTCAAATGGGTGTTCTTTTTCCCATGCTTTGTACATTTCAAGAAGTTCTTTATCAATGATTACCTCTTCATTTTCAAGCAATGCATCTAGAATGCCTGTAACTTTTTCTGCATTTACAAGTCCCCCTGAACCAGTTCCGCTTTTGTAATAGTTTAGCTGAATACGTCCAAAGACCGCTATTTTTTCTCCTTTTGAAAGGGGAAGTACATTGTTTTCATTGCGTAAAAGAACCTGTCCTTCTGCCACAGTCTTTCGCGCAGCTTCACGATATTTTTCCAGATCTAATATCATTTTTTCCATATCTGCCTCCACTCTTTTTACTCTTTTTATATGATACAGAGATTTCAGCCTTGATGCTTGCCCTTTTTTGATACATACATAAAATTAAAATGTGTCAAACGGCAACATTGCATTTAGGTTGTATTTTAAGTATACATGCAATTTGGACACAAATGTTAAGTTTTTCTTCTTTTTATTAGAAAATTAATGTAATTATTTTCCTATAACAGCCTGTTATTCCTTTTTTGTTAAAACTCATCTACATGAACCGATTATATTCCTTAAAAAGTGAATGAAATAATTAATTGTTGAACGAGTGGAAAAAATCTCTTTTGTATAATGAATGTAACAAATTAATTTATTTTATCATTAACTCAAAGGAGGATTTTTGGTATGGCTCAAAACAAATCAAGTCAGAGTGAAATTGATGGTGTACAGTACCGCCGGGCCAAATTATGGCAGATTATCATGGTCGCATCCAGCGGGCTTGTAGGGATGGGGTTTTACAGTCTGATGGGCATGGCAAGCTATAGCGCCAGCATTGGCTTTGGTATTGCAACGGTTGCAGTGGGTGGGATTCTGACCTTTACCCGTATTTTTGATGCGATTACGGACCCGTTACTTGCGTTTATATATGACAGGGTCAATACTCGTTTTGGTAAGGTTCGTATTCTGCTGGTCAGTGGATGGCTGGTGATGGTTTTCGCCACACTGATGATGTATAACTGGGCGGCCGGAAAAGGGAACGGTATGGTTGTCTTTGTATTGCTGTATGTCATCTATATTATCGGGTATACGCTCTACAATATGACAGGTCAGACTCTGTATGCTTTGATGACCAATGACCCAAAGCAGCGGCCAATGCTCGGCGTATGGAGTACGATTTTCAACTATGTGGTTCCTATTTCCTTGAGCATGATTAATTATGTGGTATTGCTTCCAAAATACGGAAACTATAACTTGGAATTTTTAGCGGCTGTCTGCTGGGTAACTGTCGCAGTGTCCGCAGTGGGACTTATTTTGACCTGTATTGGCATTTCGGAATATGATAAGCCGGAAAATTTTGCAGGTACTTCTGCAAAGAAGGAAAAACTCAAGCTGAAAGATATGATGGAGGTATTAAAAAATAACCGGCCTTTGCAGTGTTATATTGCTTCCGGGACTTCCGATAAGATTGCGCAGCAGGTAGCCAGCCAAACAATTATTTCGACGATGCTGGGAGGCATTATTATTGGCGATATGTCCATTTCCACCACGCTGAGTACCATAAGTATTATACCTTCCATTTTGTTTGCGGTTGTCGGTGCAAAGTATGCCGGAAAGCATGGCAATAAAAAGACGATTGTTACATGGTCTTATATAAGTATTTATGTAACCTGTGCAACGATTCTTTTCTTTGTTTTCTTACATATAGGTGGAAATACGCGCAATATTTCGACCGCTATGCCGCTGATGATTATCTATGTTATCCTGACATTGGCGCTGAATGGTACGAAGATGTGCGTGACAACTGGAAATACTGCATTTATGGCGGATTTGATTGACTATGAGCTGGATCGGGGTGGTAAGTATATTCCGGCAGTAGTATCCGGTGTTGCCAGCCTGATTGATAAACTTGTATCATCAGTCAGCGCACTGATTGCTACCGGCGCGGTTGCACTGATTGGGTATCGGGAAACGATGCCACAGCCTACGGACGAATTGACAGGCGGTGTTTTCTGGATGACGATGGCGCTTATGTATGGTCTTCCACTGATAGGCTGGGTTATTACGCTTATTGCTATGCGTTTTTGTGCATTGAGCAAGGAAGAAATGATTGAAGTCCAGAAGCGTATTGCGGATAAAAAGGCGGCGGCACAGAGAGAGGTAGAGGCATAGAGGTTAGATAGAGCCAGAAAGAAAAGGATAAAAATCAGCGGTAAGTCCAGAGAGATTTACCACTGATTTTTTGTATCATTAAGAAATTCTTCCATTTTTATCTCGCTAAGCAAGAAGTATCCTCATCAGGTTATCCACGGAAACTTCCCAGAAAAGCCAGGCTCTTCTTCGGATGGCGGGTTTGTGTGGGTCTGTCAACGGCAATCAGTCCAAAGGTCATGGAATAACCTTTTTGCCACTCAAAATTATCCATAAGGCTCCAATAGAAGTAGCCTTTTACTGGAAGATTGTCATGGATACAGTTTTGAACGCCCAAAAGCGCTTTTTCAATAAAGTCGGTGCGCCTTTCATCATTGTCCGTGGCAATCCCATTTTCCGTGACGATTAGGTCGCCCTTGAAATCTTTGGCAGCTTTCCGAATAACATGCTCTAACGCTTCTGGATAAAATTCATAATTCATCTGGGTAAGCTCCGCCCCGTCAGGCGCAGGAAGTATGCCATCTGGTCCTATGAGGGAACGGGTATAGTTCTGTACGCCAAGGAAATCATCGTTTTGGATATAGGGAAGATAGTGGGTAAATTCATCGTCCCATTCTTTCAACGCATTTTCTTCTCCGCCGGAAACAGGCTGAATATCATGCAGACTTAAAGTAAGTCCTACTTTCATCTCAGGATAAAGTTCTTTGATTATGGTACGGGCGGCTTCATGGGCGCGGCAGACGATTTTGTCGCCTTCCGGCGTGCGCATGGAGGTGAAATTTTCGACCTTTTCAACGCCGAATACTTTTTTGTTTTCTTCTTCGGCTGCCTTTTGTCCTGCCATCATTTTTTCCAGATTGATGCCTACCTGTACGGTACCGTCTGTAGTTTGTGCTTTGGCTGCCTGTGCCTGCATCTGCTGTTGATACCGTTTGGCAATGGCAGCAACCTGTATGCCCATGTTTGCCTCATTGATGGTGCAGATATAGTGTAGTTCCCCGCCCAGTTTTCCGACAATATAACGGACATAGCGTGCGAAATCTTCCACGGTGGATTCTGCTTCCCAGCCGCCCTTTCCAATCAGCCACCTGGGACTGGAAAAGTGGTGCAGGGTCACGATGGGCTCTAAGCCGTATTCTTTGCAGCAGCGGATGACGTCCAGATAATGTGCCGTTTCCGTTTCATCAAACTGCCCTTCTTCCGGCTCGATGCGTGCCCATTCTACGGAAAAACGATAGGCATTTAGTCCGGCGTCAGCCATGAGCTGAATGTCTTCACGATAACGGTGATAATGGTCAACAGCGTCTAAGGATGGCTCCAAAAAGCTGGTATGCTCCATCTGCTCCATCGCCCAACAGTCGCTGTTTGTGTTGTTGCCCTCTACCTGATGCGCCGCAGTCGCAGCGCCTAAGAGAAAGTCCGGTGAAAATTTATCCATTGCAATTCCTCCTTGTATGATAGTATCGTCCAGTCTTACTTTTACTGGAATGATTTCTTTCATTATAATAGAAGAAATGAGGAGAGATGTAAAAAAATTCATGATAATGTTATCATAGTAATTATTTTTATAGGTTTCCTTAATTTGAAAACAGATTATGGAAAAAGTAAACACATAGAAGAGGAGTGAACGGTAAAATTTAATATGACAAATAGAAGATGGAACAGTAAGCTCCATCTATCATAGGAAGCAGGAAGGAGTATTACAGTGAGAAAAGTAACGGAATTAAAAAACAACTGGATTTTTGTAAAAAATGCAAAAGATGTATTGGAAGCATCTGCCGCAGAGGGTATTCCCGTATCTTTGCCTCATACTTGGAATGCGATAGATGGGCAGGACGGAGGAAATGATTACTATAGGGGAACATGCTGGTATCGTCTGGATATGGAAAAGCCTGAATTGAAAGCTGGGGAAAAGGCATACCTGGAATTTGACGGCGCAGCCATGACAGCGGATGTTTATTTTCATGGAAAAAAACTGGCGCATCATGAGGGCGGATATTCCAGATTCCGCGTAGATATCACGGGGAAGCTGGAAGAAGGAGGAAATGAGTTATTGGTTTCTGTGGATAATTCAGACAATGACCGGGTTTACCCACAGAAGGCGGATTTCACTTTTTACGGAGGATTGTATCGCATGGTGCGGCTTGTCATCGTGCCGGAAAGTCATTTTTCCATGAATTATTATGGTGGGAACGGAATCAGGATAACGCCGGAAGTGACATTGCCGGAAAATGGCGCTCAGGCTGCAAGCGCCGTGGTGATGGTGGAAGTCTGGACAGAAGGCGGCGCGGAATCTGTGACTGTCACAGTGGCAGGCGAAACTAAGCAGGCTGCGGTCGCAGAAGGCTATGCAAAAACAGAGTTTACTCTTAATCCGGTACATTTGTGGGACGGTGTGGAAGACCCTTATCTTTATACGGCCCAAGCGGAACTGGAAAGTGGCGATAGAGTGGAAACTCGTTTCGGGTGTAGGAGTTTCCATATAGATTCCCAGGAAGGATTTTTCTTAAACGGGCGTCCTTATCCTCTTCGGGGCGTCAGCAGGCATCAGGACCGTACAGGCGCGGGAAATGCCCTGACACTTGCCATGCATCAGGAGGATATGGAAATTATCAAAGAAATGGGCGCCAATACGCTGCGTCTGGCACACTATCAGCATGCGCAGGAATTTTATGACCTATGCGATGAAAACGGAATGATTGTATGGGCAGAAATTCCCTATATTACCATGCATATGAGCGGAGGCAGAGATAATACAATAAGCCAGATGCGGGAGCTTATCATTCAGAATGATAACCATCCATCGATTGTCTGCTGGGGACTGTCCAATGAAATTACGGCGGCAAGCCCGGTGAATGAGGAACTGCTGGAGAATCACAGGGAACTGAACCGGTTATGCCATGAGCTGGATCCGACAAGGAAAACCGTAATGGCGAATGTATTTATGCTGGAAACGGACAGCCCTATACTGGAAATACCGGATATTAACAGCTATAACCTGTATTTTGGCTGGTATGTGGGTGAAATGATTCAGACGGACGAGTTTTTTGACGAATACCATAACACTTATCCTGACCGGTGTATTGGATTCTCAGAATATGGGGCGGATGCCAATCCGGCATACCATTCCGTGCATCCTGACCGGGGGGATTATACAGAGGAATATCAGTGCCTGTACCATGAACATATGCTGCGTATGATTGAAAAACGTCCGTGGCTTTGGGCAACCCATGTATGGAATCTGTTCGATTTTGCCGCAGATGGCAGGGATGAAGGCGGTAAGCATGGGGAAAACCAGAAAGGTCTTGTGACGATGGACCGCAAAATCAGAAAAGATGCGTTTTATTTATATAAAGCATATTGGAGCAAGGAAGCTTTTGTTCATCTATGCGACCGGCGGTATGTGGATCGGGCAGAGGAAGTGACGAAAGTAAAGGTATATTCTAACCAGCCTTCGGTAGCTCTATATGTGGACGGAGCGCTTGTGGGGGAACAGGAAGGCAGCAGGATATTTGAGTTTGAAGTCCCTATTTCTGGCGTCCATCAGATTATGGCACAAAGCGGTGAATGCAGGGATGAGATTACTGTGAAAAAGGTTGCTGAACCAAACAAAGAGTATCTTTTTGTAAAAGAGGGAGATATTGTCAACTGGTTTGATAAAGAAGAACTGCGTAAGGATTGTTATTCTATCGGGGATACGTTGGGTGAGATTGCCAAAAGTGAGGAGGCAAACGCCATTGTGCAGAGAATGACTTCCAAAGCGACCGCAAGCCGGGGCGATGTGGCGGAGAGCGTCAAGGATAATCCGGCATTACAGCGTATGATGCAGAGAATGACCTTACAGAGCATGTTGAAGCAGGTGGGGGATATCATTAAACCAGAAGAGATTAAGGCATTGAATGATGCATTGCAAAAAATCAAAAAAGTTACCGATTAGTAAGAAAAACAGCATCAGCCGGACCGCAGGATACATGGAAGGGCTGATGCAGAACGGGAGGATATGACCATGCCAATAAGGGCAGTACAACAAATTATGCTTGGGACAGTAACGGTAAAAGAAAGTCAGGCAACAGAAACGCTTTCCGCGATTAAAAAGGCAGGATATGATGGGATTGAATTAAACGGGTTCATGATTCGACCGACTTCTTTTATGGTGCGGATGATGACAAAGATGGCAGGAATGCCGGTAGGAAAAGGCGGCAATCTGGACTGGGGCGCACTGGTAAAGGCAGCGGGACTTTCCGTGGTAAGCGTACATGAGGATTTGGGAACTATCCAGAGAGAGCCGGAGAGGGTAATAGAAGAAGCCAGGAAATTTGGAACAAAATATGTGGTCGTAACAGGCATGTACCGCTTTGATTATTCGGATGAAAAGGCAGTTAAGAAGCTGGCGGAGGATTTGAATCAAGCGGGAAAAGAATTAAAGCAGGACGGTATTGCGCTTTTATATCACAACCATAATTGTGAATTTCGTAAGGTGTCAAAGGGAAAAACAGCATATGAATTGCTGCGTGAAGAAACAGACCCGGAATACCTGAACTTTGAATTTGATTCTTACTGGACGACAGAGGCAGGTGTGGACGCGTTGTCTCTGATGCGGCAATTGGGAGCAAGGCTTAAACTTTACCACATCAATGACAGGGGCAGCAGAGTATCCGGGGCGTCCATGACGCCAATCCTAAAGTCAGACAGTATGGAGCTTGGTTATGGAAATATGAATCTGGAGGCGCTTGTGGAACAGGCGAAAGCGGCGGGTGTAGATGCAGTCATACTGGAAAGCCACAAAAATTGGGTGGATAAATCGCCAATCAAATCCTTGCAGCTTTCAGCGGAATTTATGAAGAACTATGTGTAGGGCTGTCAGCAGTTATGGGCATGGGCAGCAGTATTATGATCTTTTAGAGAGGATGGAGCAAAATGCAGGAATTAAAAAAATATTTTATTACCATAAAACGGGAATATCAAGAGGGCGATGTGGCAGTGTTGCGGCAGAAGTTTTCCGGGAAAGATGTTGTAAACGCCGTGCTTTATTCTACGGCACTTGGCGTCTATGAAGCGGAAATTAACGGGAAAAAGGTGGGGGAACAGATGTTTGCCCCAGGCTATACCTACTATCCCCGGAGGGTTCTGTATCAGGAACATGATGTGACGGGACTTTTGCATACGGAGTGTAAGTCTGTAGAATCTGGCGATGGGGAAGAGAATGAGCTGGTTGTTTATCTGGGACAGGGTTGGTACTGCGGAAGATTCCTCTGTGAGAATCAGACGCAGATATACGGGGAAAAACCGGTGGTTTCCTGGATGCTATGTCTTAAATTGGCGGATGGGAGTGAAAAGCTGATTCATTCCGGTACAGACGTGGAAGAACTGGAATCTCCTTACGAGTATGCGGGGGAATATGACGGTGAGATTTACTATGCGGACGGGAGAAACAACGTGGTCGGGCATCCGGTAGATTGTGAAGGGAAACTGGATTTTGCGCTGGAAAAAACATTGACGGAAGTACGGGTACAGGAGGAAATGCCGGTAAAAGCCGTAACGGCATCGGGTGATAGAACCATTTTAGATTTTGGACAGAATTTTGCAGGTATCGTTGAGATTGACCCGGATTTTCTGCATGATGAGACGTTGACTATCCGGCATGGTGAAATTTTAAATCCAGACGGCAGCCTATATACTGCCAATTTAAGAAAAGCAAAGGCAACGATTGTTTATCATGCAGGGACAGAGAAAAAAAGATATCGTCCCAGATTTACCTATATGGGTTTCCGGTATGTGGAAATTTCCGGTGCAGAGTATAAGCCGGGAATGATAAAGGCTTATGCACTTTATACGGATATGAAGCGGACAGGTTTCTTTGCCTGTGAACATGAAAAGGTGCAGAAACTCTATGAAAATCAGGTCTGGGGGCAGAAATCGAATTATGTGGAAGTGCCTACTGACTGTCCGCAGAGGGATGAACGGATGGGATATACCGGGGATGGACAGGTCTTTGCCTTAACGGGTGCGTATAACTTTGATACCAATGATTTCTGGAAAAATTTCCTGCGCGACCTGGAATTGGGACAGCTTGATAACTCGGAAGGTTACGTCTGTGCGACAGTTCCGCAGACGGGACCTGCGGGCATCGGCTTTGTCAACATGCTTGGCTGGGGAAATGCTGTTACGATTCTGCCTGAGATGATGTACTGGCAGTTTGGGGATGAGGAAGCGCTGCCAACTCAATATGAGAGCATGAAAAAATTTGTGGAAGCGGAAATCCGTAAGATGGAAGGGAAAAATCTCTGGCTTGGCGTCTCTTTGGGCGATTGGCTGGCATTGGGAAAGGATATGGCATGGCAGGCACAACACAATAATCCGATTTCTAATTCCTTTATCGTGCATGATTTGAAGGTCATCAGTGAAACGGCAAAGGCGCTGGGGTTAAAAGAGGATGCCGAGCGCTATGAGGCACAATATCTGGCGACGAGAGATGCTTATATGCAGATGTTCGTAAAAGAGGATGGGGTGGTAGCGGACGATTATCAGTCTGCTTATATCATGGCGCTAAAATTTGTTATCCCAGAGGGTGAACTGCGCCGAAAGGTCTTAAAGAAATATGCAGAAAATGTCCGAAAAGAAGGCCTGACAACGGGATTTTTTGCTACAGAACATTTACTGCCTATGTTGATTGAAGCGGGAGAAACAGAGCTTGCCTATGATATTCTGCTGCAAGAGGAGTGTCCGGGATGGATGTATCAGATTAACCGGGGAGCGACTACCACTTGGGAGCGGTGGGATGCGATTCGCGAAGATGGAACGGTAAATGAAGATAAAATCACCGATGATAATATGGTTTCCTTTAATCATTACGCTTTTGGCAGTGTGGGTGAATTTTATTATCAGTATATTCTGGGGATTAAGCCTCTTGTGCCCGGATTTAGGAAGATAAAGATTCAGCCTTATCCAGATAAACGTCTCGGTGGCGTGTCTGGAAGCTATCTTTCCAGAGCCGGAGAGATTAAATCCACATGGAAATATGAGGGAGATAAATTGATGTTTACGGTGGTTGTACCCACGGAAGCTGAGATTCATCTTCCAGATGGAAGAGAGGAAAAAGTCGGGAAGGGAGAATATTCTTATGAACTATTTTTGTAATCCAATAAATATCAATTACCGTTATCAATTTAATGCCGATCCGCGCAAGCCCAAGATGCAGATTTGCAGGGAGGCGGCCGACCCTTCTATGATTTGTTTTCAAGGGAAATATTATATTTTTGCATCCATGACATTGAGTGTATGGGTCTCAGAGGATATGGCTCATTGGGAAAGTTATCGTCTGCCGGATAATCTGCCACTGTATGATTATGCACCGGATGTCAGGGTAATGGGGGAATATGTGTATTTTTCTGCGTCCAAACGGGGAGAAGTTTGTAACTTCTACCGTACAAAAGATGTTTTGAACGGACCCTATGAAGAGATTCCGGGTAGTTTTGACTTCTGGGATCCTAATTTGTTCTGTGATGATGACGGAAGGGTTTATTTTTACTGGGGCTGTTCTAATGCAACACCGCTTTGGGGTGTGGAACTGGACGCAAAGACAATGCTTCCTTTAGGAGAACGCAAAGCCTTGCTGGATGGAGATGCATGGAGCAAAGGCTATGAGCGCGCAGGAGAAAACCACTCAAAATATCCCAAGAGCGAAGAAGAGGTTGATGCGGCTTTAGAAGACTTCTTTAGAATGCAGGGACCGGGGGCAAGGGAGCAGACGCCCAAGGAATATGTTCCCTTAATCAGAGGAATGCTCAGCGATAAGCCTTATATTGAAGGAGCCTGGATGGATAAGTATCAGGGGAAGTATTATCTGCAATACGCCTGTTCAGGAACGCAGTATAATATTTATGCGGACGGCGTTTATATAGGGGAATCGCCTCTCGGTCCCTTTGTACTTGCGGATAACAATCCATATTCCTATAAACCGGGCGGTTTTCTGCCAGGGGCGGGACATGGCTCTACTATGTGGGATAAAAAAGAAAACTTATGGCATGCGGCAACAATGCGGATTAGTAAGAATCATGACTTTGAGCGGCGTGTGGGAATCTGGCCCGCAGGATTTGATGAAGAAGGGGAGCTTTTCTGCAATCAACGCTATGGGGACTGGCCGATAGAGGTAGAGGATGGCAAAGGGAACCCTTGGAAAGAGCCGAAGTGGTATCTGCTCAGTTATGGGAAAACCGCTACAGCGTCTTCTAGTACAGAAGGAAAAGGAGCGGAAAAAGCCGTTGATGAGAATGTGCAGACCTGGTGGCAGGCAGAGACGGCAAAACGCGGTGAATGGCTGCAGGTAGATTTGGAAAAAGCATATACAATAAATGCGGTTCAGATTAATTTCGCAGATGACGGGATTGATATTCCGGCGCCGGGAAAAATCAGAGGGACCACACAGGCGCGTTATATCGAAGAAAAAGACTATGCGACGCGTTGGAAACTGGAAGGCTCTCTGGATGGGGAGCAGTATTTCGTGATAGAAGACAAATCAGAGGCAGTAACAGATTTATCCCATGATTTGGTGGTCAGAGAAGAAGGGATACAGGCGCGTTTTCTGAAGCTGACCGTCATGGAAGTGCCCTATGGACAACAGCCCTGTGTTTCCGGTCTGCGCGTATTTGGCACAGGAGATGGGGAAAAACCGAAAGCACCGGATTATGAAGCGGTAAGGGAAAACGACCTGGATATGATGGTGAAAATTACGGATGGTGATGCTTTGGGCTATAACATTTTATGGGGCAGCAGTCCAGAAAAACTTTATCACAGTTATATAATTTTTGGAAAAGAGCAGCGCATTGGGGCATTGGTGAAAGGCAGGGAATATTATGTGAGGGTGGACGCTTTTAATGAAAATGGGATTACGGAAGGGATATGCCAGAATCTTCCTTGTGAAAAAGTGTTGTACATGATAGAATAGCACAATAGAAGTAGTTACCTAAGTGCTGACTGAAAATTGGTTCCCGTGGGCAAAACAGAAAGTGTTATCAATCTTATGAACATGATAGAAATCGAAAATCTGACAAGTGCATATGGAAAAAAACGGGTGTTATCCGATGTGACGCTCTGTGCCGGGCAGGGGGAGTGTATTGGTATCGTGGGATTGAATGGGTGTGGGAAGTCTACGCTGCTTTCGATTATGGCGGGCACATTGCGCCCTCTGTCAGGAAGTATCCGTTATTATGGAAAAGAAGCGCTGCAAAACCCTGCTGTTTTTAGGAAAATGACGGGGTATGTGCCGCAGGATAACCCGCTGCTGCCGGAGTTAAGCGTTTATGATAATTTAAGGCTCTGGTATCCTGATAAGAAGATGCTGCAAAAGGAATTAGAAGAAGGCTTTTTACAACTGCTTGGCATACCGGAGTTTTTGAAAACGCCGGTCTCGAAGCTATCCGGTGGGATGAAGCGGAAGGTCAGCATCGGAATCGCCTTATCGGGAAGACCGCCCATTTTGCTTCTAGATGAGCCAGGGACGGCGCTGGATATGGTATGTAAAGAAGAGATTAGGAAGTATCTGCGGATTTATTTAGGGCAGAAAGGAACAATCGTTCTTACGAGCCATGAAGAAAGGGAGCTGGATATCTGCGATGCCCTTTATGTGCTGAAAAATCAGAAATTAACCGTCATAGATAAGTCGCTGCGCGGGGAAGCGTTGACGGCGGAATTTTAAGAAGGGTGGAAGGATATGGAACCTTGGGAGCAGATTTCTATTCCAGAGATACAGGAAAAATCTCATAAAAAGCGAAACGGACTCATCATCGCATCGGTTGCGGCGGGCTGTATCCTGGCGGTTCTTTTGAGTGGCATTTTTCTTTTCAGAATCTATAATACAGCGGAAAGAAGGATTCTGAGAGGGTTTCAGCGGCTGGCTGGGGAAGTAATTGAACAACAGGTGTTATTAAATAAGACGGGGGAAGATACGGCAAAGCCAGGCGCTATGAAGCTAGAGACCACGCTGAATCTAAGCAGTGAAGAACTTCCTATTACGCTAGGGGTGGATACGGTTCTTCTGCGGGATACGGACGCGCGCAGGATGAGGGCGGATACTGCGTTAAGCGTTATGAATCGGAAGCTTGTCCAGATACAGACCTATGGGGAGGAAGAAACCCTGACTTTCAGGCTGCCGGATTTCTTTGACCAGAATCTGGCATTTGATACCAGGCGGATTGATAGTCAGTACAATCAGTCTCTTTTTGCCGAGAAATTCGGTGAAGTGGATATGCCGGAAACGTCCCTGCAGCTTTTCCCGGAGCAGGAGTGGTCGGGGGAAAAGCTGCAAAAGGTCTGGAAAAATTTCCTGGAGGATTGGAAAGAAAGCCTGAAATCCGAGGATACACTGCCGGAAATTCAGGTAGAAATGGTGGAAGAAGAGATAGAAGTCAACATTCCCGGAAATAGCGACAGGCAGTATCTATGCAGCCAATACCTTGTGACGATTCCGAAAGAGTGGTCAAGGCGGCTGGCATTGGATGAAGCAAAAGTTCGTCTGGAACAGGATATCGCACTGTTAGTAGCGATGGATCGGCATAGCCGCATTATCTGTCTTTCTTTAAAGAAGCCCCTGTCTCTTATGGTGGAGACGGAAAATGGGGAAAAACTTGTAGAACTTGAGGCAGATATTAGTTTTCTTGGGGAAGAGAGAAGTATCGACGATATGATTATCGGCGTCGGACTGGAAATTCCGGTTACTTATCCGGGAGCAGAGCGGAGCTGGCGGGGACTATTACCGGGCAGGGGCAATGCTGCGGTCAAAGAGCATAGAGTTGCACTCCGGGCGGAAACGGAGCTTGTTTTTACAGAAAATAACATGTGTATTGTAATGGAGCCGAATCAGATAACGGCAGTGTTAGATGATGAAGATTTGTTCAAGGTGACAGGACGGGTAGTGTGGGAACCGCTGAGAGAAGGAATCGAGCCATTGGAAGGTGAAACCATCCGGCTTTTTGAGATAACGGAAGCGCAATATGAGGATTTGGAGCGGCAGCTTTCGCGGAAGCTTCGGAAATGGGCGGCTGCCTTGGGAGATGCTTTTCTATAAGGCGAGGAAGCTTTTGGACAGGATGAGGCGAAATTTCAAGGAAGAATGAAATAAATTGGAGTAGACGTATGAAACAGACGTTACGATTATGGGGACTGGAATGGAAGCATATGGTGAGAAAGCTGCCCGCAATGCTGTGTACGGCGGCTTTTCTTCTTGCGCTGTTAGGCGGGATTGCTTTTGGCGCGTCAAAATTGCTCTATCGGGATTCCCCGTTTCTGCAGATAACCATCGCTGTTGTGGAAGAGGAAGAAAATGTATTGACTGATATGGTCATTCAATATGTAGAAGAAATGGAAAGCATATCGAAGTCCTGCCGTTTTCTGATGACGGAAAAAGAGGAAGGCTTCAAGATGCTGGAAGAGGGAAGCGTTGCTGCAGTGTTAGTTTTGCCGGATGGTATGATAGAGGGAATTTTAACCGGAGAAAATATACCGGCGCAGGTCTATTTCCCGAAAGATGCAGGAGTGGAATCAGCTCTATTAAAGGAGCTGACGGACGCGGGCATGGATATGCTGCGTGTGGCGCAGGCGGAAATTTATGGTATTTATGATACGGCGGTGCATTACGGGGTTCTGGAAGAGATTGCGGTATTGGAAGCGGATATCAATCGTTACAATCTGGCGTTTGCCCTGGATAGGCTGGCTCTCTATCAGACGAGGGAAGTTGCGGCGACCGGGGAGTTATCCATTTTACAATATGCCGTTGTATCCGGGGGGATTTTTTTCCTGTTATTATTCGGTATGGCGTGTTATCCAATGATGAAGCCCTATCCCCGCGCATTTCGGCAGCTTTTGAAAAAACAAGGGATAGGCGTGGGGGCACAGTGTCTGGGAAAAGGGTTGTGTGGATTTTGTGCTATGGGAGCGGGAGTTTGCGGCCTTTTCTTATTCGCCAAGGGAATCGCGGCGGCAGCAGGCAGCAGCGCGTGGCTTCCCACCCTGGGCGCGAAGCAGGTGGGAATATTGTTTTTGATTTGTCTCTGCGTCATGGCGTTTGTCTTTTTGGTTTTTCAGATAGCGGATAATGCGGCGGCTGCGCTTTTGCTGTTGTTTTTCTTAACGACGGTCATGACATATTGTGCGGGGGGTTTTGTGCCGTCTGTGTTTCTGCCGGAAACGATACGAAAGATTGGCGGATTCCTGCCGGTCTCTTATCTCATAGAGGCGGCAGGCAGTTTGTATCTGCACGATACGCCGCATAGAGCCGTAGGGGCGCTTATTATCATGACGCTTCTATTTGCGGCAGCTTCTTATGCAGTCCGAAGGGGGAAAGAGGTATGAGGGCGTATGGTATCTGGCTGGAATTGTTGTTGAAGAGAATGTTGAAAAAACCTGCTTTCATCCTGCTTCTGTTCTCGCTGCCATTGCTGGCGCTTTTGACGGAGCAGACCGCGCAGACCGGGCGGGGGGAAGGCATTCTTGTTGGCGTTATGATAGAAACGGAATCCGCGGAAGCCTTTACAGTGCAGGATATGCATTTTTTATCCCGGCTGCAGGAACAGGACGGTCTTCTCACTTTTCAGAGATACGAGGAACGGGAGCAGCTTTTGCAAGATATAGCGCGGGGGAGTCTGGATTGCGGCATAATTTGTCCCGGAGATTTGGAAAAAAGGCTTCTTGCAGGTGACTGGCAAGGGGCAATTACAATATATCAGCCCGAAACCTTTGAGATGGAGGGAATTGTCAAGGAGCGGGTTGCGGCGGTTCTGTTTTCCCTATATTCCGAGGATAAGTATGAGGATTATGTCAGGGAAGCAGAAGCCTTTGAAAAAGTGCAGCAAAGCGGTATTATGGGGGACGAAATCGCGCAGTTTGCCAAGGCTGCGTATGAGACCCGCCTTTCTGACGGGAGTACGTTTGCGTTTCAGTATCATCGGGATATGCAGGAAAATGAGGTGGTTGGTGAGGCAGTCGAGGAGCCGGCAAAGCAGCGAGAGTCGGACGGTGAGGCAGCAGAGGAGTCGGTAAGGCAGCAGGAGTCGGATGGCGGAGCAGTGGAGGATTCTGCAAGGCAGCGAGAGTCGGATGACGGGGCAGCAGAATCCGCAACGGTCGGGACAGCAGTATTTCGTCTGCGAGGCGTGCTTGCTGTAGGTATTTTTTTAAGCGGTCTGTGCGGGTTGCTCATAGATTGGGAAGACCGTCAGGACAGGAAATTTACGCGTCTTGCGCCAGAATGGTTGACTACTATGGTCAACACCTGGATTCCTACGGTTTGCACTTCCTTTGTAACTTTAATTTGTCTTTGTTGGGAGGAGCGGCCTTATGGCAGCGTCGCGGAAGGAATCCTGTTTTTAGGAAAAGAAGGTCTGCGTCTGCTTTTTTACCAGTTTCTAATTGTCCTTTATTGTAGTATAATCAGATTAATATTGAGAAAGCGGGAAACTCTGGCGGCTGCGATTCCGATTCTGACACTGGCGAGCATGGTCTGTTGCCCTATCTGGATTCGTTTGTCTTTATACCTGCCAGTATTTGGCGTCTTGGAAAAACTTTTTCCTGCGACGTATTATTTGCTGGGATAGAATTTGCAAAACTAAAGTTTAAAAGATGTAGTTGTACAGAATATACAATCCATAAGCAGGTACTGTGAAAACGCCGGTACTTAGATGCCGTATTTTGGCATCTTATGTACCGCTGCGTTTGAACCGTAGCGCAAGCGTGCCTGCGTTGGATTATATATTCTGTACAACGGACGGTTAGCAATAGCCTGGTTTTGCAATTATCCTAAACATTAGAAGTTAAGAAGGAGCATAATGATAACATGGAAGAAAAAAATATCATGGATTATGAAACGGTGGCGTTGGATGATGAGAACGATGCGCTTGTGATTCTGGATCAGACGAAACTGCCGGGCGTGGCGCAGACGATCAGCTTACGGACCGGGGAAGAAATATGGGATGCCATTTATTTGTTAAAAGTGCGCGGTGCACCGGCAATCGGCGTGGCGGCGGCATTTGGGGCTTATCTGCTGGCGAAGCGGATAGATACGGAAGATTATGATACTTTTTATTCTGCATGGAAAAAACAGAAAGAATATTTAAATTCGGCAAGACCGACTGCCGTGAACCTGTCTTGGGCATTAAACCGCATGGAGCAGGTCTGCATACAGAATCGGGACAAAGGGGTTACGCAGATAAAAGAGCTGTTGAAGCAGGAAGCGGTCTCAATTAAGGAAGAGGATATCCGGGTGTGCCGGGCGATTGGCGAACATGGGCTGAGTCTGGTAAAACCCGGCGACGGTATTCTGACGCACTGTAATGCGGGGCAGCTTGCAACCTGTAAATACGGAACCGCCACTGCGCCGATTTATCTGGGAGAGGAGCGGGGATATCATTTCCGGGTTTTTGCAGACGAGACAAGACCGCTGTTACAGGGCGCGCGGCTTACGGCATATGAACTGATGGCGTCCGGCGTGGACGTTACCTTGATTTGTGATAATATGTCGGGGATCGTTATGCGAAACGGCTGGGTACAGGCGGTATTTGTCGGCTGCGACCGGGTGGCGGCGAATGGAGATGTCGCTAATAAAATAGGGACGTCTGTGGTAGCGGCAGTTGCCAGCCGCTATCGGATACCGGTGTATGTGTGTGCGCCGACTTCGACTATCGATTGCAATACGCCTTCGGGTGCGGACATTACGATTGAGCAGCGACCGGCGCACGAAGTAACGGATATGTGGTATCGGGAGCCGATGGCGCCGAAGGGCGTTAAGGTATTTAATCCTGCCTTTGATATTACGGACCATGATTTAATCGCGGGAATTGTTACGGAATATGGGATTGCGAGGGAGCCTTATACAGAGTCTTTGCGGGAAATTTTTCGTAAGAAGGCGGAAGGGGCTTTGTGATAGTCTAGAGCAGATTGAAGGAAGAAGGGAAAGGCAAAAATGGAGTATATGACACAGAAGCAGGCCAAGAAGGCAATTATCGACGTGGGACAGAGAATGTATGTGCGGAATTTCGTTGCCGCGAATGATGGGAATCTTTCTGTAAAGACCGGTGAAAACGAAGTCTGGGCGACGCCTACGGGCGTATCGAAAGGATTTATGAAAAAGAAGATGCTGGTAAAAGTGGATTTGGACGGTCGCGTGCTGGAAGGGACTTACAAGCCTTCTTCGGAATTGAAAATGCATTTGCGCGCCTACCGGGAAAATCCAGACATTCGCGCGGTCTGCCATGCGCACCCGCCTATCTGCACCTGTTTCGCGATTGCCGGGATTCCGCTGGATACGCCGGTACTGGCGGAGGCGGTTATCACGCTGGGCGATGTGCCGGTTGCGCCATACGCGGAGTTAGGCTCTAAGGAAGTGCCAGAGGTTATTGCGCCTTACTGTCATACGCACAATGGGATTTTGCTGGCAAACCACGGTTCTGTCACCTGGGCGGAAGATATTTATACCGCTTATTACCGTCTGGAATCTATGGAGTACTATGCCCGAATCCTTCTGATAACGGAAAAGATACTCGGAAAGCAGAATAAACTTTCCGGGGAGCAAATCGACGCGCTGCTTGCCATGCGGGAAAAATTCGGGGTAAAGCAGGGCGGTATGCCGCGCAGGGATGGATAAGGACAAGGAAACTTGAAAGTGTTCAGATATTTAAATATAATATGTCATGTGATAAAACTACAGAAAGTGGAGTAAAAATGAAAGCGATATCTCTATTTAGCGGAGCTGGAGGATTAGACTTAGGTATCATTCAGGCAGGAAATAGTATTATTTGGGCGAACGACATAGATAAAGATGCAGTAGCGACTTACAAGCAGAATATAGGGAATCATATTGTGCTTGGCGATATCAGAAATATTGATGTTTCAACGCTGCCTGATGCTGAGGTGGTAGTCGGGGGATTTCCGTGTCAGGGTTTTTCGCAGGCGAATACGCATCGCGTGTTGGACGATGAAAGAAATCAGCTGTATAGATTTTTTTACGAAGTTATTAAGGTAAAACAGCCAAAGTTTTTTATAGCTGAAAATGTCAAGGGTATTTTGTCATATGGAAAGGGAAAGGCTATTGAACAAATAGTAGCCGATTTTGAACAGGCAGGATATGTTACAAGGGTGCATCTTGTAAATATGGCAGATTACGGAGTTCCGCAATCGCGTCAGCGAGTTGTTATTATCGGACAAAATGTAAAATTGGGAAAAGAAATGTTATTTAGGTTTCCGGTTCCTACGAATAATAAAGATGGCAGTAATGGATTAAAAAAGTGGATATCTATCAAAGAGGCAATAGACCATTTTCCAGACCCGGACGAAGAGAATGATGTTTTGAATCATATATACTCAGCTTATAAGGTAGTATATAGGAATTATACAGCGCATCGCAAAACGGATCCGGATAAGCCGTCGCCTACAATTATAGCAAGAGGAAATGGCGGGGGAGGGGTTTGTGCCATTCCTCATTATAATGAAAAGCGCAGGTTGACAATAAGGGAAAGTGCCAGCGTTCAGACATTTCCTGAAGATTTTTGTTTTGTCGGTTCCATGAATGCCTGTTATAGACAAATTGGAAATGCTGTTCCGGTAAAATTTGCAAGACTCCTTGGAGAAGAGTTAGTAAGGCTTGAGAAAGAAGAAAAGATATGAGAGTGGTTTCATTATTTAGTGGCGCCGGTGGACTTGATTTAGGGTTTATTAGGGCGGGGCATCAGATTATATGGGCAAATGATTTGTACGAAGATGCTGTAGAAACATATCGGGCAAATTTAGGGAACCATATTGTCTGTAAAGATATTTCGCAGATTTCATCGGATACCATACCTGATTGTGATATTGTGATTGGAGGTTTTCCCTGTCAGGGTTTTTCAGTTGCAAATATGAAAAGATGTGAAAATGATGAGCGGAATACTCTATATAAGCAGCTGATACGGGTAATAAAAGATAAAAAACCTAAATTTTTCGTGGCTGAGAATGTGAAAGGAATTACAAATTTAGCTAAGGGAAAAGTATTTGAAATGATTTTGAAAGATTTTGAGAAGCTGGATTACAATGTGAAATATAAAATTCTTAATGCTGCAGATTTTGGAGTGGCACAGACAAGAATGAGGGTTATCATTGTAGGGGTAAGAAAAGATATTCATTTTGAATACAGGTTCCCAGATGCGACACATGAAAAGAATGGGGATAATGGATTAAATAAATGGGTTTCAGTCGGTAAATTGATGTCGGAAATCCCCAATCCCGATGAACCGAATAATTTACTTAACCATGTATATTCAAAATATAAGTTGCATTTTAATGGATATTTAGGGCATAGACCGCTTGATCCTGATAAACCTGCGCCAACAGTTACGGCGAGAGGGGATAATAAAGGCGGTGTTGTTATTTTACCACATCCAAATGGGAAACGCAGAATGTCTTGCCGGGAGTTGGCTGCAGTTCAGAGTTTTCCATTGGATTACGAATTTAAGGGTAATAATTCATCGGTTTATCGCCAAATCGGAAATGCCGTTCCGCCATTAATGGCTTATGCTGTTGCTAAAATGTTTAATGAGTATAAGGAGGAGTAACATGCTGCCTAAGAATTATATTCCTGTTAAACCGTTTCCGCAGTTTAAGTGGAGGTGGGCTTGTTATGCGTGTACGGAAGGGCTTAATGACCCGGTAGTTTTGCTGGGAGTGCTTTTTAGGATGAGAAAACTTGAACCTTTGGAAGTGAAATACAGTTCAGGGGAATTTGCAGAAGAGCTTATTGATTTGTCAAATGCGATACAGAATACAAATGTCCATGTTGATTTAGCAGGACGTACAGGAAATAGAAATCTGATAAGAAATTCAGGACAGTATTGGAGAGCTTTGGGATTGCTGGAGCCGGGCGATAAGTCGGGGAAAATACATCTTACCCAATTTGGACGAAGGGTTGCAGATAGGGAAGTGAGTCAGACAGAGTTTGCAGCAATTACAGTACAGACACTAAAATTGCCTAATCCACAAGTGCAGACGGAAAAAGAATGTAAATTATGGTTAAATAAGGGATTACTATTTTATCCATTAAGGCTGTTATTGGAAATTGAATGTAAGTTATATGAGCAGGGGCAGGGATATATTACAATTGAGGAGCTTATAAAGATAATTATCCCTTTATCGGGATGCCATGCAGTTTTGGAAGATTATGTGCATTTTATTTTATGGTATAGGAAGGGTGAGATATCTTTAGAAGATTGGCCGGATTGTTGTGAAGGCGCTAATGATATGAGGATTGCAAGGGAATTTATGATATTTCTCAGCAATTATGGGTATCTGGAATGTAAAGAGGCGGCTAACAGATTACAGGAAGAATATCATATCAATAAAGTTCTTATAGACGAAATAAAAGTGATTATTCAGGATAAATCAAAAGATGATACGATTTTAACAGCATTAGATGTTATACGTGCAACAGATATTGCTTCTGAGATTGAAAGGAAAAGAGTGCAGACTTCAAGGGTAACAAGACCTAATCAGGCAAATTTTAGAAAGGCTGTTTTGAAAGCATGTCAAAGATGTATCATAACCAATGTGACAATGCCGGAAGTTTTAGAGGCAGCGCATATTAAGCCATTTAAGTATAATGGTGAAGATACGGTAGCGAATGGTCTGGCTATGAGAACGGATATACATACATTGTTTGAGACAGGTCATTTGAGAATATCCGTCGAAGGCGAAATAGAGTTATCGCAGAGGGCAAGAATGGATTATGGCTGGTCGATTCCACCGAGAATTGTGATTCCTGATTTTATTGACAGGGAATTTATAAAATGGCGATGGGATAATTATAACGGAATGTAATATAGCAGACAGACACAAAATCAAGAAATAGGGGGGGAGTCACATGAACGAAGAAGAAATGATTGCGGAAATCATGCAGCATCTGGATTCAGAATCGGTGCAGGGAGTGTACCGGATGAGTGTGCTGATGGATGAAAACGAAAAGCAGGCAAAGACGGTTACGAAGCAGTGCTGTAATATGTATGGCAGACCGGCCTCTGAGACAGTGGGGCTGTTGGATATGTATACGGATATGAACGCGGGGAAGCCGGATAATGAGAGGATACCTGTGGATTATAAAGCAGCAAAAAAATAAAAGAAACAAGGAGAGACCCAAAAATGCACTTCGATTATCAAAAAGTAAAAGACCCACAATTCTACAAAGAGAATGTACTGCCCGCCCATTCTTCCCATGTGGTGTATCGCAACCGGGAGGAATGTGAGGCGCAAAGAAGCTCTCTTAGGGAATCTTTGGACGGAATCTGGAAATTTGCATATGCGCCTAATAAGGCTTCTGCTATCGAAGGCTTTGAGAAAACGGAATACGATTGCAGCGGCTGGGATGATATCCGGGTGCCGGCGCATATCCAGTTAGAGGGATATGATATTCCCCTGTATGTAAATCAGCAGTATCCGTGGGATGGCAGGGAGGATATTGCGCCCGGCGAAATCCCGCAACGCTTTAACCCGGTGGCAAGTTATGTGAAATATTTTGAAGCGCCAAGCTCTATGCAGGGTATGGAAATCCGTATCTCATTCCAAGGCGTAGAAAGCGGTATGGCGCTTTGGTTAAATGGCAGTTATGTGGGATATAGCGAAGATAGTTTTACACCTTCCGATTTTGATTTGACGCCTTATATGAAGGATGGGGAAAACAAGCTGGCGGTGCAGGTCTATAAATGGACGTCTTCAAGCTGGGCGGAAGACCAGGACTTCTTCCGGTTTTCCGGTATTTTCCGCAGTGTCTATCTCTATGCCGTACCGGCGGTGTATGTAGAAGATATCCGGGTGAAAACGTTGTTTGAAGGGGAGGGTTTTGAAAACGCGCTCTTAGAGGTACAGACGAAAGTCCGCGGAAGCGGGAAAGTCCGTTTTACCTTGAAAGACGGCGATAAGTTAATGTTTGCGCGTGAGGATGAATTTACGGACGGTGAGGTTGGACGGACGATGGTAGCCGCAGAATCGGAGGCAGCAGGGCAGGCAGAGCCAAATGCCATGCCGCAGGAACAGACATTCAGAGAGCCGGTGGCGTCACCGAGGTTATGGAGTGCGGAGCAGCCTTATCTGTACCGGTTGGAAATCGAGATTCTGGACATGTCCGGGGCAGTGCAGGGATATGTCAGTCAGACGGTGGGATTTCGCAAATTTGAGATGAAGCAGAATCGTATGCTGTTAAATGGTAAGCGGATTGTCTTTAAGGGCGTTAACCGTCATGAGTTCAGCGCGGTAACAGGGCGGCATGTCTCTTATGAAGAGCTGGAAAAAGATATCATAACGATGAAGCAGAACAATATCAATGCCATCAGAACCTGTCATTACCCGGATGATGTGGCAATTTATGATTTGTGCGACAGATATGGTCTGTATCTGATTGCGGAATGTAATATGGAAACCCACGGTACGATGGAGCCGTATCTGCAAGGAAGAGGGGAAATGTCTGAGATTCTTCCGGGGGATAAAGAAGAGTGGGAAGGCATGATGTTAGACAGGGTAAATTCCTGTTATCAGAGGGACAAAAACCATCCGTCCATTTGCCTGTGGTCCTGTGGAAACGAGTCTTTTGGCGGCAGGACGATTTTCAAGATGTCCGAGTTGTTCCGCAGTTTGGACGATACTAGATTGGTGCATTATGAGGGTATTTTCTGGGATAGACGCTATAACGATACTTCTGATATGGAAAGCCGTATGTATGCGAAAGTGTGGGAAATCGAGGAATACTTAAAGACGCCCGGCGCCAAGCCTTTTATCAGTTGCGAATATTCCCATGCTATGGGAAATTCCTGTGGTGCGCTGCATAAGTATACGCGGCTTGCCGATAAAGAAAATTCCGGTTATCAGGGCGGCTTTATCTGGGATTATATCGATCAGTCCCTTTATAAAAAAGATCGTTACGGAGAGGAATTTCAGGCGTATGGCGGCGATTTTGGCGACCGTCCCAGCGATTTCCAGTTCAGCGGCAACGGCATAGTATATGGTGGGGAAAGGGATGTTTCCCCGAAGATGCAGGAAGTGAAATTCGATTATCAGAATATATCCGTATCCGTTTCGGCGGAAGGGTTTGAGGTGTGGAATAAGAATTTGTTTGTCAATACAGACGCCTTTGACGCGTTCGCTCTTTTGGATAGGGACGGAGTCAGGATTGCTGAGAAAAAACTGCAGGTTGCCGTGGCGCCGGAAAGCAGGGCGTCTTTCCCGATACCTTTTGAGATTCCGGGAGCAGCGGGAGAATATGCGCTGACGATTTCTTTCCGGTTAAAAGAGGATACGCTGTGGGCGAAGGCAGGATATGAGGTGGCTTTCGGACAGGCAGTCGTCGCTGTCAATGCGGAAGTGGAAAAACAGCCGGAGCGGGAAAAATCCTATACCATCGTGTATGGGCATAATAACATCGGCGTGCGCGGCGCGTCGTTTGAAGCGCTTTTCTCGATAGGCGTAGGACTTGTGTCTTACCGGTATGCGGGAAAAGAACTCTTAGAGAGAATACCGCGTCCGAATTTCTGGCGCGCTCCTACCGATAATGATGAGGGAAATAGCATGCCCTGCAGGTATGCGCAGTGGAAACTTGCCAGTCTCTATCTGACGACCAGGGACGCCGGACAGAAGAAGGAAAAAGCAGACGGCAGCGTCCGTTATGAAAATCCTGTTGTCGTGGAAGAAGGGCATTGTGTGGCAATTACTTATTTTTACCGGCTGCAGACGACGCCGGAGGCGGAATGTCAGGTGACTTACCGGGTATACGGTGACGGAAGGATTCAGACGACACTCTCTTATGACCCAGTCAGTCAATTAGGGGATATGCCGGAGTTTGGCATGATGTTCCACTGTAATGCGGATTATTGCCATGTGGAGTGGTATGGAAACGGTCCCGCAGAAACTTATGAAGATAGAAAAGAGGGCGCAAAACTTGGTATTTACCGGAATCTGGTACAGGATAATATGGCGAAATATCTCGTACCCCAGGAGTGCGGAAATAAGACGGGCGTCCGGTATGCGAAGGTTACGGATAGAAAGGGCAGAGGACTTTTGTTTTCCGGTGACAAGATGAACTTTTCCGCCCTGCCCTATACGCCCCATGAGCTGGAAAATGCCAGACATGCTTATGAATTGCCTAAGACACATTATACAGTTGTCCGCGTATCGCTGCAGCAGATGGGCGTGGGCGGCGACGATAGTTGGGGCGCGCTTGTGCATCCCGAATATCTGATTGATGTAAGTAAAAAGCTGGAATTTACTTTCACCTTCCAGGGAATCTGACATAGGATAAATGAAAATCTTTTGTTTACCTGCAGGCATTTCAATGCTACAATGTAGGATAGAAAAAACCAAGGAAAATTTTTATGAGGGAGAGGACAAATGAGTAAAACGACAAAAAACTATGAGCAACTGGCAACTGCGGTAGGATTTCGCTTAGATGAGCAAAGAGGCGTTCTCTATGGTCAGCGGAACGGTTACGAAATGATAGCTTATGCAGCAGACAAGAGATATCCTTATCTTTTTACGGTGACGCTGAGCGTGAAAGTGCCGATGGGACCGATTGATAAATCAGAAATCAAGCAGTTTGTCAAAAGTGAAAAAGAGGTTACTTCGTTAACCCAGAATAACGGCGTTTTTGCCATGATTATAAGGAGTACGTCGAATCAGGCAAAGCTGGCGGAAAATTTCAATAACAGCGTTAACGCGCTGATTGAATTTCTGAGGAGTAAAGGGTGTGTGACCTGTTGCCAGCAATGCGGGCAGCAGGTGGAAACGGCTTCCTTTGAAGTGGGCGGCAGCTACATGCACTTATGCCCGGACTGCGCGGGCAAGATGAGACAGGACAGAACCCTGGAAAATCAGCAGAAACAGCAGAAGAGTGAAAATATTGTAGGCGGTTTCGTAGGTGCGCTGCTGGGATCCGTGATCGGTATTATCTGCATCATCTTTTTCAGCCAGCTTGGAAGAATATCCGTCTTATCGGGCTTCGTTATGGCGATCTGTACGATTAAGGGATATGAAATGCTAGGCGGCAAACTGACGAAAAAGGGCATAGTCATCAGCTTTATCATGATGCTTGTCATGACTTATGTGGGCGATCGCATGGATTGGGCGATTTTTATAGCGAGAGAACTGGAAGTAGACTTTTTCACCGGTTTCCAGTATATGCCGGTTCTATTAGAAGAGGAAATCATCGACGTCGGAACCTATTGGTATAATATTATCCTGCTCTATGTATTTACGATTGGCGGCGCGATTCCCACCGTGATACAGGTATTAAAAGACCGCAAGACGGAGAGCAAGTTTGGCCAGGTAGGCTCGATGGGGGATATGTAAGAAGGATTTGATGATGGCAGACGGGATAAAAAGATTCCGTAGGAGGCATGTATGGAAGGCAGTCGAAAAACTTTAAAGCAGCTTTTTATCCCGATTTCACTGGAAGTCTTATGCTATATGCTTGCCGGGATGGTGGACACATTGATGCTGTCTTCGGTGAATGATGAAGCGGTAGGGGCCGTCGGGACGGCGAATACTTATATCAGCATGTTTATCATTATGTTTTCCATCATATCTTCCGGTATGATTGCCGTCATGACGCAGTATATCGGTGCGGAAAAAGTCGGCGTTGCTTATCAGGCAAGGCAGCTTGGTCTGGTATTCAATGCCGTCTGCGGCGTTCTGCTTTCTGTTTTTTTGTTTTTCTTTTCCGGGCAGATTCTGGAATTGGTGGGCGTTGCACCGCTGCTGATGGAATATGCGAAAGTGTATCTGAGAATTGTAGGGGGCTGCTGTTTTTTAAACGCGCTGATTCCGATTTTTTCCAGTTATCTGCGCGCCTTCGGACACACCCGTCCGCCGCTTGTGGCGACGCTGTGTGCGAATGTTGTGAATGTCGTGTTGAACGCAGTCTTTCTGTTTGTATTTGATATGGGCGTGCAGGGAGTGGCGATTGCCACCGTCTTATCGCGTCTTTTGAATCTGGTGGTCGTGATTGTGGCGTCCCATTATCTGGTGGAAGCCGGGAAAGAACCGGAACGCCTTGAGAATCTGTTCGTCTTAAAGCAGATTGTCAGAATCGGTCTGCCTTCCGCTTTTGAGACGGCATTGTACAATGTGGCGATGACGCTGATTACAAGATTTCTGAATCAGATGGATCCGGAAGGCATGAATGTGACGGCAAGGGCTTACGCCATGCAGATTACGAATTTTTCCTACTGTATCGGGGCGGCGCTGGCACAGGCGAACGCCATTATGACCGGATGGCGGATTGGTTCTAAGGAATATGAAGAATGCGATAAGGGCACGAAAAGAGCCGCAATCATCGGCATTTTGACGGCGATTGTCATAGAGTCCGTCTTTGCGCTTTCTTCCGGGCTTCTGATGCAGCTTTTTACCGACGATCCCGCAATGATAGCTCTGGTGGGGAAACTTCTTGCAATCGACATCGCGCTGGAAATCGGGCGGACGTCGAACTTAGTCTTCGGCAATGCGCTCAAGACAAGCGGGGACGCCATTTTCCCGACCGTGATTGCCGCGGTGTTCATGTATCTATGCGCAGTGGGCGGGACATGGTTTTTTGGCATCCGTCTGGGGCTTCTGGTCATCGGCGCCTATATCGGTCTGGCGATGGACGAATGTATCCGCGCTATCTGTATGTTCCTGCGCTGGCAGAGCGGCAGGTGGCGTGAGAAGGGGCTTGTGGCGTAATTGTATGGAGGTATCCTATGGCGACGATAAAAGAAATAGCAGAGATAGTAGGTGTTTCCAGCGCGGCAGTTTCCAGAGTGTTAAATTATGATGAAGGAATCTCTGTCAGTGATGAAACAAGAGAAGCCATTTTTATGACAGCGGAAAAAATTGGCTATAAAAAGAGAGTGATATATCCCAAAATAGAAAATGTAGCATTATTATATTTTACGGCGAATGAGGATGAACTAGAAGATGTTTTTTATTGCGGAGTAAAGGATGAGATTGTAAAACAGGCAAAGAAAATGAATATCCAGCTGAGTATCTTTGAGCGAAAAGACAGTATGGATATGATTCCAAAGGATTTGAACGCTTTTATTGCAGTAGGCTGGCTTAGCAGGGAAGAGATTAATAAGTTATACAAGACCTGTCAAAAAGGCGTATTTATCGGAACTTCACCGGATGAAAAGCTTTTCGATGCAGTAAAGCCCAATATGGATTCTTTTGTGACGCAGATGGTGGATTATTTTGTAGAAAAAGGGCATCGTGCAATCGGATTTATTGGGGGAAGCGATTGGAATATTGATACGGGAAAGCCCTCTATGGATGTCAGGGAGTGGTCATTTCGGCAGAGCGTGTCCTATCATCAGTGTCTGAATGAGGAATATATTTTGATTTCAGAGAAATTTACGGTAGATGACGGTTATCGTCTGGGAAAAGAATTGTTAAAAAGAAATCCATTGCCATCTGCGCTCTGTGTGGCAAGCGATACCCTGGCAGTTGGAGTGCTGCAGGCATTGAATGAAGGCGATGTCCAGGTACCGGAACAGATGGCGGTATTCAGCATCAATGATGTGAGTATTGCGAAATACCTGTCCCCGCCGCTTACGACGATCCATATAGATATTCCATGCATTTGTGAAACGGCGCTGGATTTATTGAGAAACCGGGTATTATATGGGGGAAGCGTTACCAAATTGGTTTTGGTAAACGGGATTCCCGTTTTCCGTAAGAGTTGTTAGGAATCTTCTGATAGAAAATCGAAATAGTGTTGGCAAGATGACGTGTGTTTTGGCACACGTTATTTTTGTGCAAAATATATAAAATATTACCTTCAAATTTAGGAATATAGTAAAAGTGACGTCATCCGTATTGACATTATATCCCGATAATGATATATTCTGATTAAGTAAATAATTTACTAATAAATAGGTAAATTATTAATTAAACTTAGGGATAAGGATAAGGATATGAAAAAGAAAATGTTAGGAATCATTTTGGCAACAGGAATGGCAGTGGCTTTGACAGCTTGTGGAAAATCCGATACGGCAAAAGCAACGGCAACGGCGGATGAGAATGGAAATTATCTGGTAAACGGTAGTTTTGAAGAATCCGATTTTACTGGCTGGACAGTGACAAACATCGATGATGTCACAGAAGAGCTGGATGTCTATGACCGGGCGACAGACTGCTTTGAGGGGGAACAGTCCTTGCATTTTTATTCAGGAAGCAGTAATGTTAATTTTTCTGCTGAGCAGACAGTAGCCGGGTTGGAAGAGGGAACTTATAAGTTGACAGCGCATATCCAGGGGGACGCAGCAGGAGATGAGAATGCAGAGGTCTATTTTTATGCAGTCATTGATGGAAACGAAAGTAAGGTGGATGGTGAACTAAACGGATATGTAAATTGGTATACGGCAGAACTTTCGGGTCTTACGCCAGCGAATGGGGAAATTACGGTAGGCGTCCATGTTTCGACAGCTCCGGGCGGCTGGGGAACGATTGACGACATAACGCTTGTGAAGGAGTAAGTATGGAATTTATAAAAGGCATGGATATTTCTATGGTAAAAGAATTGGAGTCTTATGGGGCATGTTATCGTCTGAATGGTCAGAAAGAAGACTTGTTCTATCTGCTGAAACAGTGTGGGGCTAATATGGTGCGAATCAGAATCTGGCCAGACCCTTATGATGAAATGGGAAGTCCCTATGGGGGCGGTGGAAATGATTTGCAGACGGTCATCGAAATTGCGAGAAGAACGGTAGAAAATGGGATGGATTTTATGCTGGATTTCCATTACAGCGATTTCTGGGCGGATCCGTCTAAACAGGTAAAGCCGAAAACATGGAAAAAACTAAGCGGTACGGCGCTTGAAACAGCAGTTTATTTACATACTGCAGACACCTTAAAGGCATTGAAGAATCAAAAACTTATTCCTGCGATGGTGCAGGTCGGGAATGAGATTACAAAGGGATTGCTTTGGCCGGATGGGCATATAGACCATATAGAAGGCATGGCGAATATCCTGCGCGCAGGCATAAAAGGCGTGAAAGAAGAATGCCCGGATGCAAAAATTATGCTGCATCTTGACTTTGGGACAGATAATAAAATGTATCGGCAGTGGTTTGACAGGATTGCTCCGTATGAGCTTGATTTTGATATAATCGGAATGTCTTATTATCCGCATTGGAATGGAAATCTTGGCCTGCTTCTGGACAACATGAATGATATCAGCAACAGGTATCATAAAGATGTGTTAGTCGCAGAAACATCAATCGGATATACAACGGAAACATTGGGCTGCAACGGGATTGTATATTCCGCAGACCATGAGAAAGCAACCGGATATCCGGCGACGCAGGAAGGGCAGGAGGCTTTTTTAAAGGATTTGTATACAACAGTGCGGAATGTAAAAAATGCAAGGGGAATCGGCGTCTTTTATTGGGAACCGGCATGGCTGCCTATATCGGACTGCAAATGGGCAAGCGAAAGCGGAAGTTATTATATAAAGGATACCGTGCCATTGGGAAATTCCCAGGCAAACATGGCTTTATTTGATGCACAGGGAAATGCGAACCGAGCTTTATTGAACTTACAGACTATGTAAGAACTGTTTAGTTTCTAAGGAGGGAACGTTTTATGAAGAAAAAGGGAATCATATCTACATTTGGCGTATTGATGGCTATTATGACACTAACAGGCTGCGGTGGTTCGGGAAAGGCGGATTCTAAGCTTGTTATCTGGACGAATATGAATGTGGAGGCGGATACCATTCAGCAGTGTGCGAATAAATGGGGAGAGCAGAATGGGTATGAAGTAGAAGTCGTTCATCAGTCCCCATCCGTCCAGCAGTTTGCACAGGCAGTCAAAAGCGCTTCAGGACCTGATGCAGTGGTAGGCATTCCGAATGATCAGCTTGCCGATTATGTAAATGCCGGACTCACGGCGGAAGTGCCACAGGAATTATATACAGACAGTGATTTTTCCAGTGCGGCAATACAGGCATGTTATGTGGATGGAAAAAGATATGCTGCACCGCTTTGCGTAGAAACGACGGCGCTGTTTTATAATACGGAGCTTGTTTCAGAAGTTCCTGCGACATGGGAAGAGTTAGTGGAACAGGCAGCCGAAAGCGGCGGCGTAGCGTTTGATGCGACCAGCATTTATTATGACCTCGGATTTGTGCGGGCATGTGGAGGATATATTTTCCGTTATGAAAATGGTGCATATGATACAGCGGATATCGGTCTGGCAAATGAAGGCGCAGTAGAGGCATATGGATTTATTGACGATTTGTGCAATAAATATCAACTGATTACGGCAGATGTGACAGCCGATATTGCAAGAAGTAATTTCCAGAATGGAAAATGTGCCTATTATATCGGGGGACCGTGGGATATTGACGGATTTACCTCTGCGGAAACGCCCTTTGCAATTTCAGAAATGCCGACATTTCATGGACAGCCTTTTGTGACGCCGGTGGGGACGCAGATAAGCTTTGTGAGCAACAGCAGCAAGAATCAGGAAAAGGCGTGGGATTTTATCCGATATCTGATTGGAGAAAGCGCACTCGATATGTATGAGGCGGGAGATAGGATACCTGCGAAATTATCTGACCAGAATCTCGATGTGATACAGGACAATGAATACACACAGGCTTTTGTCGCGCAGATTAATAATGGGGAACCGATGCCGACTGTTTCAGAAATGGGACAGCTTTGGAGTATTCATACAAACAATATCAGATCCATGTGGTCCGGCGAACAGACAGCCGGACAGGCAGCAGAAAACATGGTTACGCAGTTGGAAGAAGCGATTGAATTGATGGATTCAGGAAAGTAGTGATGATATGAGAAAGAAAAAGAATGCTATGGCATATACCTATCTGGCGCCGGCGTTGATTTCAATATTATTGGTAACATGTCTGCCAATTATTTACACAGTGGTTTTATCTTTTACAAACTATAATATGTATCACTTAAATGACTATGGCTTTGTCGGGCTGGCAAACTATATCACTGTATTTTCAGGGAGCATTAAAAGTGTGTTTTTTCCGGTTCTTGGATGGACAGTGTGCTTTGCGGTGTTCAGTACCGCCGGTTCTTATGCCATAGGATTGACACTCGCGATTCTATTAAATAATCCGCATATGAAAGAGTCCAAAATATATCGGGCAATCCTGATTGTTCCGTGGGCGCTGCCGTCTACTATTGCAATCCTTGCATGGCAGGGGCTGCTCAATGAACAGTACGGCGGTATCAATAATCTGCTCCATGCAGTCGGGATTGCGTGGAATATACCGTGGCTTACCAATCCGCTTTACGCAAGGATTGGACTGATTATCGTCAATGTATGGCTGGGATTTCCCTATATGATGAATGTGTGTCTGGGCGGATTACAGGCTATCTCGACAGAATACTATGAGGCGGCAAAGATGGATGGCGCCTCTGGATTTCAGTGTTTTAAGAGCATTACTTTGCCGCTGGTGACGAAGCTTTCTATTCCGTTAGTTATTTCTTCGTTTGCCTCAAACTTCAATAATTTTGGTAATATTTATATGATTACACAAGGTGGGCCGGCGAGGGTTGATAATCAGTTTGCAGGATACACGGATATTCTTGCGAGTACAACATATAAAATGACAACATGGTCTAACCGGTATGAACTATCTGCAACTTTCAGCGTATTGATTTTTATTATCGTCGGCGCCTTTACACTGATTAATATGCATTTGTCAGGTTCGTTTAAGGAGGTTGATTAAATGGCGAAGAAAGAGAAAATGACAGCCGCAGAGCGGCGGACACTTTGGGGAAGCCGGGTTGTGATTTGGCTTGTGATAATTCTTGTCATGTTTCCGGTAGTATGGATTGTAATGTCTTCTTTTTCAGCAGGCGACAGTTTTTTTCTGGCCTCGCTTTTTCCCGAAAAACTCAGCGTGGAACATTATGTGACATTATTCCGGGAAACGGATTTTACCATATGGGTACTCAATTCCTTGAAATTTTGTTTTATTGTCGCAATCATTCAGCTAATTTTGACGTCGCTGGCGGCATATGCTTTTGCAAGACTCCGGTTTGTGGGCAGAAAATATGGATTGATGTCATTGCTTGTATTACAAGTTTTTCCAAACAGTATGGCAGTAGCGGGATATTATATTTTAATTTATGAGTTTGGATTGGTTGACAGCAGTATTGCCTTGATTTTTGTGCTGGCAGGGGGAAGCGCTTATAATATCTGGCTGCTGAAATCCTATATTGACGGGCTTCCTGTAGAGCTGGATGAAGCGGCAATGGTGGATGGCGCGAATCAGTTTCAGGTGTTCTATAAAATCGTCTTACCGCTGGCGACGCCGCAGTTGGCAGTCATATTCCTGTTTTCCTTCATTGCAACCTACAGTGAGTATGTGATTACATCCATCTTTTTGCAGACTCCCGGAAAGATGACGCTTGCGCTGGGATTACAGTCATTTATCAGCGATCAGTTTGCAGCACACTGGACATTATTCTCTGCCGCAGCAGTTATTTCTTCTTTGCCAGTTATGATAGTTTTTATGTGTCTGCAGAGGTATATTCAAAATGGATTGGTTTCGGGAGGGGTGAAAGGATAATAGGGTATGTAGGCGGCAAATGGATTTCTGTGAATGAAGTATCCTGGGAAATGTCATGCTCATGTTGACTTCATTGCATGAAACGGGTATAATATGGGCAGAATATTAC
>JAMPFM010000021.1 GCA_023664455.1 Blautia sp.
ACGAAAAAGAAATTTTTTGCTAATTTAGGCTTGACTTTTCATAGCTGGTCTCCTTACTATTCTGCTTATTTCTGGGTTTTGTTTTTATTATATACCTAAAAGAGCTTTTTCTCAATCTGCTTCTCTGTTTTTCTTTTTACCAATCCATAAAAAAGAGCCGTGCACTATTTCGTACAACAGCCCCAGACTATCTTATTTTATGTAAAAACTTAAAGTAAAGGTAAAAAATAAAATTTATACATAATACATCTGCGTTTCCAGCCTCCATGCATGGTCATCCAATCCCGGATACAACTCCGTTCTTCTCTCTCCCGCATATAACAGTTCCTTCGCTACCTCTGCAGGATTTGTGATATAGATACGGCTCAGAAGGGAATTAATATCCCACTGGCTTTCCATTGTACGCGCATCAATGCCTCTCTTTTCTTTCAACTCTTGCATTCTCTTGCTAAGAACATAATTAGGATAAATAGAAAAAGTTCCCCGTTGCTTGCGGATTCGCTCTGAATGATAGGGATGCAGTATGGCAAGCGGCGGCAGTATGGGCGCGGTATCGCTCTCTATCAGAACCGGCAGCGCATCTGTATAATAACGCAGCGCCAGATAATGAAACGGATTAAACTCCATACTGGTAATCCGCTGCTTAAACTGACTCCCTGCCATATCCCGCATATCTTCCAGAACGCATAAACTTAAAACACCGCCCATTTCTATATCTTCCGGCGCTGAAAATAAAATGTTCTCATATTGTTCCATATTATCCCGCATTTTTTGTGACGCCGCCATACAGCCAACAGAATCTCCTGGAAACAACTCACTTACAGCGTCCCGTATGATTTCCTCATGCTGATAAAAATACTGATATGCTTTCCGATTCAATCTGCTTGGATTTATCACTGTAACTGTAGGCGTGCTAGTCGCGCGCCCTCCTTTTTGCTTTTCTTCATTCCGTGTATCCAGAAAATCTTCCACCGCAAAAGATAATGCTGTCTTTGCTGACTCTGACCAATCCAGCAATCTTGTTTTCCCCCTGTGATGCTGATAGATTTCCAGCCACTCGTTTTCCAGATCGGGATTGCTCTTAATCAAATGGTATGTACGCGACTTAAAATGCTGATACCTGGCATCCTCTTTCTGCCTTACCTGGTTATAGGCAAGCAGCTTATTAAATTCGGGTTCACTTCTATACAGCGTCGGTAATAAAGTATAGCTGTTTTCCGTTAATCCCCTGTACCAAAGCAATGGTATATCCCGCCCATCGGTATTCCTATCCTGTTTTACTCCATTCCTGTTATCTTCAGCTTCCTTTTCGGCAATTTCCCTTACCGCATCAAAAAAGGCGCTGAGTGATGCCGCATAGTATTCCCTCATTTCTTTTCCTCCGTCTGCCATTGCATGAATCTGGAACCGTATTGCTCTACAAAGTCTTCAGGATGCACCTTCACATTCAAATCCCAGGTTTCGACTCTTGCGCAAGCGTCCTGCATTTTTCCGTAATAAGAAAGGACGAAATCATTTTGGATATTCATTGTTTCCTTCTTTTTGCCTTCATTTCCTACAGTAGTGATAAATTCATTATAATAAGTTCCTATTTCCTTCATGATAGGCGATCTGGCAGCTTCGAGGAAATCCATTTTATTCCTATAGGTAGCCTTTAAATAGTTCAAAAGATACTCATCTTTAGGGACAAACTTCATTTCATCATATAATTTTTTCATCCATCTAAGCATATGCCGATGCATGATAACTTCCTTGCTATCTTCTTTGCTTTCTTTTTCTCTATCCCCTTTTTTCTTTCTATCCTTTATTTCCTTCTCATAGCAAATAATTTTTTCCTCATATTCATCAATCTTATCCTTTAATTCATGATCCAGTTTCCCCGCATCTGCTTTAATATTCACCGGTTCCTCTAAATTACTGCCGCTTTTTGCATCCCATAATATATAAAAAACTATTTTCATCCGCTCTCCAGTCATATCATAGACATCCTTTTGCGACCGTTCTCTTTCTTTCATGAATAAATGAATAGTATAAGCATAATATCCAAAAGGCGTAAATCCAAACATTTTACACATGCCAAGATCCGCAAATACCTCTTGGTAAAGCTTCATCATATCTTTAAGAGACGCCTTAATATATCCCCTATCTATATTTCTCATGGCAGTTCTTATCCGTGCGGCAAATTGCTCCGAGTTCCTGCTTACAATTCCTAGCGAAGTATATAATTTATGTATTTTTTTAGTTATAATCCAATCATATTTTTGAGATTCATCGTTCTTGGTCTCAATCCGCCGATGGGTGTCCAGATTCTCTATTATTTCATTATACCTTTTATAAAGTTTACGATGTATATCCTTAACACAATCCGACTTATATTCTAAAGATTCATACAGATATTCTTCCTCGTAACGATTCCATTGCTGCCGGATTTCTGTCACCAAATCTACTATTTCCAAAATATACTGTTCCAACCGGAATATGGTTTCCCCATCAAAACCTAAAACCTTTCCTATTATTCCAACATCCAGTTTCTGCCATTCATATTCCTCATCTACAGCAATTCTCGCACTAATTTCTCGTACACGCTCATTTGCTGCATCAGCGTCCTCATTCCCGCAATATAATTGTTCAACTTCCGTATCATCTGTAATAAAATTCTTCCAAAACCTCAATGCAAATTTCTCTATGCATCGATCTATTGTTTCTCGTGAAATACGTTGATAATTATTATATTCTGATATTGTATCTTTCAATTCCCCTAAAAAAACCTTCTTATCGGAATCAATTTTTATCTTATCGTCGGATAAAACCATGTTCCACTCTTTCACCCGATCTTTGTCTTTACGCAGGATATCAATTAATAAATTGGGAAGCGCATCAAACAGATACTGATTCGGCTCCTTTTCTATATCTGCTGGAACTACATATGTTATCCTACAATGATTAAACAATGCAAGCATATCATCCCTACATATTTCCCATAAATTGTTCTCTGAGAATATGTGCGGTTCTACCACTTCTAGACACTCCCTAACCTTTTCAATGCACAATTGTTCCATATTGCACAAATGAATATTCGGCAGTTCCTTCTTCAAAGACTCTCTCAGATCACTTTCCAATTCCTGATAGATAATATCGTATACAAACTCTACATGTTTTGTCCATCGATGCGCACGATACCTTTGATACTCTTCGTCAAAGAGTCTGTCCGTTAGAATTTCAGCAATTTTTCGTGTTAGAAAACAAAGCACAAAAGTATTGCGCTCCTTACGGTTTTCATATCGAAAACAGTGTGAAATCTCATGACTAATCATAGGAAGAACGTGATAAACATTGGCAAATCTCTGATAATTGGGACACTGTATCAAAAAAACGCTTACCCCTGCTCTTGTATCTTCCGAATCATGCAGTTTCCGAAACAAATTATAGGCGCTTATTTTCTGCCCCGACATCGCAATCGTTACCATTGGAAAAATTCTTTCTTTTTGCTTTTCTTCCTCTTCTTCTAATGGGGTCAAATAATACTTTCTGCAGATATCCATAAGGTACATCGTATAAGCATAAAGATATTTTTCTACATTTACTTTCGACTGCATCTCATAATTAGGCACATTTCGCATATTCTGATTAACTGCCTGTATCAGTTTGTTAAAACTATTAATACCAGAAATCATAATATTCATATTGGAAATCAAATCGTTCTTTAATGTCGTGAATGTTCTGAGTTGATTGGTGTCTGGCCGCTGCCTGACAAATTCCTTTTGTTGCTCCCAAGCCTTCTTAATCATCCCTATCTGCTGGTATATCCCCATCAATAAAACAGCAATCTGAACATAAAAAAATTGTCCTTCCGGCATCGTGCTTTTATCGTACCAGAGGTCATCATAAGTATAAAGCAGGTCTTTTATCAAACGGCATTGTTCCTTAAACCGTTGTTCCGGGAAGTTGATTTTATCCAACAAATCTAGAATCTCATTGTCACATAATAATTTATCTATGCATTTCTGCAGATCCCCTACCGCTTCATGCATCGCCTGGTAGATGACGGCACGGTTTTGATACCATACATGTTCGTTATCCGGCATCCTTTTTTTCGCTTCTTTTACTGCTTTATCTTCCACCGTTCGCTGCTCATTCGTAGGAAGTCCCGGCTTCACATGCCAGCACTCATTAATAGGGCTGTATCCCTTTAAAATATCCTGTAGCGATTTATTCGGTTTAAAATTTGGATTCGCATTCCAGGCACTCTGTCCTAGTCTGGCAGTTACATAAAAAGGATAAATAGTGGCAAAATCAGCATAGTCCAATATTAAGGTACAATCTCCCCTTCCTGTTACGCCATATAATTCCTTACCATTCAATGCTTTCTGCAATACATCTGGTTTCTGTCCATTGCATTGAAACCGGATTCCTATCTGGTGCATGGCGTTTTTCTGCAGCAGACTTTCCTGCAATAGTTGTCTGCCATCCCCTCCATATTCGGATGCAATATAAAGCGTGGAACGCAGTGTCTGCTCCTTGTCCAGCTTTCTATCCTCCATATAATTTCCCAGTTTCTTTTTTATCCCATAAATTTTTCCCAGACATCCTGTACGCAGCACAATACATAAATCCGCACAATTCGGCGAATAATATATTTGGGCGATATCACCGCCGCAACCATCATCACTACAGTTATCGCAAGCTGCCTTAGCATTTCCTGCAGCTCCATACGATGTTCCTGCAAAACCTGTTCATATTTCTTCTGCCGGACGGGTTCCTTTTTTTGCAAAAAATTAATTGTAATAAGAAACACTCCCAAAAAAGGAGCGTATTCCATATCCTCCATAAAGGGATTCTTCTGCTTATTCTGAATCTCTTCTTCGGGTTCTAGCAATGTAAAAAGCTGATCCGCAACAATGTTTTGTTCCGCTTCCGTATATGGATATTTTATCAGAAAGGCATGCTCATAAGTGAAACTGTCATCCTCTTTTTCTTCAATATAGGTCAGTTTATTATAATAGCCATAACAAAAAAAAGATTTTTCCTGTCGCTTCTCTTTTTCAGAATGGTGTTCCTCATCCCCGATTGTCATACTTTCCGGCACCAATTTCTCCAGATGTAACATACACATCCTATATCCCTGTCTCTTTTGGTCTTTCCCATGTTGACTCATTCGTACATCCTCCAAGTTATAAAACTATTTATTTATCACATGTAAAAAAGGACTTCCGCAAGTATCCTGCATTTTATTGCAGCCACTTGCGGAAGTCCTCTTTCCCTATTTCCTTATTTGCTATTGCCTCTTCTCTTTCAAAGGCATCTCGATGCTTTCCGACATAATACCGCGCCTTAGCATTGGAATCTGCTTTGTAATCCCCATTGACAAAACTATGCTCTTCTATCTGAGAGCCTATGTCATACATTAAGTCATATATCATTACAAGCTTCCTCCAATCATAAAACCTAGCTCTAAGTAGCCAAAAACCAAAGCTATTAGCAAAAAACATATAGCCGTTTACTACGTCTATATGTTACATTTTTGACACAACAGTAGCATGTGTTACGGTACTATAGGCACACTATCTAGTGTACTATTGTAGCATAACAAAAAATCAATATTTTGTCAATGAGTTTTTGCAAGTTTTTGCAACTATTTTTTATTCAGTTTTTTCGGCAAAGATATTAAAAAAAATTTAATAATTTTTTAATATATTATTATTATATCAAATTTTTCTTCACTTAGCTTGACCAATTTTGCCGAATTTTATTCATTTTTTTAATTCAAAAGAAAAAAATAACGCAAAAACCCCCTAAAATTTCCCTCCTTTTCCATCATGCAGAAAACAACACCCAAAAACGCCTTTCCCCAGTCTACTCAGAAACAACAAAAACCGCATACGCTCCTGTATCCATCACTTCCTGCATAACGCTTTCACACAGACGAAGCGTCTCTTCATCCGTCTTCTCAACAAGATAATAGGCATCTTCAAAATCTGCTTTATGCGCCAGCATTTGTCCCGACAGATAATGCAGTTTTCCGTATTCCCACCACGGGAAGCCTGTCAGCGCGCTGTTGTCGCTGTCCACATAATATACCCTTTTTCCATCCTGGTCTTCTAAGAATGCTGCAATATCCGCCATTTCCTCACCATCTAACTGCACACAGCCTTCCGTTTTCCGGTAAGAAATATCAAAGATTTTCATTGACGCCTGTCCGTAAGTATAGATTCCGATTACCGGTTCCGCCCAATCCCTAACTTCCACCGATACCCGGACATCCTGCCGTGCCTTTTCCAGAAAATCATTGGCGTATAAGACCTGAGTGTACTGCACTGCGCCGTTCTCATCGCCTATCGTGATATAGCCGATTTCCGTATCCGTTGCGCATTCTGTCGCCCGCATGTCAATGATAAATTCATAGGTACCGTCTGTCGGCGCAATTCCCATTCCCCACGTCATATATCCGCCGTCCGGCGCCTGATAATTATAGTAAAGACCGCCGTTCATCTTCGTATAACTCAGCTCAGTCGCCACATCCGCCAGCGGAATCCCATATTGCAAAGGATCCGTCCTATGCGCCATCTCTTCCGCCTTCGCGGCTAACGCTTCATAATGTGTATTTTTCAAATCCGCAAATACAGAAAGATTGCCCGAATCATATAAAAAGTCCAGTCTGTCGTCCAGTCTGCCCATCGCTTCGATATCGCCGGAATTTCCTAGTATCACCGCCTGTTCCATATCAATATCGTCAATATCTTCCAAGCTGCAGACATGAATGCTGCGGCCGGCAAGAATCCATTGCAGAATCTTCACTTCGGTATTGGGCTGCCCTACCATATAAACCGGTGTTTCCGTTCCCGTTGTCCCTATCATTTCCGCAACCGTATCTACAGATTTTTCCTTATCCGCTTTTGCCGCCGTATAGTCCGCTCCGCCTGTTACACCCATGACGCTCCATAGCGCGGTAAGCCCCAGAAGCACAGCCGCAAACCCGTACCACCTGAATCTGGATAGCAGTCTCACGGAACATAATATGAGAAGAATCCCGATACTGACAATCATCACATAGCAGGCGAAATCGGTTTTATGTCCGTCCGCCAGCGTTGCCATCCAAGGAGCGGCCGCAAAGCGGAACAACACCGTATCCGTCTTTTTCCGAAACGCCAGCACATTGTAAAAAAACTGGACAATCACTGCGCTGCCAGCCGCTATCAGCAGCGTTGCAATGATTTCCTTATAATGCGCCTTCACATGATATAACGCCCAGATTCCAAATAAAAGCATCGGTCCTATGACAAAATCCGCGTAACGACCGAACACAAGCGTATCATCCGCCCCTCCGGCTCCTGACGTCCTAAGAAACGACTGGCATTTAAAAAGTGACTCGATACCAACTTCCGCCAGAAATGACAATATCATGAAGGCAGTCATCCACTCTTTCG
The DNA here is from genome assembly GCA_023664455.1 of Blautia sp. Lineage (GTDB taxonomy): Bacteria > Bacillota > Clostridia > Lachnospirales > Lachnospiraceae > UBA3282. The sequence goes on from JAMPFM010000021.1 coordinate 7,425, forward strand.
TCCGCCAGATTTGCCTTTTGCCATCCACACCCTGTTTTCGCAGAGTACAGAACAGAAAAACTGCTGCCGCCAATATGCCGACAATCGCCAGCAGGAATGTCGCCGAGCCAATATAGAATATTTTTCCGATAATACTTACAGCTAAATCCAGCAGCCCCCTTATATTCATTAAACCGCCTACACGCTCTACATTGGCTGATACATTATTGACTGAATTTTCTGCGCCGCCAAGATATATCCGGGCGGAAACATAATTTTTCATTATTATAAAAAGACAGCCTGCCGCAAGGAAAACTCCTGCCGTATAAAAAATATGTTTTTTATCGATTTCCTTACGATGCGTCAGAAAGAAGCATACCATTACCATGCAGACGGCAATCACCACGCCTATCGCCCTCATATGGATGGCAACCAGCCACGCCGAAGCTGCCGCAAGCCCCAGAATATTGCCATATCCCGGTCTTTGCATTACCCGGTATAAAAGTACGATAATACACCAGAACATAAAAAGCAGAAATGTTTCCGTCCAGGCAAACCCCATCTGCGCCGTATTGCCTATATATAACGTAACAAACAGACTGATAACCGGCTTGATTCCGTCCGGGATATCCTCAAACAGCTCTTTCAGCATATAGAGCGCCATCAGATAACAGCCGGCTAAAAAACAGGCGTTCAATACAATCGCAGCCCTGTATATAGCTGTCATGGACACGCCCAGCCTGTTCAACCAGAACAGCGGAACCAATATAATACTATATCCATAGGAATAATAGGCGGATTGGGAAATAAGATCTGTCCAGTCATACCCGGCAAAATATGCCCCGATTCCCCAATAACAAAAGCCGTCGTCCACAACCCTAATCCGTTTAAGTGTCCCTATGTTCCATAAACAGATCATTATAATAATGGCAATAAATATAATATTGATCATATAGGAAATTTTAAATTTTTTTTTCATTAAGATTATCTTGTCCTTTCACGTGCATTATCGCTTGTTTTATTATTTTTATATCCCGCCCTGTATAAAATAAATAAACCATATCGCAATCAGACTGTATAGCAGCCAGATCGCACTCAATTTTTCTTCCCAGAATTTTGCAGCCGCTCCAGAATCGTTTCTACCTGCTCATAATAATTCTGAAACTGAAAATGGTCTTTCACATGCTGATACCCTGCCGCTCCCATTTTCACGATATTTTCTCTGTCAAATATAATCTTTTCCAGTTTCTCTTTCAAATCTTCCTTATCATTGTCCCTAAAAACATAGCCCGTTTTTCCATAATCGATATAACTTGCCGTACCGTTATCGCTGCCGCTGATTGCCGGAACGGAAAATGCCATCGCCTCTATCACCGTAATGGACGCCGGCTCCCCCGTGCTTGGAACCACATACACGTCCGCCTTTGCATACTCTTTCGCCACAGCTTCCCTATTGAGATTGATTAAAAAAGTGACCCTTTCTTCCAGTCCATGCCTTTCGACATAGGCTTTTACTTTCTGATAATATTCCTCATGGAAATGGTTGGATATTTCCCCAGCAATCGTCAGGTGAAGGTCGTATTTGGGCAGCAGCTCCTCGATTGCCTCTATCATCAGCTGATGGTTTTTCCGCTCCTGATACTTCCCGATGCAAAAGACGTTAATCCTGCCATTTGCAAAATAAGTTTTTTTATCCGGCGCCAGCTGTGGCTCCATCAGAAACGGCGCCCAATATCCGTTTTCATCTTTTACCAGACCCGTATAGTCGATTCCCACCAGATTCGTGGGTGTCATCCTGCAGGTGGGTGTAAGCTTCCATACGATTTTATGCGCCAGATCCATCTTCTTCGGCTTGTCCCATACGGGACTTAAATTATAAAGAATCGTCGGCACTTTATAGCGTTTACATAGGAAATTCATACAAATCGTATAGATGGACCGCTCCCTGATAATCGCCAAATCCGGCTGAAACTCCCTGATATATTTCGCCAGTTTCCGCATCGGCGGCACCCCGCATTTCAGTTTCATATCGATTGCAAAGGGGTCTTTTCTTTTCAGGAAATGTACATACAGATAATCAAACGCCATGAAAAGTCTGGAATATCCGACTACAATGGGTTTTACATAAGTATAGTCTTCCACCTTCCCCGCATACTGGCTTAAAAACCTGACCTCATGCCCGTTTTCTTTCCAGCCCTTCATAATCGTGGTCTGATTCGTATGATACCTGTGGGACATATAAAGAACTTTCATATTAAGTAACCATGTTCCTTTCTCAGAGCGCGCGTTCATGTCAGGGCTGCTTACTGTGATAATGACATATTTGAAGCTCTGACTCAAATTGCTGATTGCTACGATGACACACATGTCAGATTCGTCTTTTAATCTGCGCAAGATACTCGTGATATCCTGCATTTTGGTTTGCCTCTTCCCCGATAATGTCATGCTTGGGTATTTTTTCTTTCGTCGTGGCATGGTGCAGATACCACTCGTATTCCATGTCCAGATGCCCGATATCCAGTGCCCGGTAGCCTTCTAAGAACAATTGCTCCGCTATGAATTTAGCTGCAATCCCCATAGAAACCAGAAACAGCCTATCCTTGGGATATTCCCTGCAACATTGCATGATTTCATCCAGTTTGGCATATGCCTGTGTGCTGGGCCCGATAATCCGCTCCACGCTTTTTGCCGTATCTAACAAATCGTTTCCGACACCGTTGTGTGTCCTTTCCCCTTCCACGACAACCACATCTTTATCTTTCCATATCATCTTAATTTTCTCAATCCACCCGCCGCACCTGCTTTTATCCTGCAATGCATAATAGAATCGGGATAAATAAGCGTTTCCATACACCCTTTTCTCATTACAGTATTGCAGATAAACCTTCCTGCTAAACAGAAGATGCTCTTTCCAGAAACGGCTGCTCTCTTCCCGGTAAATGCTTAAATCCCCAAAAATTTCAGGAATTGCCATAATCAATCCGTCGTGCTCATATCTAAGAATACGCTTCAGTCCCTCCGTAATCTCAGGAGTAACGTCCTGGAAGGTGAGACTGCGCCCTCTTATCATGGTAATTTCCCCATCGCCAAACCGGACCAGGCTTTTATCGCTGTGAATCAATTCTTCTATTGTCTCTTCAATCGTCTGCACCCGGATAGGACATTTTTTTAGCCCCGCCCGGTAGAGGGAATAATCGATTTGTGCAAGAATATCTTTTATGAATCGTTTTATGTTAATTGCCATGCTATCTCCTGTTCTTACCTTTAAATATCAAAATATTAATCTTAAAGCAAGCACAACTCACACGGATTGTTTAAAACTGCTATCTATCATTTATTTTAAACAATCATTTAAATAATCAAGAAGCATAATTCCTTGATTTTACGCGTCTTATGTTGTAGTTAAATTGTTTAAAATGATTATTTTAATATTATTAAACGCGTCACTTCAACACATCCTGCTTATCTCTCATTTCCACCTTGCCGTCTATGACTTCATAAATGACATCTGCATTCTGTATCGTCGTCAGTCTGTGGGCAATGATTATCATGGTCTTCTCACCGCGGAGTTTTTCGATTGCCTCCATGACCGCCGACTCTGTTTCGTTATCCAATGCGGAAGTAGCTTCATCCAAAATTAAAATTTCCGGATTATGATACAGCGCTCTGGCAATCCCAATACGCTGTCTCTGCCCGCCTGATAATCTGACGCCTCTGTCACCTACCACTGTTTCCAATCCGTCGCTTAAACCTTCCACAAAATTCCAAAGCTGCGCTTTTACCAACGCATTTTCCACCGCCGCTTCATCTATCTGGTCTTCTTCTACGCCAAACGCCACGTTATTGCGAATCGTATCATCCGATAAATAAATGGTCTGGGGGATATAGCCGATGCTATGGTGCCATATATCCATATTCTTGAAGATATCTGTCTGGTCAGCTTTAATCCTGCCATACTGGGGCGTCAGCAGTCCCAGAATAATATCCGCCATCGTCGTTTTCCCTGCGCCGGATTCCCCGATGAATGCTACTGCCTGTCCTTTTTTAATCATAAAATTGGCAAAATCAATTACGTTTTCTTCATTGTCAGGATAATGGTAGCAGACGTCTTTTATGACAAGTTCCTTTTCCAGCTGTAATGTGCCTTTCTCGCTGTTTTCCAGACTCTTAATATTTTCCACTTCTTTTAAATCATGATAAACTAACTCGATAGACGGCGCCGCATACATAATTCCTGTCATATGTTCATTAATACGTCCGATAGAAGGTAGCAGCCGAAACGCTGCGACCGCAAACGCTGCCAACTGCGGTACAAACGCAGCCATATCCGAATGTCCATAGTTCATTTTGACAATAAGCGCCAGCAAAAGTCCCGCTATACTTACCATCTCTACGATATACTTGGGAATGGTGCCTATGAGTTTACTGATTTTCAGCCCTTTACTATACTTCCTAAAATACTTTGAATAGGAATTAATAAAAAATAATTCCCTGTTTAAGACCTTAACTTCTTTAATGCCTCCTAACGCCTGATTCATCCACTGATACAGCTTCGCTTTATATTCCTGACAGTCTTTTCCCAGTTCCCTCGCAAATTTCCTGGATATGGCGGTAAAAATACCCACGCAAACAACCAAAAGGCACACGACAATCACCGTTATCGATTTACTGACATCAAACAAATAAATTCCAAGCGCAAAGCACACCATAATTTCCACAATTAATTCCATGAAATGAATAATCGCTTTCGTAAAAAGGTCAGAATCTTCCTGTACGCTTCTTTGCAAAACAGAGATGTTTTTATTCAAATGAAATGTGTATGGCTCGCTCACATATGCCCTGAGCAGTCCCGTGGATATTTTCATCTGTGTATTATAGGAAAAAGTATAGATTGCATATTTTTCAATAATCAGATAGAGATTCTTAATCACAAAAATTGCAATAATACCGCCGGCTAAAGCTGTCATAAAGCCTTCCGTTGTATGAAAGCCGAACAGCTGGTAGACATAGTTTAAATATTTGTTTTCCTGTATGACGGAAGCATCCATGAATACATTCACAAAAGGCTGGAAAATACTGACGCTGGCACATTCCAATATACTTCCAAAAATTGCCACGATAAATAAGATCAGTATTTTGATTTTTTCTTTCCGATTAAAAATATATGCAAGCTGTTTTATCATACCGATTCTTCTACTCCCTCTGCGGCTTCCTGCCGCCATGCCTCTTTCGTCCCTTATGCCGGGCAGTTATTTTTCTTATGATAATTAATACCTTTATCCAGTATCACCAGATGCCGGTATTCTTTTCCTGTACTTTTCTTCTGGATTCTTGCCGCATAGCTTACCTGCGACAATCCTGCAATCAGACCGTCGCACGCAGCCAGTGTATACATGTCCCTAAGCACTTCATATCCCAATAGATAATGGTGGTTTTCCCTGTCGCTTTCACTATGCATGACAGTATCGTCGCCTTTACTCCTGATGACGTCCTGATAAAAAACGACTTTTTCCCCAAATTGCTTCTGATATTTCTCGATTGCCTCACCGTCATCCGTCGCCAGGAAAACTTTATCGTATGCGCCTTCTTCAAATGTCCTGACAGTGGCTTCCAGATATTCGTCTACTCCCACTTTCACCGGATGCCCATTGAAATTCTGCTTAAAATCGGTCCCCCTGACATGCACCCCTAAGATATTCGCTCCGCCTGTCAGCGCTTCGATTTCTTTATCCATTTTCTCTCTAACAATGGAATTGAGCCGGATATATCTGGCGGTTATCCTCGCCATCTCATTTAAATAGGTCTCGCTCCTTGTATAACCGTTTGCTTCTTCGCACAGCTGGTTTACTTCATAGCTGTTCTCTTTTCTGCTGCGGAACACTCTTTGATAAGACTTCATATCCTCAAGCGTAATTCCCGCAGGTTGTTCAAAATAATATTCAAAAGGATTCGTCGTACCGTTTACCGGGTATTTTTCCGCATAACAGTATCCCGGATGAAAACGGACTACCGGTTTCATGCCGTATTTATCGGCAAAATAAAGCAATGCCAGCAATCGGTTATGTTCTGCAAAAAAACCGGAATGGGATTCCTCCATATCAATAAAGAACACCGCCTCGTCCTGCTTCACATTACCATAGGACTCCACATAAATCAGATTATGATAATCCGCCATCTGCTTTACATTTCTTACAAAACGGGCGTCCTGTCCCCGTTTAAAACAATATATGGCAAATTTTAATTGTTCCAGTTTATTCTGTAAACGTCCCATCCGATTTCTCATCTTTCTTGATTGCTATCTGCTAATAAACTTATTTTCTTCCAGCCGATACTTCCCGCCCTTTAGAAACTTATGCTTGATTACCCACCATCCCGGCACCCAGATATATTTGTGCATTGCAGGAGAGGCGCTCCCTATCATCCAGCAGTTTCTGTCGCAGTTCTTCGTGCATTCCCTGACCTTCTGCGCCTGCGCAGAGTTCCATAGCTCGTCCCAGCTCTGCTCGCGTAAATTCCCCATGACCGCCTTTTTTTCCATGCCATTACACGGAATAACGTCGCAGAATGGGTCGATGAAAAAAGCGTCCTTAGACATATCGCAGGGGAGCAGCCGTTTATTTCCATAGATATAATTAATCAGCCCGTGGTTAAAATAGGCGCGGAACCATTTCTTCGGCGACTTGCTTTTTAGCAGTTCATTAATCAGCTTCTCAAAATTCTGCGCCACTTTCAGTTTATCATCTATTTTATTATCCGTCTTCCTAAAGTAAAAAGAGTTATGCAGCGTCGCCGTGGCAAATTCCATCCCCATGTCGTTTGCGATATTATAAAGCGGCACCAAATCCTCACAGTTCATATCCTGTACCGTCATGCCAAAACCTACGTCCGGGTGTCCCATTTCCACCAAAGTTTTCAGGGTCTTATATCCTCTGTTAAAACCGTCGGGAATCCCTCTGATGGCATCGTTCGTTTCCTGCAGCCCTTCGATGCTGATACGGATGCCGACTTTCGGAAACTCCTTACAGAGCGCAATAATTCTATCCGTAAAATAGCCGTTCGTAGAAATGACAATCCTGTCAGATTTCTGATACAGCTCCCTGACGATATCCGGGATGTCCTGTCTGATAAAAGGCTCCCCGCCAGTAATATTCGTAAACGCCATTTCCGGCAGCTTCTTAATATCTTCTAACGTAATCTCTTCCTCCGGTCTCGTTGGGTTCCGGAAACAATCACACATATTACAATGCGCATTACACCGATACGTCACAATAACCGTCCCATACAAAGTCCTTCTCGACATTTTACTATCTCCTTTATTCCTACGCAACGGGCTTCCACAATTACCTGCCTTCTTGATATATCCCTTCTATTCTACCACAATATTCCTCAATTGTATCAAATTTTATATTTTTACAGTTTTCCCTGTATTTCTCGCAGATTTCCGGCTGTTCCCACAACCTTACAATCTTTTCCTGTAGCTGTTCCTCGTTTCCCGCATCAAAGAGTTCCCCCGTCACACCGTCTGAGAGAAGCTCTGGAATGCCGCCCAGAGAAGAGGCAATCATGGGCGTCCCATATAACTGCGATTCCATCACGGAAAACGGACAGTTTTCATACCAGCAGGAAGGGTAAAGGGAAAATGCTGCCCCGGCAATCAGCTTCTGCAGCGCCTTACCACTGACAAAGCCGACGTTTTTTATATTTTCCACTTGGGATACTTCCTCCGCAAGCGGTCCCGTCCCTGCGAATACAAATGACACATCTGTCAGTTCTTTACATACTTCCAGAAGCATTCTGACGCCTTTTTCTTCGGAAAACCGCCCAAAATAGAGGACATAACGCTCCGGCAGTCTGGAGTGCAGCTCATCCCACGCATCTGCAGTGCGGCGCTCTCTATCCGCCTTTGTATCCTCAGTACCCGTCTTGATATCTTCGTTATCCGGTTTCGTATTTTCGTTATCTGTTTCCGGCAGGAAATTATACAGCACTACCGTCTTATCTTTTAACAAAGGATTGGTATCCAGCTGTTTTTTCATAAATGCGCTGGGACAGATAATCACGTCCACTTTGGCATAACTTTTCCGCCATTTATGATAAGCAGCCTCGATTGTTCCAAGGATACTTTTTATCCCGGAATTGTGAATGCATTTGTTTTTCGTACAATGCCCAAACCTTCCGCCCTGACAGGCAAAACACAGCTCGCCGGTAGCAGGTATACGCAACATATGATTCGGGCATACCCATTGATAGTCATGCGCCGTATAAACAATCCGTATACGCTTCTTCTGTTTGTTTTCAAACGCTTTTATCTCATCCAGAATAGAAGGGGTCAGTTGAAAATTAATATTATTAAGATGCACCACGTCCGGCTCTAAATCCTGTAACACCAGCCGGATTTTTTTCCTTGCTTCCGTAGAATAAATGATCTTAAAAGGATAGAGCAGTTTCTGCAGCTTCCCGGTATGAAAATCCATATCAGAAGTATAGCTTTCTGCGCGGTTGCCTACAATCCGTCCCTCATGCTCCATGCCGAAGTATTGTACTTCATGCCCCATTTTCTGTAACTGCTTTCCCAACCCGAAAATATAAGTTTCCGACCCGCCGTTTGGGTGCAGGAATTTATTGACGATTAAAATTTTCATGATAATAACCATGCTCCTATCTTAGCCTGCGAATTTGTAGACTGAAACGCTAATAACGCAGACGCCATATTCGCAAGATGAATCAATTCATCGGTGAAAATTGCTAATTTTTCGCTTCGTACCTTATCTGCGTACTTTTTTATAGACTGCCAACGTTTCCTGGATAATGTCTTCCCAGTTATATTTCTGACAGATAAAATCGCTGCTCTGCCTCTTATATTCTTCTACGACTTCCGGGTGTTGTAATAGGTATTCCAGTTTCACCCGCAAATCCTTGACGTCGCTTTTTACAAAGGTTAACGCCTTATCTTCCACCACTTCCGTATTCTCGCAGATATCGCTGACTAAGCAGCAGCGTCCGTAACTCATGGCCTCTAAAAGCCCCACCGACATGCCTTCCACATCACTTGGAAGGATGAAAGCATAGGCATTGGAATACAGCTCTTCCAGCGCTTGCCCCTGCACGAAATCTGTCATGATGATTCGTTTATCTTTCGCCGCCATAGCGTGTACCATATCCATATATTCGACTGCCTGGCTGTTTCCGCCGGCAATCACAAGTTTCTTATCCGTATCGATTTCCCGGAATGCTTCAATCAGATAGTGCACGCCTTTCTCCGGTACGATTCTCGCCAGATAAAGAAAATAGCCGTCTTCTTTCAGCTCGTATTTTTCCGTAATTAACTCTGCAGGTTTACGCTCTGGCTTCTCTACCGCATTCGGGATAAAAGTCGTTTCCCTGCCGTAAGTATCCCTGAAATACTGTTGTACGTTCTTGGATAATACAATGATTTCGTCCGCATATTTTACCGCCATCTTTTCCCCAAACTTGATGACGCCGGAGGCAAAATTCCCCCACTTTGCCCGCTGCCAGTCCAGACCATGAACCGTGACGACGATTCTCTTTCCAAGCAGTTTCGGTATCCAGAGTACCGCGCAGGGACCCTCTGCATGATAATGCATGACGTCGTAAGACCGAAACACTGCCTGGATTGTCGCCAGAAAAGAATAGACGATGGCATTTAATTTACTGCTGCGGAAAGTCGGGACGATGCGGATTCTGACCTTTTTATAATATTTCCTATCTCCGCGTCCATATTCCTCATCATATTTCTTGCCCGACACATGATGCCCGTAGCGATTGTAGGCATCTACTTGATGCCCCAGCGCGGCAAGTCTGACGGAAAGCTGCTCCACGATGATTTCCACGCCACCCTCTCTTGAGGGTATCCGCTTATGGCCAATCATAGCAATCCGCAAACGCTTCCCACCATTTGGGGTGTGTCCGGCTTTTTTCTCTTTCGCAAGCGCCCTTCCTTCCCGGTAAGTATGGTAGAGAAAGGCAAAATTCGTACTCAGATACCGGGGTATCATCCGTTTCGGATCTTGGAAAATACGATACACCCACTCTAAACAGAGTTTCTGCATCCACATCGGCGCCCGCTTTACCGTTCCGCCGAGAAAATCAAAGGCAGCTCCTACGCCAATCATGAGCCCATTTATTTTCTTCCGATGCCGGTACATCCAGATTTCCTGCTTGGGCGCACCCAGCGCCACCCAGACAAAATCCGGTTTTGCCGCATTGATTTGTTCGATAATCCGCTCGTCTTCTTCTGGCGTCATTTCCCTATAGGGCGGCGAATACATGCCCACAATCTGCAGATCGGGGAAATCTCTTTGCAGGGAGTTGCGCAGCGCCTCTAGCGTCGTTTCTGAGCCGCCGTAAAAATAATGGGTGTAGCCCCGCTCCTTGGACAATTTGAAAATTTCCGGCATTAAATCGGGACCAGGCACCCTCTTTGCGTCCTTATACCCTCTGGCGCGGCTGACAATCGAAAGCGGCTGTCCGTCCGGTAGCGCCATCGCGGCGCTATTCTGAATTTTCCGGTAATTTTTATCCCGATACGCCATGACGGTTGTATGCACATTAGAAACACAGATATAGTTTCCCCGCAGTTTCTCAAGATGTTTCGTAATATAAGCTACCGTTTTGTCCATATCCGTCACATTGATATTGGTTTTCAGAATCGGACAATAACGTAATTCCCTCTCAAACGTCTTTTCTTTTTTCATACCCGCTTCCTTCTCCCTAATTCCCTGATTACTTTTCCTGATTGCTCTTCCTAATTACTATCTCTGATTGCTTTCCCTAATTACTCTTCCTGATTACTTTCCCTGCGCGTTTCCACATAACTGTCTTTATCCATAAGCAGCATCGTCCCCGCTCCCAGCAAATATCCAATCAGCCCGCCAAGCAGCACACTGCCCACATAGTAACGCGCGCTTTCCAGGCGGACGGCTTTGCCTTCCACTACCTGCATCGGCGTGTCCGCATCTTGGTAATTCATGATGCGATAGCCGTCATAATCCGAATCGTCTTCCCTTTCTAGATAAACAGAATTTTTATCCTGCCAGTCCGCATACCTTCTCGGTATTACATACCCTTTGGGCTCCGTATATGCCAGGGCGCAGATTACCATGCCAAGCAGCGCGCCTCCTGCTATCGCCACCAGAATCTGTCTGCGACGCCGGCGCCAGATATCTTCCATCATCCTCAAAATCTGCTCCGCCAAATCCGTCTGCTTTGTAATCCACAGCAGCAATTTTTCAAACAATGTTCCTGCCTTTTGCATACTCCCGGCGCGTCCTGCAAGCGTCAGCAGACCATACTCTTCCTCGCCTTCTTTTTGCCTGTAAAGCAGCTCGCCTAAGAAAAGCAGCGTGATATTTTTAAAAGAAGTATTGAACAACAGCGGCTCCGTCAGTCCCGCTCCCAAGAAGCAGAGAATCATGATAAGCTCTCTTATCTTCTGTTTCCTGCAATAATCCGCCACCAGCGCCAGATACGCCGCCATCAGCAGCATAAAGGGAATGACGCCATAATGGATAAACGCAAATACATAGGAACTATCTATCGACAAATAATACTTTTTCTCGGCAAGATAGGACATCTTCACACCAAAAAAGCTGATGCATTCTGGCTCCAGAAAAAGGCTTGCCGTCTTAATTCTCGTATTCACAAGCAGATTCAGTTTCTGCACAATCTCACTCTGGGAATGGGCAAACAGAAACGGCAGCACAAAAGAACAAAGAAGAATTGCGGGTAACACCAGCTGCACCGCACATTTTTCCAGCCAGTTAAATTTCGGTCTCATCCGCACATAAAGCCCACCGCATAATAACAGTGTGACGATACCGAAGCCGGTATAGCTGACCGAATAGAAAAATACCAGCGCATTGCCTATCATCAACAACAGAAAATGCCTGAAACGATAACGCTCCGCCAGCTCATAAAGGATAAAAGCACACAAAGCAAAATAGGTAATATGAAACGTATTGGGATGGGTAAAACCAAAACTCCACCGGAAAATGTATCCCAGCCACATCTTCTGGGAAACCCGGTATACCGTATGCTCTATCTGGGTAAAATAAACGGTGCACAAAACAATGGCACACAAAGACCATATCCACAGCCCCAGCCGGAATACTTTTTCCAAAGAGATATGTTTCATCCCCAATATCGTAAACATAACAAAAAGAATGCCGATTTCCCTGGACTCATAATAAACAATCGCCGTAAGGAGCAGCAAGAGAATCTGCACTGCCCATTGCCGCCTCGTATAAGAAGAAATCAGGATTTTCACCAATCCGCAAAACAGCGCGGGAACAACAAGCAGTGTAAACAATTTCTGCCCCTCATAAAGTCCCAGCCCCTTTGTCACGGATAATATAATGAAAAATGCAAAATAGAAAAATTCTTCTGTTGTTATTTTTTTAACATTCATGCTCTGACCTTTCCACAAGTCTGCCATTTCCGCCGCCGTCTTGCGATTCCTTACAATACTTTTCCCTGCGGCGTCAGCAGTGTCCATCCTGTCCAATATTCTTTCATCTGCTCCGGTATGCAGACCTGATTGTTCCGGTGCAGGGACGGTCGTATCATAATCTTGGACGCATAAGGATTCAGCCTTGCCCCCCAGAAGCTAAACGTACTGTTCGCGCAGATATTATGTTTGCAGTGGCTCATCAGCATCATATCATAGAAGCTGTCCTTGCCCTGATTCCAGTCGATTACCTCATAAGCGTCTTCCCCATACTGCTCCTTCACATACGGGATATCGTCGGAAAAGAAGAAAAATTTCGCCTCTGGAAAAGTTTCCCTCAACAGCGCAATCGCCGCATGATAATAATCTTTCGTACAGATACCGCCATACAGGGCGCGGTTTGTGCCTTCCAGATAATCTCCCCTGCGGACATGGACGCTGACGGATTCCGTCTCCTGCATTTTATGAATCATAGCTTTATTCTTCTCAGAAACGTCTGCATGGTCGCTCTTGGGAAAACGGATTTCACTGCGCAGACGCTCTAGGATATCCGCATAATATTTTTCACACGCCCAATGGCCTGACAAGTATTTGTCCGTAAAATCAAATACCTGCTCATGATACATGTCGCTTTCTAAGAAGCAAGGTGATGACGCAGGTGTCAGTTTTCTTTTCAGTCTGGCGCCCAGAGACTCTTTTTCATCCCACAATCTGCCCAGCACGCTTCTGATTTCTTCTGGCCTTGCCGCACGATAGGAAATGCCTTCCAGATAATCCAGCTCCAATTCCCTTTTTGCCAGAACCTGTGACTGCGTCTCCTCATTTTCAAACCAGAAAATATCCATCCTGACGTCCTTGCCCATGCTTTCCAGTTTCTTATACAGCGCATATTGCTGTAGCTGATTTCCCAGCCCGCCCATACTTCTGATGATAATCATATTAATAACTCCCTTTTTCCTTTGCTTTATTCTTTTTTGTATGCCCTATTTTATTATGAATAATATTCTTGATTTCCACTTTTCGGTTTGTCTGGAATTGTCATTTTTAGCTGTCCTGTGTCAATCATGGGATTAAGATAGTGCCTTCTAAAAAAGCTCCTGTCATTTATTTTAATATAATCCATGATTTCCCTTGCCGAATGCGGTTCTTTGCAAAAAGCAGTTATTATCTTTTTCACATCTTGGTCATTATCTTGGTCACTTTGACCAAGATACAAATCATTCCCGTCATGCAGTAATTTCAAATATTTATCACATGCCTTGCAAAGCACCATAATTCCAGATGCACTGATATTATATTCTGGCAAAGGACCATCATATTTTGCACATGCTTCTTTAATTTTTTCAAATCCCCGCCCCCATGCTTCAATCATGCCACTCATAAAAAATATATTTGCCAGTTTAGGGTTATATGGTTTGGAAGAATGTTTCTTAAACAGTTTATCCGCTGAATCTAAACCTTCCGGCATTTCTCCGTCATTCCAAATATAAATTTTATCTTCATACACGCTAATCTGTATCGGATTGCAGCTGCTGTAATCCTTATGAACAATGGCATTTAATAAAATCTCACGAAATGCATCCTGATGAAACATAAACTGCTCTATTCTCTGGATTCCCTCATAGGTAATCAAAGCCTTCATGTATTTTGTATAAACCAAATCAACCGTTTTATCCACTTGCTCAATCAAAGACCCATGCACCTCATCCTGATATTTCAAATCTGCATCTGACTGTGCAAAATAGCCTATTTTTACATATGCTCCCGTAACCCATTTCTCCGGGTCTTTGTAAAAAGCAAGCATTGCAGCCCTAATTAAATAATTATCCTCATCAAACAAGTGTAGATTGTCTAGTAAAATAGAATCTTCCACTCTTGTTTCCTCTGGCGTCAGTCTGCCACGCCTTACCGCTTTTTCCTTAAACAGTTCTATCGCTTCCGTCCTTAAATCCTCAACCCTTAATTTAGGAATCGGCATACCGTCCCATGTTCTGCCTTGCGATTTCAGAATTGCTTTATCCAATTCTTTTCCGGTTATCGTCCTCATGGTACTGCCAGAACGATAAAAATATTTGCCATGATAGCTGATAAGTGAAGGGTACTTATCCACGATAATCTCAATATATTGCAGGTCATTTTCATACAGTAGGTTGACATCTGCCACAATACCCATTGTATCTGTAATCTTATTGGGAATCGTTTCCAGTAATTTTCTTCTGTCTTTATCATTGAGTCCAACAACCTCGCCATTATCATTCCTGCCAATATAAAGTGTTCCGCCATATGCATTCGCATACCCGCAAATCCACTCTAAGAACTCATCATGCCATGCTTCTTTCCATTCTATTGTTTGATGTTCTGGCACATTCTTCACCTGCTTTCAATCGCCATACTCTTATTATCATTTATCTTTTTTTAACCTTATCTATCTATTTTTCCTGCGTCCAAGAAACGGCAGCTTCCCTGCCGCCAATGTCCATAGATACTGAAATTCCGCCGTTTTTCGGAATATCAGTACGAAAATAAGATGATATACCACACTGACAAGCGCCGCCGCCAATAGGAAAGTCCATAGATTCACCTGCGAAAGCAGAATATTTTTCACTGGAACAAGCAGCAGCGCAATGCCCGCAACCACGCAGATATATTTAAGGGAATCCTTGAAATATTCCCATGCGCTTCTGCCAAAACAATCCCTGTAAATGATAAATGGCCGGACCAGATTGGCGATGATACCGGAAATCACCGTGCCCACATAGACTCCCGCAAGCCCTATCCATTTCGCGGCGATAATGGAAACTACCAGATTCACGCCGCCCTGTATAAACGCCAGATATTTGTCCTGGCTGAAAATCCCCGCTGCCGTCTTAAAATTAAACAGCACAATCCTGCTGCCCTTTAGATAAAAATCCACCAGAATCAAGGTTAAAATTCCCTGTCCTAACGCCCAGCTCTTATCCAGATAAATCCCCGCTATGAAAGGCGTCAGCAGCAGCCAGAATCCTACGGCGGCAAACCCGTACATCCAGCAGGCGAAGAAACGATAGACTTTAAACAGCCGCAACTGCTTTTCCCTGGATTCCGTCGCCACCAGATTGCCGAAACTGGCAATGGCGGAGTCAAAAATAATGTTTACGAAATTTGCCGCATAGGTAATGATCTTGTTATAGTTAGACACAAGCCCCACCGCGTCTAAGTCCACCATCGCGGAAATAATAATGCTGTCCGTGGAAAGTCTTGCCGCATCGCCGATTTTATGCAGCATCTGCGCCTTCGTCTTCTCGGCAATCGCCGCTGTCTCTTCCTTCTCTAACTTCTGCACCTGCTTCTCTTTCAGATAAGGATAGAGCCGGTTGAGATAGAAACTGGCAAAAATTTTCTGTATAAGCTCTATGGCGGCGCGCGTCAGCAGATACAACAGAAAATTTTCCGTCACCCATAACACCACAATCTGCACGAGACTTGTTATGATTTTGGTAATCGTCGTAATATTGGTCTGAATATAATTTTTTTGTTCCGCATTGGCAAGACTGTATTTATAAGCCACGAAATAAGTGCTGACCGTATTAAACAGAAACACCAGATAGTAAATCGTCAGACTCTCTATCGAAATGCTTCCTCTTTTTTCCTCTGAAATAATATAGGGCAAAAAAGGGGTCAGAATCAACCCGATTACGGCGACAAGTCCCGCAATGCAGCGGTACGCCTTTTTATAAAACAGCATATAGGATTTAATTTTTTCCCGATTCTGCTCGGCGACAGGCTTGTACAGGCTGTAATTTAACGCTGCGCCAACGCCTAGCTCCGCCAGCGACAAAATACCGAGAATATCCGTATAGAGACTGTCAATACCAAGCAGCGTCCGTCCTAACACCCGGATAAAAACTTTTACCTGGATAAATCCGATTATGAGAATTATAAAATTACTGATAACGCCGAAAAAAATATTTTTTTCGGTCTGCCGCACTCTACCCATCCGCTTTTATCTCTTTCCTCAACCTATGAAACGCCGTTTTCCCCTGTTGTCACCCGCTCCCAGATTTTGCGAAGCTCTTTCCCCGCCTCCGCAGCCTTGGCGCAATAGGCGGGTATCATCTGTTCCAATCTCTTACGCACATTGTCTTCTTCCTGCAGCAGCCATTCATACGCACCAATCAATGCTTCCGAATGCTGCAGGGTCTGGACGGGCAGCACATAATGTTCCTCACTTCCAAACAAATCTCTGGCAATGCCCCGCGCCTTGACAGAGTATCCCACTACCAGAGTCGGCACGCAGCTAGAATAAGCGGCAATGGTGGCATGGGTTCTTGCGCCAATGAACAGCCGGCACTTGGAAATCACATATTTTACCTGTCCGCAGGACATGTCCCCAAACAGCAGTACCCTTTCATTCTCCTCATACCCCTCGTATAACTGCGCCAGCGTCAGCCTGTCATCATTGTTTTTCCACATGACATGGGGAATCAAAGCGACACGACTGTCAGAATTTTGTAAAATAAAGTCAATTAACTTCCGGTAATTAGAAAGCGTAATGCCTTCTTCTGTCTCATAGCGAAGAATCATCGGACTGATATTGATACCTATGGTCTTCCCTTCTACAAATCCCTCTGGCAGCGGTATCTCTTCCGCCTGTAAAGAAAAAGCCGGGTCTGGAAAAAGTTTCACATTCTGGATAATGCCAGCCTCTTTTAACGCCTGCTCTGTAATGGATTCCCGCGGCGTAATCAGCGTATACCGTTTCATGTCCTCTATCATTTCAGGGTCTTTTAACAATTCCGGTTCGATGGAACAGCCCCATAAAACCGTTTCCGAACCGGCGCTATGAAAGGCAGCATTTGCCACAATCGCCTCTTTCTTAGAAATCTCATAGCAGTACATATCGCCGCCAATCGACACATACAGCGGCGAGCGGTTTTTGCCCAGCACGTCCCGGAAGCGGTATCTCATAAAAGATTCTTTATCGTGGAACAGCGCCCTCCACGCATAATACCAGACATGCGCAAAAAAATGTTCCGCAATTTTCCGCTCTTCCAGAATATCGCACAGAGGCGCCAGGGAATAAAATTTATCTTCTTTTTCACTGTTCGTCACAAGCAGCTTGGGAATATCCTCTATCATGTGGCAGGTGCTGTTTACAATTGCCTCGCAGCCATGATTCCCACTGCCGCCGTGCAGATACATTACCAATCGGTTATCCATGTTCTATCGACGCCTTTCTCTTGCTTATCTTGTTCTCCTAATCAGACTCCGCAGTACCCACAATAAAAACTGATTCGGGTAGCGCATCCCCAGATACAGCAGCGCGTTCGCCCTGTTTTGTATGGAAATGGGGGTGTTCTCTATTTTTTCCCGCACCTGCGCCTTCCCAAAGATATCCTTAATGTTTTCCGCATAATTTGGGGCAGGGTTGCGTAATTCATTCTTCATGACATATAGCAGCATATAAATATATTCCCTATTAAGCTGCGCCTCCCCGTCAGCAATATTTTTATCCTGGATTATCCTGAGCATGGCGCGATACCATCTCTCAATGCTGTCCATAATCGCCGAATCATAACCGTGTACGATAGAATCTTCCACATAGCGGTAATGATAGTACAGGGCTTTTTCCATCATGACAAGCCGCGTGCAGTTTTGTATGGCGGGATACATCAGATGAAAATCATCACCCATTCGTATTTTCGTATCATAATATTCGCTATTTCCATCAAATATGGATTTCTCACAAAGCTTCATGCAACGGGACATTGGCAGGATTCTAGTTTCATTGCCAAGTAAGCGCCCTTTGATTTCCTGTTCTAGTTTCGCACCCTCATAGACGCCCGGTCTGACGGCGCAAATCACTGGCACGGTTTCCCGGCTTTTCTCAAGCACATGATTGCAGCACACCATTTCCCCCTTCTGCCCGGTAAGCTGCGCCGCCATCTTCTGCAGCATGTCTTTGCTGACATAATCGTCGCTGTCAACGAACAGGATATATGCCCCGGCGGCCTTTTCCAGTCCCGTAATGACTGCCGCTGTAGGGCCCGCGTTTTCCTGATGGAATACACGGACGCGCTCTTCTTCGTCGGCATACCTGTCGCAGATATGCCCGCTTTCATCCGTAGAGCCGTCGTCAATTAAGAGCAGCTCCAGATTCTGATATGTCTGTAATAAAATACTGTCGATACACTGTTCCAGATAATCCTGCTTATTATAAACCGGAACAATCACACTGATTTTATAGTTTTCCTTTTTGGCGGTAGATTTTCCCATCATGATACCTTTATCCTTTTTGGCAACTGTATTCAGAGAATTTAAGCTTCCGGCATTTGTAGTCGCAAGTCGCAGATTCGCGGATGAAAAATTTTAATTCTTATCCTATCATTATCGCTGCTTCTTACAATGATACAACGCCAGATAGCACTCCGGCAGGTGCATAAATAGCCATACCTTGATGCGGTATCCTCCGGAAAGTTTCTGAAACGCGCCAGGCACTTCCAACGCTTCCTTTAACTTTTCATGACAAAGCTCCACATATTGTTTCCTATCCCTGCGCTCGGCGCCGGAGAGCATGGCAAGTTTACCCACCGTCAGCATAATACCCATCAGCATATTGGTGGTTGCCTGCGTATATAGTTTCTGGTCTGCGGTCAGTTCCATGATTTTATCCCGCGCCAGCTCCCAGCAGGTTATCTGATCCATATATTCCGGCGTAAATTGCCTCTTAATCGCTCCGTTTGGATTCTGGAAATAGCCATAGCCTGTATACTCCGATTCCGTAATTTTCTCCGCAGCAGGAAGCAAATCCAGCAAAAACAGCATATCCTCGCCAATCGAAAGCCCCTTCCGAAACCGGATATCCCCAATCGTTTCCCGTCGGTACAGCTTACTCCAACAGCGGCTGTTTCCCTGCAAAATACCATCCTTGATATAATCCGCCAAAGTAAACACCCGGCGGGGCGCTTTCGGGTATTCTTTCTGATTCTGTTCCCATTCCGCTTCCTCTTTCCATAAGAAAAAACGGCACCCGGAAATATCGCTTTCCGTATCCGTCATGCAATCGTAGAGAACCTGAAACATCCCCGGCAGCAGCCTGTCATCCGCGTCCACGAAACTGATAAATCCGCCCGCAGCCGCCTCTAACCCGGCATTCCTCGCTGCAGAAACGCCTTCATCTTCCATCGTAATGACCCGGATATTCCCATAGGTCTCGCAAAGCTTGTCACAGACTGAGTCCGTCCTATCCGTGGAACCATCGTTTACAATGATAATTTCCAGATGGGGATAAGTCTGTCCCTCAATACTCTTAATGCATTCCGCCAGATAATCCTGTCCGTTATGAACGGGCACGATGACGCTGATTAATGCTTCTTTGTTTTCCATACCAATAGTCCTTTATAAACTCTGATAGATTTCCGTCAGTTGTTTCACGGTATCCTCTATAGAAAATTCTTCCTCCGCCTTCCTGCGCGCCTTCCCGGCAAGCTGCCCAGATAACTCCGGCTGCCCTAATAACGTAAGCAGACAGTTCGTAAGCGTTTCTGTATCGCCCGGCGGCGTCAGAAGCCCGGTTTCCCCATCCACAATCATATCTGGAATACTGCCCACATCGGACGCCACAATGGCACAGGCATATGCCATTGCCTCCAGAAGAGACACCGGCTGTCCCTCGAAATAGGAAGGCAGTACGAAAATATCACATTCCTCTAAATACTTTTGTTTCTTTTTTCCACTAAGCCAGCCCAGATAGGTGATACAATCGCCAAGATTAGCCGCCTTTTTTTCCAGCTCCTTATCTTCCCAGATGCCGCCCAGATATAGCGTTGCATCGGGGTATGTTTCCCGAAGCTTTTGCATGGCGGCAAATAATTCCTCAATTCCCTTTTCTTTACAGAGTCTGCCCAGAAATAAAATTTTATGCATATCATAGCGCTTGGCTGGAAGGGGCGGAATCTGTATGGAATTGGGCAAAAGCATAATGTCGTCCCTGCCCGTAACTGTGGCAAAGAAATCCTTCCAAACCTTTCCTAATACAAGCAGCTTATCGCTCATGGTAAAAACTTTTTTCACGGCGTCCCTGCCCTTATCGCTTAATTCTTCCGTATAAAATTCCTGGAAATTCCCCCCATGTTGGTGCAGAACGACTTTTTTATGAAGACGTTTAGCCGTCTTTATAAAAATGCTTTTTCGATAATAACTGGAATCCGATGCCATGTGGACATGAACGATATCGTAAGAAGAAATCCTGCAAAGGAACAAAATATAGGCTTTTATCGCCTGCCACAGTTTCCTCGCCTTTGAGCCGTCTACCATCGTGCCGATATAGTATAAATCTACTTTCTGGTCCAGCCCCGCCTCATAGAGATTGTTCACCACGCCCGACACACCGCCGTGAACGCTGCGGTCGGGTCCAATCATCAATACTTTCATCCGGCGTTTTACTCCTTTCCAGGTCTGCAGGTTTTCCTTATTTGGAACCCTTTCCGGTCAGAACCACTCCTATCGTCTGGAATAAAATTTTCACATCCAGCCCCAGTGTCCAGTTGTCGATATATTCCAAATCATACTTGACCACATCATCGAAATTCACGATATCACTGCGCCCGCTAATCTGCCACAAGCCGGTCAGCCCCGGCGTCATGCTGATACGCCTTCTGTAATGGGAATTGTACTGCTCAAATTCGCCCTCGGTCGGGGGGCGCGTTCCCACAAGGCTCATATCGCCTTTGACAATATTATAAAACTGTGGAAGCTCGTCAATGCTTGTCTTACGGATAAATTTCCCCACTTTCGTAATCCGCGGGTCATTTTCCATCTTAAACATCAGCCCCTGCATCTCGTTGTTTTTCTCTAATTCTTTTTTCCGCTCTTCCGCATCGAGATACATAGAACGGAATTTGTAGATTTTGAAACGTCTGCCGTTTTTCCCAATGCGGGTCTGGGCAAAAAAGACCGGTCCCGGCGAATCTATTTTAATCGCCAGCGCCACAAAGGGCGTTATCAGAGCCGTAAGCAAAAGCCCTACCAGACCGCCCACAATATCGATAAACCGTTTGATAATCATCCGCCGGTAGTCAAAATGATTGATGGAATACGTCACCACCGTATAGCCGGCAAACTTTCCGACATGTACGTCTTTGGAATGCCTGTCGATGATATCAATATTATAATGACAGGCGATGCCCATAGACTCTAAATCATAAATGATATGCTTCACATATTCCGGGTCCTCATCCGGTAAATTGACAAAAACCTCATCAAGCGGCATCTGCCTTGCAATTTCCAACACGTTTTCCCTATCCGCCGTCACTTTGACGCCATCGATGACGACGCCTTTTCTATCCGCATCCACACAGGCAAGTCCCACAATCTCATATTCAATGTCCAAATCCTGCCGCAGCCGCTTAACGGTTTTTTCTAAGATAGCGTCTTTGGCAATCACCATGATTTTGACGATGTTGGATTGGGACGTGAAATAAACCCGCAGGATTTTCTTCATCAAAAGCCGCACCAGCCAGACGATAACCAAATCCAGCAGGAAGAAATATCCCCACACCAGACGGGAAAAACCTTCACTTTTCTGAATCATGAACAAAAAACCCGCCGCCGCAAAAATCATAAAAAAGTTAAACTTCAATACCGCCACAAATTCCACGAAAATACCCCGGATTAGGAACTCCCGGTTCCAGTCCAGCAGAAAACTGTATATCGTGCAGAATAATAAAAAGCAGATATACACCAAAAAGTGCAGCTCCGGTTCCATGACCCAGCTGAACTTCCGATACCGTATTAAAATAGCGATTGCATAAGCTGCTGAAATACTAAGTAAATCCACAAACAGCAGCCAATAGCCTTCTACGATTTTTTTCTTATGATTCATTTTTATTTATTTCCAATCTGTCTGCTTTAACTGGCATTCAAACAAGCATTGATAGCGCATAGGATGGTATTTATTCCCTAGATTACTATAGGATAGCATTTTTTGGGTAGAAATTCAATCATTTGCGGCGGAATCGTGAATGGAAATCGCAGAGGGTGGCAAGAAATGATTCTGTCACATCTGCAATTGCCTTGTTGTGACCATCTTTATCTTGTCCTACTAACACTACAGATATATTTTCTGGTTTCCAGGTATCCTGCATCCATACTACTGCGCCGCCGCAGCCGTGCTCATTGGCTTTCAAGCCGTAAGAATAGAGTGCGCCGGTGGTATTGTCTGTAATGTTTAGATAATAATCCTGATAGGATGGGGCGGTATTTTCTGACATGTATGTCATTTCTATGGACGCCAGAATTGCGGTATCGTCTGCAAAGTCGTCCACGATTTCAAACGTCACCGTAGAATTTTGGTTTCCTTCTGCGGCTGTCTCATCCAGCGCAACCGGGCTGGCATATCGTAAAAATTTCGTGCCGCCGTATCTGTCCACGACGCTGACGGACACGCATTTGTCATAATAATCTCTTAGATATTGTAAAAAGACACCGTTCGTATAAGGCGAGCAGTATCTTACCTGGATATCCGACCTTGACAGCATCTCTCCTACTACATCGTGGATACCCCTTGCGGCCAGCGTTTCCTTTTCTCCCAGGATAAAATGCGCGACCAGGGAAAAGCTGTTGTCCAGATAATCCGCTTCGTGCGCAGACCACATATTATGGGCATTATAATAACGCAGGCTTTCTTCGATATCCAGATAGGTAATATCTGAATTAGCATCAATATATGTTAACATACCCGCTAACTCCTCATCCGTCGTCACCGCCCGCGGTAATTCAAATTCTTTCTCAAACCGGACCGCCGCGCAGCCTGTCACAAAGCATAGCATCGTCAAGGCGACAACTCCCGTTTTCGCAGTTAAATCAAACTTCCGGCTGACCTTTTCTGAGACGGGATGCTCCGTCATGGCGATAAAAGAAAGAATGCACGCCAGAATGCAGCCATTAGTCACCCGCCATGCAATGCGTCCAATGGCAATGAAATACAGTCCGCAGAAAAGAAAGGCGGACAAGACCCCAAGCAGCGGAAGAAAGGCGTTTTTCCTGCCGCTTAAATACATCAGGGATACAAATAGCAAAACAATGCCAATCCACAACAGCGTATGCCCTTTGAGCGAGCCGATAAAATCGGAAGGCTGCTTGTGGCTGCTTAGCCGCAGCGCGGCCATTTTACGCAAATCCTCCGCCATGAAGTGATTCTCATCCCCGGTCAGGAAACCACACACCATAGTAATCCAGGACTGTGTAATGCCACGCTCTTCATACATCGTAGCCGTGCTTTCCTCATATGCCGGATACCTGTCCGCATAATCGCAGATTTCTTCCCGCAGGGCATTGGACTCCACATATGCGCCCAAATCGGGGTTTCCTATCTGATAAAGCTTGTGCAGTCCGCCCGATAAGGCTATCACCAAGACGATACCCGCCGCCAATAACAGGAATTTCTTTCTATACCGAAAAGAATTTTTTATCGAAGAAAGCAGACTGGAAGAAGTATAGGGAAACAGAAAGAAATAAGCCAGACACATCACTGCAAAAGGCGCCATCAGTACAAGCGCTTTCCACCGGATAGCGCCCGCCAGAAACAATAAAAAGACACCGGACGCCATTTTAAAAATGCAGGATTTGGAATGTCCCATTTTCTCATAACAGCAGTCCAGAATCAGTAAAATCGCCGCCAGACCCGCGATAACCGTGGTCTGCGTAAAATTCACCTCATTTTTCAGAATCAGTTCCCAGAAAATAAGCACGAACAGTCCGCTTAGAAATAAGCGCACAACCCCATCATATCTCGCATACCGCTTATTGAGAAACCATAAGAAGATAAAAAGTCCAAGAACCATCACCGCCACTGAAAAAATACTCCACCAGTTTGCGGCAATAATACCATGAAAGAAACGCAGGATAGCCGCCAAGACCGGGGAAATAAAGAAAAATCCGGGTTTTATTTTGGAAGAAATAAGGTATTCCGCAATATTCACATCCCCCGCCTGGGATAGCTGCGGCGTCGTCACAAGAAATAACAGCAGGGAAAATGCCGTAAAAAGAAACGCATAAAAACAAGGATGATTTATTTTTTCTTTCAGTTTATCTTTTATTTTCATAGCCATACCTTTTTTCACCTTCCACTTAACCCTGCCTGCTTAATAATTCCTCTATTCCAAGATAAAGATTCGGAATATCTGATATGGACGTATTCCATACAATTTCATAATCCAAATTGCCATAATGATGTGCTACAATATCTCTCATCCGCATAATCATTTTCCACGGTATTTTTGTATATTCATCCAAAAAATCCCTGGATAACGTTTTGGCAAGCTCTCCTATCTGTAATATTGGCATGGTAATTGAATTTCTGTATATAAAACCATATTTTTCATCTACAAAAAGTTCCTTATCCTGTTTAAAATAAATATGCGTATCGCTGACTTCTGTACAATAATTCATTATTTTTATCAATACCATCCTATCTCTTTGCTTCATAGACGACAACCTCATCTTTCTTTATCGCTTCAAGGAAATCGGTATCATTTGATGTGTCTGTAATCACATCTACATTCTTTCCAAACACCATCTCAAGCTCGTCAATAAAAGATGCTAATTGAAACAATGACTGTATTTTCCCCTTTGAAATAACAAAATCATAATCACTCGTTTCTATCGCTGTATTTTTTGCCCTTGAACCAAACAATGCCACCCTGTCTGCACCATATTTTTGTGCAATAGGTGTTATCAATTTTGATATGTTCTTTATATCTGTCATATTGTGCCCCCACAATTAAAATTTACTATATATGAATTATTTTCCGTTAATATCATAGCTTGGATATCAGCCCAAATCAATAATCAAATTGACTTTTTCATTATGGAGCCAAGCCGCAATAAATCTTACATAATTCATGAAAGTTGCCTCATGTAAGTCTATATTATTTTTTATGCAAATGTATCCTTACAAAATCGTTTTCAGTGGGTGCACAAATCCGAAAAGGAAAAAAATAACTGCCCATCATCATCAACAAAAAATTCCTGCCAATATAGACGGAAAACAAATGTGCCTCCACCACGGAATAAACTGCCAGTATCGTAAAGATTACCAGCCCGGAAGCATCCTTTTTTCGGTAAAACTGCCATAACAGCGCGAAATTAGCAATACAATATAGGATACCCGGCAAAACACCGTACCGGTAAAATAATTTTACCCATCCCATATCAAAATAGTATTCCATATTTTCGGGGCAAGAAAACAACGACCAGGTTTCTATGGAACCGTCATTGCGCTCTGAATCGGTCAGGGAAACAATTCTTCCGCTGATCTTCGCATCAATCCTAAGCAGCGCCACTACATGGGCATTCGATCTCGGCTCTCCTTTATAGGTCAGATTCCAGCGCGCCTTACGCACCTTCGGCGCCTGTGCCGCTGCGTCAACCGAAAATCCAATGCACAACGCCAATACCAGAAATCCGGCAAGATAAGCAAATTTTTTTTCCCTAAGCGCCTTTACATAGGTCACCAGAAAGGAAGCAAATAAAAGAGCCGTCGCAAGCAGCATCGCCGTCTTGGAGTCTGTCAGTTTGTAAACTCCCACGTTTAACAGCAGTATAAAAAGATAAACATACCATTTCATCCGCTCGAAGAACACATAAATTCCCAAAGCAAGCAGCATCAGGTACATAGACGCCAATGCATTCGGATGCCCCATTCCCAGCGTATAACGTGTCTCTTCAACGCCTTGTCTCGTATCCAGATTAAACTCTCTTCCGAAGTCCGCTGTCAGACTCATCCTGCCATAAATCCCGCTGACCGATAGCAGTACGATTGCCGCGCAGCCTAGTAATGTCACATAAAAAGTATAGCGTAACATCTGTTTTAACGGGATTCCCTTACAAGCTGACACGAATGTCACAATTCGGATAATGTCATTTTTCCCCGTGATTTGGTAGGAAATCAATCCGACGCCTTCCAGAATCACAATCAGACACCATTCTTTCCAGGTATATTCCGTCAACAGCAGCTTCATGGCAAACAATAAAAACGTGATTCTAAATAGCTGTCCTTCTATGGGATTTATGTAATCGCTTTTATCAATGAGGACGATTGCCAGTTCTATTGTCAATCCGATATAGAAAAGAATCTGGGGGAGCTTTGTTTTCCATAGTTTTGCGTAGTGGGGCATGGCGTTATTTGTCCTTTCGTGGTTTTTGCAGCCAGCCGTGGAGTCTGCGTAGGAGTTGTTTGATGGCGAGGATGCTTTTTTTCCAGATAACTTGTCCACGGGATATGGGTGGGGCGATTAGGTAACTGTATTCGTCAAGATGCTCTAGCAGGTAAGAGGGATAGGAATCGTCGATTTCTACCCGGATAAACTGGGCGTTTCTGCCAAAAATGTCCTCACCGCAAAGCAGTCTGTCCAGCGCTTCCGTCAGATAGCGGGAAGTATTGTATTCCTGATGCGCCGCCGCCTGTACTTTCTCGCCGATTCGCTTGGATACGTCTTTTTCACTGCTGCCGCCCATATAGCTGAAATGCCAGCCGCCGTTCTCTACTCTGACACTCGCCGGGTCTGTCGGTGAGACTTCCCGCAGAAAAACGATGCCTTCTTTGGGCAGATTGCCAAAACTGCATACTTTCGTCCCCAGCCATTGTTTTTTCATGGCGCCGGGAAATTCCCCGGTAATCGACAATAAATTCCCCGATATTTCCTCCATATTTAAGAAACAATAAAACATCCGCTGCGCAAAATGATAAACCTTCGATGAATCGAAATGCGCCACCACTTCTGTCAATGCCTGGGGATTTGGAATTTCATCTACATCGCTGAAAATAACGATATCCTCCGGGGAGCACTCACTCATGGCGCGGATCAGCTGATTCTTCTGAAATTTATCCCGCTCGTGGGTAGTTACGCCGCTCATCGGGGAGTTGTCCACCGCCACATAAAGGATTTTGTCTTCAAATTCCGCGAATAAATGCCTGTTTTCTGCAAAGATCATGGGTTTTGGTTCACCGGAAAAGGTCACAGTGGATTCTTCGATGACAAATTTGTCCACATAGGGGGACATGATGTGCATACGCAGGGTCAGGATATCCAGTTCGTTAAAAAAGGGGATACAGTCGTAAATCATAAAAGTAAGTCCTTTCGAGGTATTTTTGGGGATTGAAACAGACTGTCTTATCCGCCCCATCGCCTCCAAAACAGCAGCGGTCTAATCACATCTTTTACTTTCCGCCAGCGCACTTCCCACGGATTCTCGAATTTCGGATACTGCGCGTTCCTTCCTCTCCATTTGTGGAACAGAAAAGGCGCTTCCACGTCCATGATTTCTGGAATCATGTGCTCGTGCCCGAAATATTTTGCAACCTCAATCGGGGCGAATTGCATGCCGGCGTCTTCGATTACATTTTTATATTTGCAGCATAAAAAAGTATCTTCATTATAGGTGCCATCTTCCATCTTTTCCCAGCGAAGTTTCGCCTGTCTGGGAAATTCCAGCAGTCGTTTACTGCGAATCGAGACGCTGTTGCCGACCCTGCAGATTTCTCCTTTTGCGTCCCGATAGGCATAATCATTGGTCGGCAGGGGCCAGGGCGAGCCGATATAATCGTATTGTAAAAACTCATCCCGCCAGCTTTCCGGGTGCACCACGAAACCGTCATAGTGGACTAACAGCACATAATCGGTATCGATATAATCTGCAATCTCATACACCATTTTATAATTAAAAGCGTCGATATCCTTTAATTTAGAGGTATGCCGGTAGCGGATACCGCGGGGCAGAAACAGTGGTTTCCTATGGGTAATCAGAACAACGTCCCCAAATTCGATTCCCCGCATACTATATTCCAGCGCGTGAATCGTTCCGTATAAATTGACGCTGCTCATCGCCGCCAGCGTTACGTTAGGAAGCTTCAACTTTGCTCCGTCCATGTCCTTCACCCCTTTCGCAGAAAATGCTTCCCTAATGGGAATCTGTATCCATTTCCATCCTCACCGAATTTTTCCGATAATATGCGCTGACCGCCAGATTCAGCCAGTTTCCGCTGTCCTCTGATAAATCTTCCAAAGAAAACAACGCCGGTTTTGCCGAAAAAGGTTTTACCACTACATCAGTAATCGTTTCGTCCGTATACAGCGCATGACGTTCCATCGCTTCCGTATAATAAGCCTTCCCATCGCCGATGACCAGCGAACGCAGGGCGGAAATGCCTGTATAAGTATTTTTATCCGCGGTAAACACCCACACTGCCAGTACGAGCATTAAACATGACACGGTCATCATATTTTTGGTACTTTCCAGAAACGCCCCCAGCCTAAATCCGATTGACACCTCTGTCGTTTTTTCTTTTGCACGGCTGCGATGGTTTATCCAGCCCAGCCAGTAAGTCGTCACACAAACCAGACTCAGATAATAGACCATCTGGATAATATTATCGACTCTGGCAAGTCCCACCGTCCCCAGACCGTACAGAGTCGGCGTAAACATGGCGCAGAGGATACAGAATGCGCCTATTGTCACCCACATGGGATGGGCGAAACGCTTTTCCGATTTTTTCCCAATCCGCCAGAGAATGGGCAACAGCGCC
This sequence comes from Blautia sp., assembly GCA_023664455.1. GTDB lineage: Bacteria > Bacillota > Clostridia > Lachnospirales > Lachnospiraceae > UBA3282. The sequence continues at coordinate 36,434 of JAMPFM010000021.1, forward strand.
AGCCAAGTCAATATCACGAAGACAGACGTCCATTTTACGATAAAAACCACTCCATAATAAAAAGAAAACAGGATTGCCGGAATCGGCGAATATCCCGCCACCGTATCCGCCGCAGCCCTGGCCCGGTGTCCCGGCGCCAGCACGTTGCAAAGAAATCCCGCCGTATAAGTCAGATAAGGAATCAGCGCATAAAATAGTTTTTTCCTTCTGGCAAAAAAGACATAAGCCAGCAAAAACAGCGTCAGGATTTGGGCCTGCAAAGTCGTTACCAGATTGCTGCCCGCCACAAGCAGCGCGAGGATGGATGCTGCGATACAACTTATGACAGCTTTGTCTTTTTTCTCACTCCATATCGAATATGACACAAGTGTCAGCACTATAAAAAGCAGCGATTCCATGAAAATATAATGCACGGAACCATTGTACCAATAGATTCCCTCAAAAGGCGCTTCCATCACCTGATAAAACATAAATAATAAAACAAACATGATAAAGGACGCCTGCTGCCTGTCGCCCCCAAGCCATCTTACCAGAATCTGTCTGCCCAGACAGAAGGAAGATACCGCGAACATGCCCACCATGATAAGCGGTACGACAAACGCGCAGTCATACCAGAAATTCATGGGACACATGGACATCATAAAACAAGACGTATAGGCTCCCTGTATCGTCAGATAAACCTCTTTGACATGGGCAAACGCCGCAAGCAGCGACTGTCCAAACGAGCCGGTCTCTATCCAGGTATGATAAACGGACATGCCGTAATCATAATCGTCAATACACATAACGTTATATCTTCCCAGCAACAGAATCGGAATCACTGACAATAGAAACAATATGGCGGCATATCCCGTCATTCTCTGCATGGGAATCCTATTGATAATGCCAATCAAGGCCTGTCCGAAATTCTGCAAAGCGGCAGTTATTTTCCGATACGTTTTCGCAAGATAACTCATTTCGATTTTACCCCTATCCGCGCCCGGATTCTTCTCGCCACGCCGCGGGCAATTTTTCCACAATACGCTTTTCCATAAATATATTTTCCATGCAGCATCATGCATTTTAAACGCAGCCCGCCAGGTCTCTCATTCACATGGGCGTACCGTCTGGAGCTTTTCTTATAGGCTTCTAACTGTGCCCGGCACTCCTTTTCACTAAAAACCCTGCCCTGCCTGTCCATATAGTGCCAGCCGGCGTAAAGATTCTGCTCCGAGGCCCAGTATCCGTCCGAGACATTGTGTCTCGCCCAATACTTCGGCGCTAAAATATATTGCACCGTATCGCTTGTAAACGCCGGAAAATAGGCAAAAGAAGAATTGGCAAGCAAAAGATACCTAGCGTTTTTCAGAATACTGTAGTCTTTAGCAAGGTCAAAATTGTACGCCGGAATGCCCGGCAGAAATTTCCCCGCCTCCTTCACGTCATTGGTGATAATCATAAATTCCATATCCGGGTTGATTTTCCGCATCTGTTTCATGCCCTGTATCCAGTATTTCCTGCGCAGATACAGCTCCGGCGAACCCATATAGTCGCTGCAGCGCAAATGCAGGATACACAGATTGTCCCTGCTGTATTCCTTACAGTCATATTCCGGTTTTACCTTGAGCCACTCTTTGATTTCTTCTTTATGATGGATAAAATAATCCTCCGCCTGAAAATTCCCATAAAGCAGCGTATCATCCTCTACCTCGAACAGGGCTTTGTCCGTATCGGTGATATAGACGCCGTGGGCCAAATCATGGCGGGAATTTCCCACAAAAAGCCGGTCTTCCTTTTCATGGAAAACTTTCTGGTAATCTTCTTTCTTAGAGGGTACGCCATAGTCTAAGTCCATGAAATAGAGTCCGCAGTCACTATGCATATTATTGGCAAAATGCTCCGGGTCTAATACGCTGAACTGATAGCCTTTATCCATAGCAATACATCTGGTCGTAATGTAAAAAAACAACTGATTCCCAAGCCCGAAACCTTCCTGCGTCTCAATTCCTAACATGGTGTTTCTCCTTTTTTCCTATGCCGGACATATCCTTCCCGACAATCTCTATTCCCGTAGTATCCCGCTTCTATCCTCTATCTTCCACAAGCCTTCCTACAGGCTGCTCTCAATAATTTTCTCACCCTCTACCTTATAAATCACATCGCACTTCTCAATCGTATTCAGTCTATGCGCAATGATAATCATCGTCTTTTTTCCGTGGAAGCTGTTGACTGCGTCCATGACGGCTTTTTCCGTATCGTTATCCAATGCGGAAGTCGCCTCGTCAAAAACAAGGATTTCCGGGTCGTGATACAAAGCCCTGGCGATTCCGATACGCTGTCTCTGTCCGCCCGATAATCTGACACCCCTGTCACCTATGGTCGTATCCAATCCTTCGGGCAGCTCTTCGATAAATTCTTTTAACTGCGCTTCTTCCAAGACTTCCCAGATTCGTTTCTCATCGATTTTGTCCGCGTCGATACCGAAAGCGATGTTATCCCGGATGGACTCGTCCACCAGATAAATCGACTGGGGAATATAGCCAATCTGCGCAAGCCACTGCGGATAATTGTCAAAAATATTTTTGCCGTCGCAGGTAATCGTCCCTTCCTTCGCGTGTAAAAGCCCCAGCAGAATATCTACAATCGTAGACTTTCCTGCTCCAGACGGTCCCATAATTCCGACGGACTGCCCTTTTTTCACTTCCATATGGGCGTTTGTAAAAATATTTTTATCCGTGTTCGGATAGGCAAACGTGATATTATCCAGCACGATTTTATCCTCTAACACCAGCTTGTCTTTCCGTTTTTTCCAGATATCTTTGAAAGAACCCGTGACGCTGCCGTCCGCATCCCGCTTCATACTCTCGTTGAGATTCTCATACAGATAGTCCAGACAGGGCTGAGAATAAGCAATCTCGGAAAGATAGGTATTAATCCTGTTCACGCTGGGCATAATCCGGACCGCCGCCACCGCAAACGCCGTAAGCTGGGGAATCAACGCTTTCATATCGCCGCCACCCAGCATGTAAATCATGATAAATCCCAGCATACTGATAATAAAAATCGTCTCTATTAATAAGCGCGGAAGATTGTTTAACACCGCGTAATTTCTCGCCACATTCGCGCCGATACTTCCGCTTTCATAATAATTTCTGATGAAAAATTCTTCCCGGTTCAACACTTTCACATCTTTGAGTCCATAAATCGACTGAATGCGCCATTTCGCTATCCGGGACTGGATTTCCTGATTCTTTTTCCCAATCGCATTCAGACGCGGTTTCAGAATCTTCGTAATCAGAATGGTCAGCCCTAAGAAAATCACGACGATAAACAACGTCAGAAGCGGACTTACGACAAGCAGCACCACGCATAAACAGACGGAAACCACCACTTCCGTAATCAGCTGTATCAGGACGAGAATCAGCTGAAAAGCATTCGGTATATCGCTGTCTGTCAGGCGGAAAACCGTGGGAATATCCGCGCCCAGATATTCTTCGTAAGGTCTGTTTAAAAACTCCCGCATAACCCGGCTAATCATCCGGTTTCTGTTGCGTGTGATAAACGTATTCTGCACATAGGTCTGGAACAAAAGATAGACATTTTTCACAAGAAATACAAGCATCATGGCAGCCAGCAAAAGAAGCATCAGCCGCTTTTCCCCGCCTTCCTGCAGAAGCTTCGTCATATCTACATAGAAAAATTCCGCGATTTTTGTGATAATTTCATTTTCCCTAAGCGCTTCCGGCTCCATGATACCCTGCACCACCGGCACCATCATGGATACGCCCAGCGTTTCCAAAAGACCGCCAATAAAAATCAGAATGCCCAGCCCGACAAACTGCAATTTCTGTTTCCTGTCAAAAAGATACCCGATTTTTTTAAGCATGGAAGTTTCTTCCGCTGTCTGCTTCTTTTTTTTCATACTTGGTTCCCCACATCTATTTTTATCATATCCGCTCTATACATATCCCGGCAATCCCATCCGTTCAGCCATTTATTCGGCGCAATCACCGTCTTCTTAGGATTACGGTTGAGATAGGACGCCCACCAGCTAAAACTGCTGTTTGCAAGGATATGGTGCCTGCACCGGCTCATCAGTGCAAAGGCTTCATAATATCTCTCTTCCGGCAAATCCACGAGGATGATTTTATTATTGATTTCCTTATGTTTTCTCAAGAAATACCTGCCCCACTCTTCATCGTTAGTGAAAACGTAGAAAATACAGCCGGGATGTTTTTTGGCCATGACCCACATCGCCCTCTCATAATAACCGTCCGTACAGATATTGCCAAACAACGCCTGATTCCTGGGCAGCAGATAATCCCCTCTGCGGATATGGATGCTGACGGATTTGGTCTGTTCAATCCGCCATAAGTACCGCTGCGCCTGCTCGGAAAGTCCGCCTCCTGCATCTTTATTTTCCCTTAAACGCTCTAAGTCAAATTCATCCCGCAGGATATCCCCCACATCGGGGAAATATTTTTCCGACTGCCAGTACCCCTCTAAATAAACGTTATCCCATTCGAAAATTTCCGGTTTAAAGAGTTTGTCTTCCTCAAAATAGGAGCGGTTCTTTCTGCCAAAGAGACGACGCCTTACCCGCGCCCAAAATTCGGGCGAGGAATCCCGCATTTCAATAATTTCCTCCGGTTCGGCTCTATCATAAACAATGCCGAAAGCATCTAATGCCGGGTCTCTCTGATCATCCTGTAAAAAACCCGCCTTATCGTCTATTTTCACCGATTTTCCCATGCTCTTTAACTGCTTGTAAAGCGCATATTGAAACATCTGGTTCCCCAGCCCGCCCATCGTCTGAATGATAATCATCTCTTTTTAACCATGCCCTTTCCTCAGCTTGCGGATTGGAAACCAAAACGCTTATACGCCGGCACAATATTCATTCTCTCTCTTTTCCATGCTTCCGCTTCTTGATAGGCAGAATCACCGCTTCATTTATCATCATGACGCACTGATACAAAAGGGGGGATATCAGGAACAAATCCATTTTCTTTTTCTCATTCGGATTGGCAACCGCACATTGATAGACACGTTCATAATGCGCCTTATCCGCCGTGTTTTCCCGGATGATATCCACAAGTTCCTTTAAGTATCCCGCTTTATCGGGACGCGTCTCTTCTGACAACTGATGGTAAAAAAGCAACAGTCTTTTATAGAAGAAATAATCATGGGTATCCGCTAAATCTTCCCTTCCAAGCGTCGTCAAAAACCTGCTTTTTTCCCGATATGCCGGAATTAAATCTGTAAAAGTCCGGGAATTAATCCGCATATTCATGATACTTCCTTCTCTGTCTATTATATAATTATAACAGGCACTGTCAAGGTAAACGCACTTCCCTGCGTAAGTTAGCACGGTTGTGGCAAATAGAATATCCTCATACCATTTTCCGTCGGGAAAGCGTATATCCTCCAGAAGCTCCCGGCGATACAGCTTATTCCAGGCGGCATTCTGGATATCGTACTCCTCCCGCTCCTCCACATAAGCCTGCAGCGCTTCTAATCCCTCGAAAACGACTGCGCGGTCTATGGAAGCATCTTCCGTATGCCCCCGGTACACCCTCCTGTAGCGGCAGATTGCAAGGTCGGCGCCCTGCTCTGTCAGCGCGCCAAACAGCTTCTCATACATATCCTTATCAATCCAGTCATCCCCATCCACGAAACCGATATAATTTCCTTTCGCAATTGCAAGTCCCGCGTTCCTTGCATTGGCAAGGCCGCCATTTTTCTTATGTAGGGGCACAATCCTGTCGTCTTTTGCCGCCAGCATATCGCAGATACGCCCACTTTTATCCGTGGAGCCGTCATCCACCAGAATGATTTCCAGATTCTGATAGCTCTGCCCCAGAAGAGACTCTATGCACCGCTCAAGATACGCTTCTATATTATAGATGGCCACGATAACGGATATCCGCTCTTCCTGCTTAGAGGGGGGGATATGCTCCGGGCTGTAATGGTCTAGAATTTTCAACCTGCACCATGCCTTTCCGACAGCCAAATCTCGTGCTGCCTGTGCTATGCTTTCACATTGTCTGCACTATGCATCATATTATCCACACTATGCTTTGCGCTGCCATGCCAGAAACATCAGCACATACCATATCTGCTGACGCCAGATATCTCTTTCTAAGAAATCCGCCCATAGTTTCTGCACTGCGCCGGCATTTAATAACGATTGTTCTTTTATCTTTTTTTCATCCAGAAGCTCCCCCGCCCATGAGCGCAGCGGCTCCTGTTTCAGCCACTTGTGCAGGGGAATCGCAAAGCCCGTCTTCGGACGCTCTATCAGCTCTTTGGGTACATATTGGTATAAAATATCACGCAATATTTTTTTGGTGACGCTTCCTTGTATTTTATAAGAAATCGGCAGACTCCACGCAAATTCTACCACGTCCTTATCCAGCATCGGCACCCTTGTTTCCAGCGAAACCGCCATCGCCGTTCTATCCACCTTCGTCAAAATATCGTCCGGATGATACATCAGCATATCCATCAGCATCAGATTGTGCTGCGGGTCCTGCAAAAATCCGTCCGGATAGGCGTCCATCGCAGTAACGCAAGGCTCCCCCCTGTCACTAGGCTGTAATACCTCTTTCGATAACAACCCGATTCCTTCCCCGATTTCAGAACGCCGATACAAATCCTCGATGCCGGCTGCGCCAAGCAGCCTTGCCCTCGTCGCCATCGCGCCGCGCCTCCCAAAAGGGCTTCCCAGAATCACACGGCTAAGAGGCTTTCGGATTCCTAAAGGAATCCGCGCTATCCGCTGTCTGATGCGCTCAATGGAAGAATAAGTAGAATACCCCCCAAACAGCTCGTCCCCGCCGTCACCGCTTAGCGATACCGTCACATGCTCTTTCGTCATCCGGCTGACCAGATAAGTGGGAATCTGCGAGGAATCGGCAAAAGGCTCCCCGAACATGCCACTCAGTTTGGGAATCACTTCTTTCGCATCTTCTTCCGTAATATAAAGCTCCGTGTGCTCCGTTCCAAGATGCCCGGCAATCTGTTTTGCAATTTTGGCTTCATTAAATTCTTCTTCCTGCATTCCGATTGTAAAAGTTCTGACACGCCTGTCACTTACAGACTGCATCAAGGATACGATGGTGGAGCTGTCGATTCCTGCCGATAAAAATGCTCCCACCGGCACGTCCGCCACTAACTGTCCCCGGATGGCGTCTTTCAATTTCCGCTCCAACTCCTTCGCCGCTTCTTCTTCCGTTCCGGTAAATAGATGTGTCTGCCCATAACGGGCTGCTTCCATCATCGACCAATAAGCTTCTATTGTATAGCGCTCAAAAGGCGCTTCTATTTTTAAGATACTTCCGGGTTCCAGTTTATAGATATCCCGGTAGATGGAATAGGGCGCCGGAATATAGCCGTAGCGGAAATAGGTTTCCAGGATTCCTTCATTGATTCCATTACAGAAGTTATTCATACTCGCCAGCGCATTTAAATCCGAAGCAAAGGCAAAGGTTTTATCCCCTACAAACCCATAATACAAGGGCTTTTCCCCCACTCTGTCCCTAGCTAAACATAACACTTGTTCTTCTTTATCGTATAGGGCGAGGGCGAACATTCCTTTACACATTTTCAAGGTCTCTTTCAGCCCATATGCAGAGACTGCTTCTAAAAGCGCCTCCGTATCTGAAGTCCCCCTAAAAGCAGCCGTCTTCTTTTCCTGTATCAATTTGTCCCTAAGTTTCCCGTAATTATAGATTTCTCCATTATAAGTCATTACATAACGCCCGTCATGTGACTCCATCGGCTGCGCGCCGCCGGAAGATAAATCCAGAATAGACAATCTCCGATGTCCAAGCACAACCCGCTTATTTTCCGTCGTCCAGACTCCCGACGCATCCGGTCCCCGATGATACATACTCTCGTTCATCCTACGGATATTCTCTTCCCAATCAGATTCTCCGTTACAAAATCCCGCAATTCCACACATATGCATTATGCCTTTCGTCGAGTAGACAGTCTCGACACTCCTTTCATTTTATTTCTAGCGTGAAAGG